>JAJZJC010000165.1 GCA_021810205.1 Actinomycetes bacterium
CCCCGGCGTCGGAGGACCCCGACTCGTGGAGCATGTCATGACTGCTTCTTCTCCTCTCCGGCGGGGCGCCGTGTCGGCGCTCGACGTGCTCGGCCGGTTGACCGAACGCGACCGCCTCATCTGCCGGGTGCTGTGGGAGCACCGGATCCTCACCACCGAGCAGATCTGCGACCTCTGCTTCACGAGCCTCGTCTCGGCCCAGCATCGCCTCGTCACGCTGTGGCGCCTCGGAGTCTTGGAACGGTTCCGCTCCATCCGCCCGGTGGGTTCGGAGTCCTGGCGCTACACGTTGGGGCCATTCGGCGCTGGCCTGGTCGCAGCCGAACGCGGGGTGGATCCGCCGCGGGCCTCGGTGCTGCGCGACCGGGTGGTGGCGCTCGCGGCCGGGCAACGAACCGCCCACACCCTCGGGGTGAACAGCTTCTTCTGCGCCCTCCACGCCGCGGCACGCTCCCGGCCGGACGCGGCGATGGGCGCGTGGTGGTCCGAGCGGCGGTGCGCTGCGGAGTGGGGGGACTTCGTGCGTCCCGACGCGTACGGGGTCTGGGAAGAAGCCGGGCACCGGGTCGAGTTCTTCGTCGAGCACGACACCGGGACCGAGACCCTCGCCCGGGTCGCGGCCAAGCTGGAGGGCTACCGCGACCTCGCCGAGGCCGAGGGCTCGGCCCGCTCCGTGTTGTTCTGGCTGGCCCAACCAGGCCGTGAGCCGGCGCTGCGCCGGGCACTCGAAGGGACCGCCCTGCCCGTCGCGACGGCCGCCGCCGGCACCGGCAGTCCCGCCGAAGCGGTCTGGCTCGCGCTGGGCGAGGCGGCACCCCGGCGCCGGCTCATCGAGCTGGCCGCGCGGGCCACGGTGCCGAGCCGATGACCAACAACCGCCCCCCGGCCACCCGTCATGGCGCCGAACTTGAGCATCGACACCGTCCCGCACGCCCCTCGCCTCCAGGGCCAGAGCCCGCCTCCGAACCAGGCCGGGGCGAGCACCCTCTCGCGGTACGTGGACAGCTTCGCCTCGTCGGTGGCGAGGCCGGCCGGGCACTGGCGGCCGCCCAGGGCAGGGCGCTCTCGGCGCTGCTCGCTTCCCTCGCCGAGACAGAGGTAGGACAGGGCGAGGAGGTCCTGCCATGACCAAGCCGACCGCCGCCCCCCGCTACGCCTGGTACGGACGGGTCTCGACCGAGGACGAGCAGGACCCCACGCTCTCCTTTCCCCGCCAGCTCCAAAACGCAGAGCGCCAGGTGGCAGAGGCCGGCGGGCGCATCGTCGCCCACTACTACGACATCGAGTCGGGCACCCGCGCCTACGCGGAGCGCGGCTCGGGGGGCTTGGCGGGCTTCGACATCCCGATCCCCCGCGACGGCGGACTGCAGGACCTCCTCGCCGACGCGGCGAAGCGCCCGGCCCGCTTCGACCGGGTGATCGTGGAGTCGATCAGCCGCCTCTCTCGCAACTCCTCGGTCGCGTTCCGGGTCGAAGACGAGCTCCGCCAGGCGGGCGTGCGCCTCTGCGCGGCCGACGAGCCGTTGGAAGAGTCCTTCGGCACGATCGTGCTGCGCCACGTGAACATCGGCATCGCGCGGGGCTACCACCACGAGCTGATGGTGAAGTCACGCCAGGGCCAGGAGACCTCGACCCGCCAGGGCTGGCACACCGGAGGCGTCGCCCTCTACGGCTATCGCTTCGTCACCCACGACCACCCGAACCCGCACAAGGCGAGCCGCGGGATCAACAAGCGGACCTTGGAGCTGGACCCCGTGCGCGCGCCCGTCGTGCGCGCCATCTACGACTGGTACCTCGGCGGAGGCGTGGGGCTCCTCCAGATCCGCGACCGCTTGAACGCCGACCCCGACCGCTACCCACCACCTGTGCCGGTCGATCCGACGACCGCACGCGGTGCCTGGAGCAGGTCCTCAGTGTGGGAGGTGCTCAGGAACCCCAAGTACACCGGCTACCAGGTCTGGAACCGCAGAGCCCGCAAGAAGGGCCACAACCGCATGAACCCGCCGGAGACGTGGATCTGGTCCGAGGAGCCCGCCCACCCCGCCATCGTCAGCCGGGAGGAGTACGAGGCCGTGCAGGCGCGGGCCAAAGCCAACGAGCGCTCACGGCAAGGAGTCCTGGCGACCGTCGCCCGACCCACCGCAAAGCGCGACTACCTCTTCCGCGGCCTGCTCCGCTGCGGGATCTGCGGACTGCGCATGTGGGGCAACCACCGCCGCAACACGACGTACTACTCCTGCCAGCCCTCCCACCAGCGCTCGAAGGACATCCCGGTGGGCCATCCGCCCCACGTGTACCTGAACGAGCAGCGGCTCAACGACGCGCTGCTCCCGTTCCTCGCCACCGCCCTCTTCGGCCCCGAGCGCACCGACTACTGGCGGCACGCCCTCGACGCCGCCACCGAGCCCGAACGGACCGCCCCGGCGAGAGAGCGCGCCAGCGAGATCGAAGCCGAGATCGCCGACCTCGAACGGCGCATCGGCCGCCAGCTCGTGAACCTCGAAGCCGACGACGTCACCCCCGCACTGCGCCGTCGCGCCGGCGAGCGCGTGGCCGAGCTGGAAGACGCCATCGCCGAGCGGCGCGAGCGATTGGTGGCACTCGCCCGAGCCTCGGCGACAGAGGCGCCCACGTTGGCCGACGTCGCCCCGTTGCTCGACCGCCTGCCGATCCTCGCCAGCTCGCTCGACGCGGCGCCCCAGGGCGAACTGCGGGCGATGTTCGACTCGCTACAGCTCGACGTCGTCTACCAGCCGGCCGACAGCGCCCTCGATGTCGCAGCCACCCTCTACGATCTCGGCAGCGAGACTGCCCAGTCCGCCGCGCAGGTTGGCGCGGAGGACTGGTCGGCGCCCCCGGCAGGATTCGCACCTGCGACGCACGGTTTAGGAAACCGACGCTCTATCCCCTGAGCTACGGGGGCGGGACTTCCGCGTGAAGCTCCGCGCCAACCTCCGCGTGGACT
>JAJZJC010000166.1 GCA_021810205.1 Actinomycetes bacterium
TCGGCTGGGACCTCCACATGGGCCAGCGCTTCGGCATCGCGGCCGCAACCTCGCCGCTCGGCCACCTCACCCGGTGAGCAGCGACGCGTCATGAGCCCAGCCGAAGCCTTCGTCGTAATGGCCAAACCTGCCGGCCCGCTCTGCAACCTCGACTGCAGCTACTGCTACTACCTGCCAAAAGCCCAGCTCTTCCCCGCGGGCGAGCGTTTCCGGATGCGCCCCGAGGTGCTCGAGGCCTACATCCGAGCGACCATTGCCGCCAGCACCGGGCCGGTGGTGCACTTCGCCTGGCACGGCGGGGAACCGACGCTCGCCGGCCTCGGGTTCTTTCGTCTGGTTGTCGAGCTCCAGGCGCGCCACCTGCCGCCCGGATGGCGCTGCGTGAACAACCTGCAAACCAACGGCACCCTCCTTGACGATGCCTGGTGCACCTTTCTCGCCGAGCACCGCTTCAGTGTGGGAATCAGCGTCGACGGCCCTGCCCGTTTTCATGACGCCATGCGCAAAGACCGCCGGGGCCGCCCAACGCACGACCGGGTGCTCGGGGGCCTCCGCAGGCTCCGAGCCGCAGGCATCGAGCCCGACGTGCTGTGCACCCTCAATGCCACCAACACCGGCCACCCCCTCGAGGTCTACCGCTTCTTCTTGGCCGCGCAGGTGCAATGGCTCCAGTTCCTCCCCATCGTCGAAACCCACGTCGACGGCCGCGTGTCGGAGCGATCGGTGGATCCCGAGGGGATGGGAGCCTTTCTTTCGCAGGTCTTCGATGAGTGGGTCCGCTATGACGTCGGGCGGATCGCCGTGCAGAACTTCCTCGAGCCGCTCCTCGTCGTCTCGGGCCAGCCCGCCACTCTCTGCGTCATGGCCGAGACCTGCGGGCGGGTCCCCGCCCTCGAGCACGACGGCAGCCTGTACGCCTGCGATCACTTCGTCGACCCCGCCCACCGTCTCGGCGACATCATGACCGATGAGCTCGGCACGCTACTCGACGGGCCCGAGCAGGCCGCCTTCGGCGCGGCCAAGCGGGATGGTCTGCCGCAGTGTTGTCACCGCTGTCCGGTCCGTTTCCTCTGCCACGGCGGCTGCCCGAAGGACCGCTTCGTGGTAGCCCCGGGCGGTGAGCCCACGCTCAACTACCTCTGCGCCGGGTACCGCCGCTTCTACGACCACGCCCTCCCCCTCCTCATCCGCATGGCCGAGCTCGCGCGTACCGGGTCCTCCCTGACGGCGATCATGGGCGAGCTCGAGGTCAGCGAACACGCCGAGCGGCGGATCTGGCAGGCCACCGGCCGTAACGACTCCTGTCCATGCGGCAGCGGCGCCAAGTACAAGCACTGCTGCCTCCCAACTCGACGGTAACGACGAGTGATTGGCGCGGCCAGGTGGGCTCACCGCCGACCGGGCAGGGATCGCCGATAAAGGTCACACCGTTTGTCTCGTCGAGGACCGTCGCGGGCGTCACCCGCCCGCATTGGCGACCGAAAGCTTATGAAACCGCTTATCCCTCGCGCACGAGGATGGAACAGATGACCTCTTCTGGACACGACGCCGGGTCGACGGTCTCGGCGTGCCTGGCGAGGTCCTGGAGCTCACGCCGGGTGGCGCGAAGTTCAGCGCGACGCGCCTCGATCTGCTCCAGATGGTGGCACAACCGCTCGCGAACGTGGACACATGGCGCCCGCCCCTCAAAGCGAATCATGAGCACCTGCATGATCTCCCTCAGACTCAGGCCGGCCGCCTGTGCATGTTGCACGAATCGGGGCCGCTGGAGTGCGCCTCGGTCGTACAAGCGGTAGCCGTTCGCCTCGCGCTCGGCCGGAGGAAGGAGTCCAATCTCCTCGTAGTAGCGGATCGTCTTCGCCGTGACAGACCTGCAGGTGAGACGCTGCGTCACGCGGCGGGAGGTTGGTACTCGGCATCGGTGAGCTGTGCTCCCCACTCGGTGTCGCCTTCCGTGACGGCGATATGGGTCATGAAGTTGTCGGGAGTGGCGCCATGCCAGTGCTCTTCGCCGCCTGCGATGCGGATCACGTCACCGGGGCGGATGGTGATGCGCGGTCCTCCACGGGACTGGACGTATCCGACGCCTTCAGTGACGTAGAGAGTTTGGCCGATACTGTGGCGGTGCCAAGCGGTGTGTGCGCAAGGCGTGAAGTGGACTGCCCCGACGGTCATGGGGGTATCGCCCTGTCCCCGGGCAATGCGATCCACGAAGACGTCGCCGGTGAACCAGTCTGACGAGCCCTTCGCGGTGGGACTCTTGGTCTGCATCTCCATCGAGGAAAGCCTCCCTTTCGATTGTTCGGGGCAGAGCCGTCAGCCTCGCAGTCGCGTCTTGACGGCGCGCCGTTTCTCCCTCGCGCGGGCGGTAGCGTGGTCGAGCCGTAGCTCGAGGTCGAAGACCTTCGCGAAGTCGATCTGACGTCTGCAGATCAGGTCGATCAGCTCGGGTGGGAAGCGCCGGACCCGAGCCGGGCACCGGGGAGGTGAGCGTGGGCGGAGAAGATCGCTCGACCGGCGACTTCGACGCCGTGCACGACGCGCACTCGGAGAGGAGCTGGAGGGGGATTCAACAGGCGTAGTCCCCGTCGTCGGGATGGCCGACCCACTGCGTCAAGGTGACGCGGCCTCCGGTGAAGGAAGTCTGCGTGCAGTTTGCCTGCGCGCCGGAGAGGGTTCTTGCGCCGGGAATCCAATTGGGAATCTGGTCGAGCGATCCCGACGTAGCGCTGGTCCCCCCAGTAATGGCGTCCCACTGGCTGGAGGTCGAGTACGCCCCCACCGTGGTCACCCCGGCCGCCTGCAGTCCGGCGATCATGCCTTGGAGGTCGGCAACGTTCATCGTGGTGTCCGACTGCCAGGTGTTTGTCGTCTCGACGTCGAGCCACCATGGATATCTCGACGCCGTTGCGGACACGGCGACCGGAGCTCGCTGGTTGTCGATGGCGGCTGCAGCCGCTT
>JAJZJC010000052.1 GCA_021810205.1 Actinomycetes bacterium
CGTCGACACGACCGGCGCCGGCGACGTCCACGTCGGTGCCATGCTGGCGCGGCTCGCCGCCGGTGACGATCCGGTCGCCGCCGCCAGGTTCGCCAACGTGGCCGCGGCCCTCTCCGTCGAGCACCGCGGCGGCGCCAGCGGCCCGGCACCCGAGGCGGTCGCCGCAGCGATGGCCGGCTCGAGCTCGGTGGCGGGCGCACGAGCGCGCGCCTAGCCTCCCGAGAGCCCGAGCGATCCGTTCACCCACTCGACGGCGTCGGCGACGGTGTTGGTCGACGGGCCCTCGGGCGACGGCGGGCGGTCGACGACCAGGACTGCCACCCCCAGGTTCCGAGCTGCCTCGAGCTTGGCGGCGGTGGCGTCCCCGCCGCTGTTCTTGGTCACCACGAGGTCGATGCGGTGCCGCGCCAGCAGCGTCGTCTCCCCCTCGACGCTGAACGGGCCCCGATCGAGGATCGCCACCGCGGGCTGCACGGGCAGGTGCTGCGGCGGATCGAGCGAGCGGATCAACCACTGTCGCCGCCCGTCGGAGGCAGGGGCAAAGGCGGCCAGCTCCTTGCGACCGGTGGTCACGAACACCCGCTCGGACGGACCGCCGGCGATCTGCGCGGCCGCCGCCGCCACGGTGGCCACGATCGTCCAGCGGTCTCCCGCCTGTGCCCGCCAGGGGGGCCGTTCGAGGCGGAGCCTCGGCACCCCCACCTGGTTGCAGGCGTCGTAGGCGTGCCACCGCATCCGCGCGGCGAACGGATGGGTCGCATCGACGAGGGCCGAGATGCGCTCGGCGCGCAAGTACGCGGCCAGCCCGTCGGTGCCGCCGAACCCGCCCGTGCGGTGCGCAGGGGGCGCAGGGGGGAGGTGCGCAGAGGGGAGAGGCCCGGGGCTCGCCGTCCGGCCCGCCAACGAGGTCACGACCACCACGTCGTCGCGTCGAGCCAACGCCGCCGCCAAGCGGGTGGCCTCGGTCGTTCCCCCGAGCAGCAGCAGGCGAGGCGGGTCGGTCACGGTGGTCTCGTGGATTGAGGGCCGGGTCGCTGGGCTGGTAGCGTCCCAGGCGGTTACAGGGAACACCGGTGAGAGACCGGGGCTGTCCCGCAACTGTAACCGGGGAGCGAACCCCACCTGGAGCCACGGCCCCGCAGGGCTGGAAGGCAGGGGCGAGCGTTGATCCGGGAGCCAGGACACCTGGGCCGACTGAGAGCTCGGCGCGGGAGACGTCAAGGGTGAGCAAGTGGCAGCCGTCGCATCCCTCGGGCACGGTGATGGTGTGCGGCACCACGTCGAATGCCGGCAAGAGCACGGTCGCGGCTGCGCTGTGCCGGCACTACGCCAGGCGGGGGGCGCGGGTGGCGCCCTTCAAGGCCCAGAACATGTCGAACAACTCGGCGGTCACGCCCGCCGGCCACGAGATCGCCCGGTCCCAGGCCTGGCAGGCCAAGGCGGCCGGTGTCGACGCCGAGGTCGCCATGAACCCCGTGCTCTTGAAGCCCATGGGGGAGCGCCACTGCCAGGTGGTCGTGATGGGCTGCCCGCTGGGCACGATGACGGCGGCCGAGTACCACCGGATGAAGCCCGAGCTGCTCGGCGTCGCCCTGGGCGCGCTGGCCGATCTGCGCGGGCGCTACGACGTGGTGATCCTCGAGGGCGCGGGCAGCCCCGCCGAGATCAACCTCCTCGATGCCGACATCGTCAACCTCCGCCTCGCCCACGACGCCGGCCTCCCGGCCATCGTCGTCGGTGACATCGACCTGGGCGGGGTGTTCGCCGCGCTGTTCGGGACGGTCGCCCTCCTGCCCGACGAGTACCGCGCGCTGGTGAAGGGCTTCGTGGTCAACAAGTTCAGGGGTGACCCGGCGCTCCTCTTCGACGGCACGGCCCGGCTGCAGGAGCGGACCGGCGTCCCGACCCTCGGGGTGCTGCCGTGGCTGGACGGTCCCGAGATCGACAGCGAGGACTCGCTCGCCCTGGACCGGCCGCTCGGCGTCGCGCCAGGCGACGGGGACGTCGCCGGCCCGGCCGGCGAGCTCGACCTGCTCGACGTGGCGGTGGTGCGGCTGCCCCACATCGCCAACTTCACCGACATCGACCCGCTGCGCCTGGAGCCCGGGGTACGGCTGCGCTGGGTCGACGACGCCCGCAGCGTCGGCCAGCCCGACCTCCTCGTCGTGCCCGGCTCCAAGACCACCGTCGCCGACCTGGCGTGGCTGCGCGGGCGCGGGCTGGACCGGGCCGTCGAGGCCGCGCGCGGCGTGGTGCTCGGCATCTGCGCCGGCTACCAGATGCTCGGCCGCTCGATCGCCGACCCCGAGCGCGTCGAGTCCGCCGAGCGTGTCGTCGACGGTCTCGGCGTGCTGGACGCGTCCACGACGTTCGGCCCCCGAAAGGTCACCCGGTGGCGCCACGGGCACGTGCTCGGCCGTCCGGCGAGCGGCTACCAGATCCACCACGGTGTCGTGCGCACGTCGGGGCCGGCGTTCGTCGAGCTCGACGACGGGACCGGCGACGGCGCGATGGGGACGACCCCGGGCGGCGGGGCGGTGTGGGGCACCTCGCTGCACGGCCTGCTCGAGTCCGACCAGGCGCGGGCAGCGCTTCTCGAGCAGGTCGCGCGGAAGGCGGGCAAGCGCATCGGCCACGGCGGCTCGTTCGAAGCCACCCGCCAGCGACGGATCGACCGGCTGGCCGACGCGGTCGAAGCGCACCTCGACATGGACGCGCTCGACACGATCCTCGCCCAAGGAGCCCTGGCGTGATCGCCGACCTCGAAGACGTGCTCGCCGCGGTCGGATCCCGGGTGGCGCACCTGCGGGCGTCGACCGGGGAGCCACCGGCGGGCGAGGAGGGCTGGTGCGACTGCGATGCCATCACCGCGGCGGATCTGGACGAGGCGATCGACGGTGCCGGTCCGCCCGGGGACGGCGACCGCCAGGTGGCGGCCTCGCTGCTGGTCCAGTCCTACGCGCACCGGGTCGGCGCGGTCAGCCTGGCGGCCTACGCCGTCGGCCTGCCCTGGCCCTCGCCGGCGGCGAGCGCGACGTCGGTTCGACTCGCGGGCGGGCGGGCGAGAGCGCTGCGCTTTCGCTCCGGCGAGCTCGGCCACGCGGGCGACGTCCAGTCGTTGCTCGACGCCGCGTTCGCCTCCCACCTCGTCCCGTTCGTCTCGATCGTGCGGGCGTCGTGGCGCCTCGGGGAACGCCTGGTGTGGGCCAACGTCGCCGCGTCGTGCGCCGCGGCGTTCCGGGCAGTCGAGGGCTCGGCCCGCGACCGCGGCGACGACGGTGAGCGGGCGGCGATCCGCCGCCGGGCGGCCGAGCTCTTCGGTCGCGCGCAGTGGCTGGCGGGGACGGGGTGCTTCGACGCCGCCAGCACCGAGTGGGTCTGGCAGCGAGCCGCCTGCTGCCTGTGGTACCGCACGTCGGCGGGTCGCACCTGTGAGGGCTGCAGCCTGCGGCGACGGGAGGAGCCATGACCGCGCCGGCCGAGGTGCGCACCGGGCGGATCCACGTCATCGTGTCCACCGACACCGATCTGCTGGCGCTGCGGACGGCCATCGAGAGCCTCCCGAACGGCTTCCCCGTCGTCACCGCCGCGCCGACGTGGGCAGCTGACCCCATCGGCGACCTCCGCGGGGCCAGCTGCGTGCTGGTCCGCCTCCTCGGCGGCCGCCGAGCCTGGCCGGAGGGCTTCGACCGCCTGCGCGCCGAGTGCGCGTCGCGCGCCGTGGCGCTCCTGGCCTTCGGCGGCGAAGCGGTCCCCGACGCCGAGCTGACCGCGGCGTCGACGGTGCCGAGCGCCACGGTCACCGAGGCGTTCGCCTACCTGGTGCACGGAGGGCCGGCCAACCTCGAGAACCTGCTCCGCTTCGTCGCCGACACCGTCTGCTTCGACGGGTGGGGGTTCGAGCCGCCGAGCCCGGTCGCCGACCACGGCGTCTGGCGCGAGCCGGACCCGTCGGGGACCGGCCCGGTGGTCGGCGTGGTCTTCTACCGCGCCCACCTGGTCGCCGGCAACACCCAATTCGTCGACGACCTGTGCGCCGCCATCGGCGCGGCGGGCGGGCAGGCGCTCGCGCTGTGGTGCTACACGTTGCGTGACGAGGGCGCCCGGCCGATCGTCGAGCTCCTGCGTCGCCACGGAGCCCGCGCCCTTGTCACCACGGTCCTCGCGGCGGGCGGCGCCGCCGCCGCCGCCGGCACGACCGGTGCGCGCGGGGGGCTCGACGGCGAGGAGTGGGACGTGGCGGCGCTCGCCGCACTGGACATCCCGGTCGTCCAGGCGCCGTCCGCCGGTCGTTCGAGCGAGGACTGGGCGGCGTCCGACGCGGGCCTCGGCCCCTACGACGTGACCGCGGGCGTCGCCATCCCCGAGCTCGACGGGCGCATCATCGCCCCGGCGTTCGCGTTCAGCGAGGTCGTCGACGACGGCGACCAGCTCGGCACGAGCGTGCGGGCGTACCGCAGCATCCCCGACCGCGTCGCCCGGGTCGCCGGTCTCGCCGTGCGCCTGGCGGCGCTGCACGCCACGCCACCGTCGGACCGCCGGGTCGCCATCGTCCTGTCCGCCTACCCGACGAAGCGAAGCCGCCTCGGCAACGCGGTCGGCCTGGACACCCCTGCCTCGGCACTCGTGATCCTCGATGCGCTTCGCGCTGCGGGCTACCGGGTGGAGGGGCGTCCCCCCGACGGCGACACCTTGATGGCGGCGCTGGCCGACGGCTTGACCTACGACGCAGAGGACCTGAGCGACGAGGAGCTCGCCATGGCCGTCGGCGGCCTGCCCGCCGGGCGCTACGCCGAGTGGTTCGCCACCTTGCCCGACGCGGCCAGAGAGGAGCTCGAGTCCGAGTGGGGCCCGCCCCCGGGCCGCCACCGGGTGCAGGGGGGCGAGCTCGTGTTCAGCGGGATCGAGCTCGGCAACGTGGTGATCGCCATCCAACCCCCCCGGGGCTATGGCGACGACCCCGTGGCCGTCTACCACTCGCCGTCGCTGCCTCCCACCCACCACTACCTCGCCTTCTACCGCTGGCTCGACGAGATCTGGGGTGCCGACGCGATCGTCCACCTGGGCAAGCACGGCACGCTCGAGTGGCTGCCCGGCAAGGCCGTCGGGCTGTCGGCGGGCTGCTGGCCCGACGCCGCGCTCGGTGACGTGCCGCTGTTCTACCCCTTCGTGGTGAACGACCCCGGCGAGGGCACCCAGGCGAAGCGCCGCAGCCACGCGGTCGTCGTCGACCACCTGGTGCCGCCGATGACCAGGGCCGACACCTACGACGACCTCGCGCGGCTCGAGCAGCTCTTCGACGAGTACGCCCAGCTCCAGTCGCTGGACCCGAGCAAGCTCCCCGCCCTGCGGGAGCGGATCTGGACGCTGTTGCAGGACGCGAGCATCCACGAGGACCTCGGCCTGTCGGCCGTGGCGCTCGACGACGGGTTCGACGACGTCGTCCTCGCCGTCGACGGCTACCTGTGCACCTTGAAGGACGCGCAGATCCGCGGCGGGCTCCACGTCCTGGGCGCGGTGCCCGCCGACGACGCCCTCGTCGACCTGGTGCTGGCGATCACCCGCCTGCCGCAGGGCCGCGTCCCCTCGCTGCGCCAGGTGGTGGCGACGGACCTCGGCCTCGACGGCGACGACCCTCGGCATCTCGACCGGATCGAGGAGGCGTGCCGCTCCCTCGTGGTCGCGGCCGCCTCGGAGGGCTGGGTGCCGCCACCCGGCGCGCCACCGACGATGGCATGGATCTGCGAGTGGCTGGTCCCCAACCTGCGGCGCGCCGGCGACGAGGTCGCGAACCTGCTGGGCGGTCTCGACGGCCGGTACGTGCCGGCCGGCCCGAGCGGCGCCCTCACCCGCGGCTGCGCGTACGTGCTGCCCACCGGCCGGAACTTCTACTCCGTCGATCCCAAGGCCCTGCCGACCGAGCTCGCCTGGGAGGTCGGCAAGAAGCTGGCCGACGCGGTCCTCGCCCGTCACATGGAAGAGGAGGGCTGCTATCCCCAGACCGTCGGCCTCGTGCTGTGGGGCACCGCCGCCATGCGCACCCAAGGAGACGACGTGGCCGAGGCCCTGGCGCTCCTCGGTGTCCGCCCGGTCTGGGAGCAGCGGTCGCGGCGCGTCGCCGGGCTGGAGGCGATCCCGGTGGCGGAGCTTGGACGCCCCCGCGTCGACGTCACGCTTCGCATCTCGGGGTTCTTCCGCGACGCCTTCCCGGCCCTGGTCGACCTCCTCGACGACGCCGTCGAGCTGGTGGGCAGCCTCGACGAACCGGCGGAGCGCAACTTCGTCCGAGCCCACGGCACCGAGGACCCCAGGGTCTACGGACCGGCACCCACCAGCTACGGCGTCGGCATCCTGTCGCTGCTCGAGAGTCGCGACTGGCGCTCCGACGACGACCTCGCCGCGGTCTACGTCGCGTGGTCGGGGTGGTCCTACGCCAAGGGCGCCTTCGGGCTGCCCGCCGTCGAGGCGATGCAGCGGCGCTTCGCGGCCATCGACGTCGCCGTCAAGAACCAGGACAATCGCGAGCACGACATCTTCGACTCCGACGACTACCTCCAAGAGCACGGCGGCATGGTCGCCACCATCCGCTCGCTCACCGGGCGGGACCCCAAGGCGTGGTTCGGCGACTCGGCCAACCCGGCTCGGCCGCTCGTGCGCTCACTGGCCGAGGAGGCCGCCAGGGTGGTCAGGACCAGGGTGATCAACCCCAAGTGGCTGCAGGCCATGCGCCGGCACGGCTACAAGGGGGCCTTCGAGATGGCCGCGACCGTCGACTACCTCTTCGGCTACGACGTCACCGCGCACGTCGCACAGCCCTGGATGTACGAACGAGTGGCCCAGGCCTACGTCGCAGACCCCGAGAACCGGGCGTTCTTCGAAGAGTCGAACCCCTGGGCACTGCGCTCCATCGTCGAGCGCCTCCTCGAGGCCGAGGAGCGGGGTCGGTGGAAGCCCGACGCCACGACCGCCGACCTGCTGCGACGCGCCCTGCTCGAGGCCGACGGATGGGAGGAGTCCCGATGACGTCGCATCTCCCGTTCTCCGCTGTCGTCGGCCAGGACGACGCCAAGCTGGCGCTGGTCTTGGCCGCAATCGAGCCGCGGCTCGGCGGGGTGCTCCTGCGTGGTGACAAGGGATCGGCGAAGACGACGCTTGCGCGAGGGCTCGCAGCCCTGCTGCCCGGGGGCGCGCCGTTCGTCGAGCTCCCCCTCGGGGCCAGCGAGGACCGGGTCGTGGGCGCGCTCGACGTGGCCGCGCTGCTCGACTCCCGAGCGCACTCGTTTCGCCCGGGACTGCTCGCCGCGGCCCACGGGGGGGTCCTCTACGTGGACGAGGTGAACCTCTTGGCCGACCATCTGGTCGACGTCCTGCTCGACGTGGCGGTCTCGGGCGTGAACCGCGTCGAGCGCGATGGCTTCTCGCAGACCCATCCCGCGCGCTTCGTGCTGGTCGGGTCGATGAACCCCGAGGAGGGCGAGCTGCGCCCCCAGCTGCTCGACCGCTTCGGACTCGCAGTCGAGGTCAAGGCGCCCGAGGACCCAGCGGTGCGGGCCGAGATCGTGCGTCGCCAGCTGGCGTTCGAGTCGACGGGGGCATCCGACCCGTCGCCCGACGAGCAGATCCGCCGCTCGTTGACGTCCGCCCGCCCGGCACCCTGTGACGACGCGGTCGTCGTGGCCGCGGCCGAGCTGGCGGTGGCAGTCGGTGCCCAGGGTCTTCGAGCCGACCTCGCGCTGTGCCGCGCCGCCGGCGCTCTCGCCGGGCTCGAGGGCGCGCGCGTCGCCGGCCCTGGGCACCTGCGCCGTGTGGCGCCGCTGGTCCTCGGGCATCGCCGCCGGCGCGACCCGTTCGAGGCGCCCGGCATCGCGTCCGACGAGCTCCACACGGCGCTCGACCAGGTGCTCGGCGAGGCACAGGCACAGGCGCAGGGGCAAGCACAGGCGCAGGCGCAGGCGCAGGGGCAGGGGCAGGGGCAGGGGCAGGGGCAGGGGCAGGGGCAGGGTGCTTCGTCCGAGCGCGACGCCGGGTCGCAGCCAGGGACACGGCGCGACGATGCTCCAGGGCGCGACGATGCTCCAGGGCGCGACGATGCTCCAGAGCCCGAAGACGGCTCTCGATCCGGCGGCTCGGAGGGATCGGAGGCACCGGACCAGCCGGGCGGGCGGCGCGCGGCGATGCCCGACCCGCCCGATGCGCGCCACGTCGAGGTCGACGCACAGCAGCTGACGCTCCCGCGGCCTCCCGGCGCCGGGACGAGAACCCCGGGGGCGGCCGGGCACGGGACCGCTGCCGCCGGCGGAGCCCGGGGGCGCCGCATCGGCCACGTGGCACTCAGCGATCCCGCGCAGCGCGTCGACGGAGCGGCGACGGCGACGGCCTATGTCACCCGGACCGTCCGCGAGGGCCGTCGCCCCGGTGGCGACGGTGGCCCCGGTGGCCCCGGTGGCGAGGGTGGACGCGGTGGCCCCGGTGGCGAGGGGCTGGCGGCCGGGGACCTGCGGGCCACCGTGACGGCCGACCCCCAGGCGACACTGGTCATCGTCGCCGTCGACACCTCGGGCTCGATCGCCGGCCGCAGGAGGCTCGACGCCGCGCGCGCCGCGGTGATGTCGCTCCTCGGCGACGCCTACCGTCGTCGGGACCGGGTGGCGATGGTGGCCTTCAGGGGCGAGTCGGCCGAGGTCGTCCTGCGTCCGACGGGGTCGGTCGAGGTGGCGCGAGCGCGCCTGGCGGAGCTTCCGAGCGGCGGCAGGACGCCGCTCGCGGCCTGCCTGCACGAGGTCACCTCCCTCGTGCGAGCGGCACAGCGACCCGGCGGCCCTCGACCGGTGGTCGTGCTCGTCACGGACGGCCGAGCCACCGCAGGTGGTGACGACCCGCTCGAAGCGGCCAACGCGGCCGCGGCCGAGCTGGCGTCGACCGGGGTGGCCTGCCTCGTCGTCGACGCCGAGACGGGACCGGTCCGCCTCGGTCTGGCTCGGTCGCTGGCGGCGACGCTCTCTGCCGGCTACGTGCTGCTCGAGGACATCGAGCGGCCCGCCGAGGGGCTCGCCGAGTGGCCCGCCGAGGGGGCCGTCCTGGCCGACACCATCCGCGCCCGGGTGCGTGCGTCGGCGACGGAGCGCTGATGCGCACGCACCACGCGCCGGGTGTGGTCCTCGTGCTCGGCGGCACCCGCTCGGGCAAGTCGGAGGTCGCTGAGCGGCTCGTCGCCTCGGACGGCGCCGGCCCCGTGACCTACGTGGCGACGGCGCTGGTCACCGACGAGGAGATGGCGCGCCGCGTCGCCGCGCACCGGGCTCGTCGGCCGTCGACATGGAGCACGGTCGAGCTGGGTTCGAGCGACGAGCTGCCGGGGCTCCTGGCGCGCCTCGACGGGACCGTCCTGGTGGACAGCCTCGGCACCTGGGTCGCATCGGCACCCGATCTCGCAGTCGACGGCGGAGCGCTGGTCCACGCCCTCGAGACGCGCGCGGGGACCACCGTGGTCGTCTCCGAAGAGGTCGGGCTGGCCGTGCACCCTCCCACCGCCGCTGGGAGGGCGTTCGTGGACGCGCTCGGGCACCTGAACCAGTCGGTGGCGGCCATCGCGGCGCGCGCGGTCCTCGTCGTGGCCGGCCGCACGCTGGAGCTGTAGTGCTCGCCGCTCTCGGGTTCCTCACCCCCTTCGGGCCGGCTCGGGCACCGAGCCCGGCGGCCCTCCGCTGGTTCCCCCTCGTCGGGGCGGCGGCAGGTGCGGTCGTGGGGCTCGTGTGGTGGGCGGCGTCCAAGGGCTGGCACGGGCCGCTGGTGCCCGCCGCGCTGGCCGTCGCCGCCGACCTGGTCGTGACCGGGATGCTGCACGTCGACGGGCTGGCCGACAGCGCCGACGGCCTGCTGCCCCACCTGAGCCGGGAGCGCAGGCTCGAGGTCATGTCGCAGCCCGACGTCGGCGCGTTCGGGATGGCCGCGACCATCGCCGTGCTCCTCCTGCGCGTCGCGGCCCTCGGCGCGCTGCGCCCGGACATCGCGTTGGTGGTTGGCGTCTGGTGCGTCTCGCGCTCGCTCGTGGTGGTGGCCATGCTCGTGCTCCCCTACGCCAGGGCGACGGGGGGCCTGGCGACGGGAGATCTGGCGACGGGGGGCCTGGCGACGGCGTTCCTCGGTGGAGGGGTCGCCGGCGCCGCGCTGGCTGCATCGGTCGGGGTGGCGGCGGGCACCTCGCTGGCCGTCTGGGCTGGAGGAGCCCCGGCGGGCGCGGGCGTCGGCGCCGCGGTGGTGTCCGTCGCGGCCCTGCTGTGGGTCGCACGCCGTCGTCTCGGCGGCTTCACCGGCGATGTCCTCGGTGCAGCCGTGGTCGTCTCCGAGACCGCGGCGCTCCTCGTCGCAGGGGTCCGCTGGTGACGGGCTGGCGACTGCGGTGCGCGTCGGCTGGCGCCGCGGTGGTGCTGGACCACCTCGTCGGCGACCCTCCGGACCGGCTGCACCCGGTGGCGTGGTTCGGCCGGGCCATGACCCGACGCGAGGCACGGGCGTGGGGCGACGACCGGCTGCGCGGGGTCGGGCACCTCGGTGCGGGGGTCGCGGTCGCCACCGTCCCCGTCGCGCTGGCGTGGGCGGGGATCCGACGGTCGGGTGGGGCCGTCGCCGACGCCGCCCTCTGCGCGGTGGTGGTGGCCGCGACGCTCGGCGCTCGCAGCCTCGATCGTCGCGCGGCCGAGATCGGCGAGGCGCTGGCGCAGGGGCGGATCGAAGAGGCGCGCCGGCTGCTCCCGGCGCTCGTCGGGCGCGACCCGAGGGGTCTGGACGAGGCCGAGATCGCGCGCGCGGTGGTCGAGTCCCTGGCCGAGAACACCGTGGACGCCGTCGTGGCGCCGCTGCTCTGGGCAGCGGTGGGGGGACCGGTCGGCGCAGCGGCCTATCGCGCGGTGAACACCCTCGACGCCATGGTCGGCTACCGAGACGACCGCTACCGCCGCTTCGGCTGGGCGTCGGCACGCACCGACGACGTCGCCAACTTCGTGCCGGCCCGCGTCGCGGCGGCGGTCGTCGCGCTGTGCTCGCCGGGCCGCGCCTCGGGCATCGTGCGGGCGGTGCGCCGGCAGGCGCCCGGCCATCCCTCGCCCAATGCCGGTGTGGTGGAAGCGGCGTTCGCCGCTGCGCTCGGGCTCCGTCTCGGCGGGACCAACCGCTACGGCGAGGTGGTCGAGCACCGGGTGGAGCTCGGCGACGGACGTGCCGCCATGCCAGGAGACATCGTGCGCGCTCGCCTGCTCGCCCGTCGGGTCACCGCCGTCGTGGCCGCTGCCCTCGCGTCCCCCCTCGCGCTGGCGCTGTTGCGCTGCTCGACCGGCCGCCCGTGCCGGGGTGTCCGTTGACGAGCGCGCCGATCGGTCCGCGAGCGCACGGCGGCAACGGCGCGCGCCTCGCCGCCGAGCTGGGGATCGATCCGGCATCGGTGCTGGACCTCTCGGCCAGCCTCTGCCCCGTGGCGCCGGACCCCTCGCCGGTCGTGCAGCGCCACCTCGATGCCCTCGGCCGCTACCCGGACCCGGCGCGCGCCACCGAGGCCCTCGCCGACGCCATGGCGGTGGAGCCCGAGCACCTCGTGCTCACCAACGGCGGGGCAGAGGCCATCGCGCTGGTCGGATCCGTCCTCGGCGGGACCGTCGAAGAGCCCGACTTCTCCCTCTACCCCCGCAGCGGCGGTCCCCTGTGGAGGTCCAACCCGAACAACCCGCTCGGGACGCTCGCGCCGCCGGGCGCGACGGCCGGGGTGTGGGACGAGGCGTTCTGGCCGCTCGCGACCGGCACGTGGACCCGAGGTGACCACGTGCACGGGTCGGTCGTGGTGGGATCGCTGACGAAGCTCCTTGCCTGCCCGGGACTGCGCCTCGGCTACGTGCTCTGCGCGGACGACGCCATCGTGTGGCGGATCCGTCGCGCCCAGCCCGAATGGTCGGTCAACGGGCTGGCAACGGACACCCTTGCCGACCTGCTGCGCCCCGTCGACCTGCCGGCATGGTCGCGCCAGACCGCAGCGCTTCGACACGAGCTGGCCGACCTGCTGTGCTCGTACGGGCTCTCGGTGCGCGCCGGCCACGGGCCATGGGTCCTCGTCGACCGCGCTGGCGCGCTGCGGGCGACGCTGCTCGGCGAGGGGATCGTCGTGCGCGACTGCACGAGCTTCGGTCTGGCGGGCACCGTCCGCATCGCAGTACCGCCACGGGAGCAGTTCGGGCGCCTCGAACGCGCCCTTCGACGCCACTGCGGCACAGGGAGCGAACCTCGGACCCGCCCACCGGGCTCGGGTGCGGGGAGGACGGCGCCATGACGGTATACCTGGTCGGCGCCGGCCCCGGTGATCCCGGCCTGCTGACGCTCAGGGGCGCGGAGCTCTTGGGCCGCGCCGACGTGGTCCTCTACGACCGGCTGGTCACGCCGGACGTCCTGACCCTGGCTCGCAGCGACGCGCTGTGCATCGACGTCGGCAAGCAGCCGGGCACCCACACCCCTGGCGCCGACCGCCGCCAGCAAGAGATCGGTCACCTGCTCGTCGAGCATGGCCGCACGTCTGCAGTCGTCGTCCGGCTCAAGGGCGGGGATCCCTTCGTCTTCGGGCGTGGTGCCGAGGAGATCGAGATCCTCGAAGCGGCCGGGATCCCCTGGCAGGTCGTCCCCGGGGTGACGTCAGCGCTCGGCGTGCTCGGCGCGGCCGGCATCCCTGCGACGTATCGGGGCCTCGCCTCCTCCGTGACGGTCGTCACCGGGCACACCCGTGACCCCGGTGCGGGATCGCGCTGCGGGCACGAGCCGAACTGGGAGGCGCTGGCCCACACCGGAGGAACCCTCGTCATCCTCATGGGGATGGCGTCGAGAGCCGCCATCGCGGCGGCGCTCATCGGTGCCGGGCGCGCACCGCACACCCCGGTCGCCGTCATCCAAGACGGCACGACGCCGGCGCAGCGGACGGTCCGCACCACGCTCGCCGGGCTCCCCGACGTCGACCTCGGCCCTCCGGCCGTCATCGTGGTCGGGCCGGTCGTCGACCTCGCTCCCGGACAACGCGAACGACCGCACGGATGAGGCACCGTGCAGGCTCGGCCGGTCGGAGCCCGGGGTCACACGCGCCCGTCGGCCGCCCGACCGCCACGCTGTCGAACGCGGAGTGGGGCCGACTGGTCCTCATGTTCGTCTCCGTCCTGGTCGTGAACTCGCTCGGATGGCTCATCTACGTCGCCGTGGTCGTACCGCAGCACGTCGACTACCGCGGCTACGGCGGCACCAAGGGCCTCGGCATCGGTCTCGGGGTCGCCGTCACCGCCTGGTTCTTGGGCTTCCGGCACGCCTTCGACGCCGACCACATCTCGTGCATCGACAACACCACCCGCAAGCTGATGGCCGACGGCAGGCGGCCTCTCGCCACGGGCTACTTCTTCTCGCTCGGGCACTCGAGCGTCGTCGTGGGCGTGGGCGTCGGCCTCACGTTCGCGGCGCGAGCCGTGTTCGGCGCGGTCGTCAACCCCTCCTCCACCTACGAGACGGCAGGAGGCGCGGCAGGCACGGTCGTCTCGGCCTCGTTCCTCTACCTGATCGCCGTGCTCAATCTGATCGTGCTGTCGGGGATCGTCAAGGTCTTCCGGCAGATGCGCCGCGGCAGCTACGACGAGGCCGAGCTCGAGGCCCAGCTCCAGTCGCGCGGGCTCATGTACCGGTTCTTCGGGCGGTTCATGAAGTCCATCAACCACACCTGGCAGCTGTACTTCGTGGGGCTCGTGTTCGGCGTCGGCTTCGACACCGCCACCGAAGTCGTGCTCCTCGCAGCCACCGCCTACGCCGCCATCCAGGGCCTTCCCTACTACGCGGTGCTGGCCCTGCCGTTCCTCTTCTCGGGCGGCATGATGCTCTTCGACACCCTCGACGGCTGCTTCATGAATTTCGCCTATGGATGGGCGTTCGCCAAGCCGGTGCGCAAGGTGTACTACAACCTGGTCATCACCGGCCTGTCCGTCGGCGCGGCCTTCCTCGTCGGCACCGTCGAGATCCTCGGTGTCCTCGCCAACGAGGTCCACCTCCACGGGGCCTTCTGGGCCACGATGGCGAGCTTCGACATCAACGTCGCGGGCTTCTGCATCGCCGGCCTGTTCGTCGTCGTCTGGGCTCTCGCCCTCGGCTACTGGCGATGGGGGAAGGTCGAAGCCCGGTGGAGCGCCGGCGTCGCATCACCGCACCCGCAGGCGCCGACAGCGGACTGATCGACGCCGCGCACTGGCGCAGGCGCTTCCCGCTTCGACGGCGCGTCCACGCAACAGCGCCGCGGGGCGTGTCGAGTTTCGAGCCGCGACCGTGAGGGCCGTCATCGATGTCGACAGCACCAACGCTGCACTCCCGTCGGCGAGCGAGGTGACCACGGTCTCCGAGGTCGCCCTGCGCATCGGTGAGCAGAACGACCTGGCGGTGGCCATCTCGGCCGTGGTCGTCCGGCAGGACCAGCACGGCGCACGGCGCGTTCGCCAGCGCGCGGGAGTCCTACTGCGACTTCTCGGTCGCGTCGCTGCCGCTCCTCCGCCCCGTGGTCACGTGCAGGCACGCCCCGGCGCGCCATGACGATGCCGCTGGCGCGCGTGGCACACGATGGCTACCATTCTGGCGGTACACAATGTCGTCTCTAAATACTTATATACGTACTTGCCGCAATTCAGCGGATGTCGTCGCCGAAGGGCGCGTCGACGATCCGGAGTGCGGATCGACTGGCTCGGCCGGCGCGTCGCAGCGTCGGGTCGTCGGGCCGCCGGGCGCGCATGAGCGCACGGCCCTTGGTGTCTCCGGGGTGCTCGACGCCTTCGGACGGGATCGGTAGCACAGTGCCGCCCCGTCACCATCGCACCGTCGACCGGGTGCACGAGATCTTGGAGCACGTGGCGAGGGAACAAGATGGCCTCTCCCTCCAGGTGCTCGCGACCGTCATGGGCGTGCCCAAGAGCTCGCTGCAGAGCCTGGTCTACGGCATGGTGGCGACCGGCTTGCTGGTCGAGAGCTCCAAGCGCTACTTCCTCGGGCCCGCGCTCTTCGTCCTCACGCTGTCGGTGACGCCGTTCAGCGCGGACTTCCTCAGCCCACGCGACGTCGAAAGAATGTCCGAAAAGGTCGGGCTTTCGCTGAGCCTGGCCATCCAGATGGGCGACTCCTACGTGTCGATCATGCACGCGGGTGACCACCCGACGATGGAGTACGTGACGCTCAGCCACCGTCGGCGTCCGCTACTGAACACCGCGACGGGCAAGACGATCCTCGCCAACATGGATCCCGTCGAGATGCACCACCACCTCGTTGTGGCGTCGAGGGTGGACCAGGTGGCGGTCGATGAGTTCCTCGGCGAGCTCCAAGCCATCCGGGAGAGCGGGCTCGCCTTCAACTACAACCGGAGCATCCCCGGTGTCTACGCGGTGGCGACGGGTGTCTACGAGCCGAACGGCCGATTCGCCGCCGCCCTGTGCGCGATCGGCGACGCCGACTGTGAGCACCGTCTCGATGACATCGGCCGTCAGCTCCAAGAAGAGCTCGTCCGGCGCGAGAAAGGACGCCCTGTAGCGCCCCTTCCTGCTCTCGCGCCGACGGGCGGAGCCGAGGTGAAAGTGCCGACATGAGGGGAGGGAGCAGCGCTTGCCGCTTCACGAACGACCAACACCCGAGCGGAGCCCCGAGGCCGAAGATGCCAAGAGCCGCACTGTGACGTGACGTGTGGCGTAGTCACACAGAGGCGGCTCTCTGGCGCTGCACCGCCACGCTAGAGAGCAAATACCGCTGTCGATCCGATGTATTCCGTCGCATGCAGAATGAGAACATTAGGAACAAGAGGGGGAAGCATGAACAAGCAAGGACACGACCGGCGCACACCGGGTGGGATCGGACACGTACGTCCTGCCTGGTCGGCCCTGCGCAGATCGCTGATTGCCGGCACTGCCGTCCTGGGCATGTTGTCGTTCGGCATTGCCGGTGCCGTCGGCATGGGCCCGAGCACTGCCGGTGCAGCATCGCGCGTCCAATCCGTCTATAGGTTCGCGACATACGTGGGTGGTCACGGCAAAGCGAGCACGAAACTCTCGCCGGTCACCATCGGCATCGTGAACCAGCAGACATCTACGCACGCGCCGGGGCCCCGATGGACCACAGGGGCGATCATGGCCGAGAAGTACATAAACCACGAGACGCACGGCATCGACGGCCATCCGCTGCACGTCGTGGCTTGCAAGATCGCCACAACAGTGGCGACAGCGACGAAGTGCGGGCAGCAGTTCGCCAACGACAAGGCCATCGCGGCGGTCGTCGCCGGGCCGATCGCGGTCGGCAGCACAGCCCTCGAGTCGGCGCTCGCACCCGCGAAGAAGCCCATCTTCTGGGGTATCGCGCTGCTCACTGCGGAGGCGCAGGACAAGTACGGCGTCGTGCTCGACGGCGATGTCACGACTGTGCTCGCGCCCTTCGCCACGTACGCCAGGACATACCTGCACGCGAAGAGCGTCTCGATCACCTTTCCCTCCAACACACCAGGACAGGTGCAAGGGGCCAACATCGAGTACACGGCCTTGGAACGCGCCGGTATCACGAACCTCTACAAGGTCGGCTTCACATCGGCAGACACGAACCTGAGCGAGCCGTTCCAGGCCGCGCACGTGGGGTCGACGACAATGCTGATCGCCCAGAACACCGGTGGGTCGGCGTGCTCGAACACCTACAAGACCCTGAAGTCCCTCGGCGTTCACACCAAGGTGGTCGTCAATTTGCCCTGCGACACGGCCACAGTCGCGAAGGGAGACGGCGGGCAGCTGCCCGCCGGGTGGTACTACTCGTCCGCCAGCCCTGTGCCGGGGGGGCCGACAAAGGCCATTCCTTCGGCGGAGAAGATCTTCGCCGAGTTCGGGCACCCGAAAACAGATACAACGTGGGTGCTGTACGCCTTCGCGCAGGTGCTGACGGTAGCCAAGCTCGACACCGAGCTCTTGAAGGCACACCAAGCCGTGACGCCCGCGAAGGTCCTCTCGAGAGCCAAGGCGTTCAAGGGTCCGATGGTCCTCGGCCCGCCCCATCTCGACTGCGGTGGGATCACACGGGCTCTTCCCGCGCTGTGCACCGACACGGCCTCTTTGTACAAGAACACGCGCCCGGGAGTGATGAAGTCCATCGCGCTGTGGGTCGGGCCGCCGAAGGGCTTCAAGGTCGG
>JAJZJC010000053.1 GCA_021810205.1 Actinomycetes bacterium
AAACTCCGCAGGAAGTCTGCATGAACATCCCTGCGTCGGGACATATTGATAGAGGTGCAGACAAGGCGATGAACGACCTGCTTCGACAAGAGTTCCGCATGGAAGTCGTCGGTGCCGGCGCGGAGTGCGTGGTGCGGCTGTACGGTGAGCTCGATCTCGTCTACGCCGACGACGTCCACGATGCGCTGGTCGCGTGCCCGGGCCACGACGTCGTTGCCGATCTGGCGAACCTCGAGTTCATCGACTCGACGGGGCTCTCGGCACTTTTGGTTGCTCGCCGTGTGCTCGAGTCGAATGGTCGACGGCTGGAGCTGCGCGGCGCCGCCGGTGCGACGCGGCGAGCCTTCGAAGCCGTCGGCCTCGAAGACGTGCTCGACGACTGAGGGCGACGGTCGAGGACCGGAGCCGAGACCGCCAAGTCGGCAGACCCGGCACCGAGGGCTCGTGGTGCGAACACCAGCACGGCGCCTCGGTCGTGTGCAAAGACGCTGCCTAGTGTGTGGGCATGACCCGCGTGGCTCCCTACGGCTCCTGGGCATCGCCCATCTCCCTCGAGACCCTCGTTGCCGATGCTGTTGGCCTTTCGTTCCCGTTCGAGGTGGGCGACTTCGTGTACTGGTCGGAGGTTCGTCCGAGCGAAGGAGGGCGCTCGGTCCTCGTGCGTGCACCGCGGACGGGGGCTGGCGACCCACGAGACGTCTTCGGTCCCGAGCTGAGCGCGAGGACGACCGTCCACGAATACGGTGGTATGTGCGCCGCGGGGTGGGGCGATGCCGTCTACTTCACCAACTTCTCGGACCAGCGCCTCTACCGCATGAGCCACGGTGAACCACCTCACCCGATCACGCCCGAACCGCCTGCGCCATGCGCGTGGCGCTACGCAGCGCCGGTGCCGACGGCGGACGGGACGCATCTGATTGCCGTACGTGAGACCCATGCGGATCCGGACGTACCCGCGGCGGTGGTGAACGACCTGGTTGCCATCCGAGCCGATGGCACTGGGATCACGGTGGTGGCCGAGGGGCACGACTTCTACTGCCACCCCGTGCTCTCTCCCGACGGACGGCGCCTGGCATGGACGTCCTGGGACCACCCGAACATGCCTTGGGACGGCACCGAGCTGTGGGAGGCGGAGCTGGACGCCTCGCTCGTCGCGCTGCACGTGCGGCTCGTGGCGGGCGGACAGAGCGAATCGGTGACGCAGCCCAAGTACACGTCCGACGGGCGCCTCCTCTTCGTCTCCGATCGCACCGGGTGGTGGAACCTGTACGCAGCGGGTGCCGAGGGCGACTCGGACACTGCCCTCGCGCCGATGCGAGCCGAGCTCGCCGCGCCCGACTGGCAGTTCGGCACCTCGAACTATGCGGTGCTCGCCGACGGCTCGATCGTCGGTAGCTGGGGAGAGGGTGGTCTCGGTCGGCTCGGCATCCTGCGTCCCGGCGCGCGTGAATTCTCACCGTGGCCGACCCGATGGACCTACTTCAGCGCGTTGCGCACCGGCGCAGACGGGCGCTCGGTGCTCGCCGTCGCGGCGTCGGCGACCGAGCCCCCCTCGATCGTCCGGCTCAGCCCGGCGGCATCCGGCGCTCCGCGGGCCGAGGGGTGGGGTGCCGAGGTGCTGAAACGCTCCCGGCCGGCGACGGTCGACCACGCGTACCTCTCGGTTCCCGAGCCAATCACGTTCCCCACTTCGCACGGCAAGGATGCGCACGCTCTCTTCTACCCACCGACGAACGGCGACTTCGTCGCGCCCGATGACGAACGTCCTCCCCTCATCGTCACGGTCCATGGCGGACCCACCTCGGCGGCGCTCCCGGTCTTGAACTACTCGGTCCAGTTCTGGACGTCGAGGGGCTTTGGAGTGGTCGACGTGAACTACGGCGGGAGCACGGGCTATGGGCGGGAGTATCGGGACCGCCTGCGTGGTCAGTGGGGAGTCGTGGACGTCGCCGACTGCGTGCATGCCGCAACGGCGCTCGCGCGCGCAGGCCGGGTGGACGGCGAGCGCCTGCTCGTGCACGGGGGAAGCGCTGGCGGCTACACCGCACTGTGCGCCTGTACGTGGAGCGATGCCTTTGCCGCCGGCGCGAGCTACTACGGCGTCGCGGACGCCGGCGCGCTCGCGGCAGAGACGCACAAGTTCGAATCGCACTACACCGACGGACTGATCGGGCCATGGCCCGAGACAGCGCAGCTGTACCGTGACCGCTCACCCATTGCCCACACGAGCCGCCTCCGTACGCCGCTGATCCTGTTCCAAGGGCTCGAGGACAAGGTCGTCCCTCCGGACCAGGCCGAGACCATGATCGCCGCACTGCGCGACAAGGGTGTTCCGCATGCCTACGTCGTCTACGAAGGTGAGCAGCACGGCTTCCGGAAGGCCGAGAACGTGAAGCGCACCAGCGAGGCCGAGCTGTACTTCTACGCCAAAGTGCTCGGGCTCGAACCTGCCGACGACCTCGAACCCGTCGACATCGCCTTCGGGGACCGCCTGCTGGGCTGATCGCGAACCGGACCGACGCGGACCGTCTCGCCGAGGTTTGGAGCCGTCGGGCGATCGGTGCGGCGGGCGATCAGCGGTCGAACGCGACCGCAGTGGTGTTGGCGCCGCTCAGCACCACTGCCACCGTCTCGTCGGGTCCCAGGAGGTCGTCGCCTGCAAGGATCGAGGCGAGAGCGGCACACCCGCCGGGCTCGAGCACCAGGCGCAAGCGGTCCCACAGCAACTCCTGCGCGGCCCGGATCGCCTCGTCGTCGACCGTCATGGCACCCGCGCCGAGGCGTGCGATGACCGCGTAGGTGTGCACCCCGACACGGGGGGGCGCGAGCGAGTCGATGGCGATGCTCCCGACCGGCGCGTCGACGGGCTCGTGCGCGGCGAGCGCGAGCGAGCCAGCGCCCAGCACGGTTGGGATCGAGTCGAAGGCCGGCACGCCGAGGTGGGACGCTGCGTAAGCCACCGCGGCGCCGTGGTTGCCACCGGACGCTGCGACGACACCTGGTGCCGGGATGTCGTGCAGGAGCATGTTGGCGAACGCGCCACGTGCCTTGAACGATCCTGCGTGCTGTAGATGTTCGAGCTTCAGGACGAGCGGGCCGGGCGCAAGACCGAGCTCGGCTCGGTCGATGCGGATGACAGGGGTGGTGCGCACGAACGGTCGGAGGCTGGGCATGAGCGCCTCGACATCCCCGCGGCCGACGTCGGGGGCCAAGCGGGCCTTGAGGGCGTCGGCGCCAGGTGGTCGACGGAACGCGGCGTCAGGTTCGACGGTCACCCCCGGAGACCTTAAGGCAGCTGGGCTCCGATCGTGCCCGCGTCGTCAGGCGCCTCTCCTGGAGCGGGGCCGTGGTGGAGGCTCGCGGCGGGCGGGGATCATGCTTCGGAAGATCGAGCGGTACGCCGGGTCATGGAAGAGCTTGGCGGTGAGCGTCTGGCGGGGGACGGCGAGCCAGAGCGCGGTCGCCGCAAGCGCGCCGCTCAGAGGGCCCACCACGTACACCCAGTACGCCCGGAAGTCGCCCGTCACTACGGCCGGGCCGAGGCTGCGTGCGGGGTTCAGGCTCGTACCGGTAAGGGGGGCGGCCTGCCACACCAAGACCGCAATGGTCACCAAGACGGCCAGCGGCGTCCACCTCGCCGTGCGCGGGGAGGAGACGAAGAAGAAGATGACGAGCACGAGGCAACCGGTCATCGCCGCTTCGATGGCTGCCGCCTCCCATGGGCTCACGCCGGGCCCTGGCACCGTCAGGCCGTCGTGGAGGCTTGTGGCCGCATGTCCCCACCACCAGCGCACGAGTGCCGCGCCCACGAGCGCGCCGGCGCTCTGGCTGACCACGTACCCCGCAAGGTCCGCGCGGTGCAGGTGACCCTGGGTGAAGAAGGCCAGGCTCACCGCGGGGTTCAGGTGTGCGCCCGAGCGGCGCCCGAGCGGCGAGACCGTCACGAGCGCGCCCGTCGATGCGAACAGGATCCCGGTGACGAGGAAGCGCCAGTACCGGGAGGGAACGAGCGCGGCCAGCGGTGAATGGGGCATGAAGTCGAAGGTGACCGCGGACAGGCCGCCGAAGATGAGCACCATCGTGCCGACGAGCTCGCAGGCCCACTCCGTCCAATGCCATCCGGCGACTGGGGGCTGGGCGTGGGCAGGCGCATCCGGGGACTTCGACGGCATCGCTGCCTTGGCGACGTGCGACCGCGACGTCACGCCCTGCGACGCGGGACCGGTACCCGCATGAGGTCGATCGCCGCGACGACCGGGCCGTCGAAGGCCGAGCGGGCCTCTTCGACCAGGGGTGCGACGTCGTGATAGCGCTCCGAGAAATGGGTGAGCACGAGCGTGCGTGCGCCCGACTCGGCCGCGAGCCGGCCGGCCTGTGCCGCGGTCATGTGCCCCCAGCTCTCGGCGAGCTCGTGCTCTGCGTGCGCGAACGTCGATTCGCACACGAGGAGATCGACGTCATGAGCCAGCGAGCGGGCACCGTCGCACCACGCGGTGTCCATCACCACGGCGACTCGTTGGCCGCGGCGTGCGACGCTCATCTCCTCGAGGGTGACGCGCCGGCCGTCCACGACGACGGCCCCTTCGAGTTGGAGGCGAGTGATGTCTGGACCGCGCACCCCGGCCGCCGCCAGCCGATCGGGGAGCATCGTCCGTCCGTTCGGCTCTTCGACGCGCCAGCCGATGGTGTCGATGCCGTGTCGCAGTGCCGCGGCGAAGAGCGCAGGGGCACGGCCGTCACTGCTCGGGCCACCGGTTCGCGCAGGCACCGCCACGAGCGTGCCGTCGGACGGTGGTGACACAGGCACCGGGACGATCGTCACACGGTCGTCGAATGCCGACGCGTGCCGAAGGCGTTCGAAGTACGGCGCGCCCGAAGCCGGGAACGCGACCGAAACGGGTCGCTTCACGGCGTCGAGAGAGAGGCGCTGGAGGATCCCGGGTAGCCCGAGACAGTGGTCGCCGTGGAAGTGGGTGACACAGATGCGGCTGACCCGCGCGATCGAGACACCGGCGAAGAGGAATTGTCGCTGGGTGCCTTCACCTGGGTCGAACAGGATCGTCTCGCCATCCCAGCGCAAGAGATAGCCGTTGTGGTTCCGCTGACGCGTGGGTACCTGGCTTGCCGATCCCAACACGATGAGCTCGCGGACCACGCCGGGACCCTAGTGACTGCCGGCCGCTCCCTGGCGCCGCCATGCTGGCTCATGGTGCCACGGCGTTCGCGTGGAGGTCCTAGATGCGGTCGCGGTCGAGGCCGTGGTCCGCCACGTGGCGACGACGTCTCGTACATGGGTAACCTGGCGTCCGTGGAGGTCCGGGCCGTCGAACCCGCCGAGCTCTCTGCCGCGGGTGAGCTGGTCGTGAGCGCCTACCGCGCACTGCCCGGCGCCCATCTCTCCGACGGCTATGCGGCCAAGCTCGCCGACGTCGCACGCCGGGCGCGAGAGGCCGACGTCCTCGTCGCATGGACAGCCGTGTCGAAGAGCGTCGTTGGCTGCATCACGTTCGTGCCGGGTCCGGCATCGCCATGGGCAGAGCTGCTCGAAGACGGCGAGGCGGGGATCCGCATGCTGGGGGTCGACCCTGTGGCTCGACGACGCGGG
This sequence comes from Actinomycetes bacterium, assembly GCA_021810205.1. Classification (GTDB taxonomy): domain Bacteria; phylum Actinomycetota; class Acidimicrobiia; order Acidimicrobiales; family RAAP-2; genus JAJYVT01. The sequence goes on from JAJZJC010000053.1 coordinate 5,606, forward strand.
ATCGGCAGGGCTCTCGTCGACGCCTGCATCGAGCGCGCCCGCGATCGTGGATGTCGCGCCCTCATGCTGCACACCACTCCGTGGATGACGGCGGCGCACCGGCTCTATGAAAAGCTCGGATTCACGCGCTTCTCGGCGCGAGACTGGACGCCCGAGCCCGGCGTCTCCCTCCTCTCCTACCGCCTCACACTCCTCGAACCGCGGACGACATCGACGCTCCCGGGAGGAGCGGACTGCCCGGCGGCCTCGTGAGGTAGAAGCCGTCAGCATCCCAGGTGGAGCGCCGGCCACGGGCATGAGACCCAGAGCGGCGCAAGCCGACTGATCGAGGTGAGCGTGCGGGGAGGTGGCAGGCTGTCGGTCGTGGAGCGAGTGACCGAGACACGCACAGGTGCAGCGCGCGCCTCGACCCTTTGCGACGTCCCACGCTCGTGGCGAGAAGTGACGCCCGCGTGGATGACGGCGGCACTGTCGGCGCGCCTGCCGGGGGTGGTCGTCTCGCAGGTTGACGTCGGCCCGGTCGCCGCGGGCACGAACGACCGGGCGCGGGTGCTGGTGTCCTATGGGCGGGGCGACGGCCCGGCGTCGGTCTTCGTCAAGCGCCACGGCCGGCTCGTGCATCGCCTCGCGCTGGGTGTGCTCGGCGCCCTTGGCACCGAGGCGCGTCTCGCGGCCGCCGGGGAGGTGCTGCCGCTCACCCACCCGACGCTGTACGCCGGCGGGCTCGAAGCGTCGCGGCTCGCGACCGTCGTGGTCATGGACGACGTGGTGGCAAGTGGTGCCACTCCGAACGACGCGCATCGAGCCCTGTCGGTCGACGAGGTGCGCGCCGGCCTGGACGGGCTGGCCGCACTGCACTCGAGGTATTGGGATCGTCCTCTTCCTGCAGCGCTCCGGTTCCTGCGGCCATGGCGGCTGGGAGCTGCCTGGGCGGTGGCCTCCGAGCTGAACCTGCACCGAGGGGTGCGAAGGCTGCGCGCGCTCGGTGCCCTGGATGCGCCGGAGCGGGTGGCCGACGTCCATGTCCTCGCTGCACAGTTCCGAGAGAGCGCCCGGCGCGCCGCGTCGGGCGCGCAGACGCTGCTGCACGGCGATCCGCACCCGGGCAACACGTACGCGACGGCGGCAGGCGGTACGGGGTTCTACGACTGGCAGCTCGCCCGTCTCGGGCACTGGTCCCATGACGTCGGCTACTTCCTCGTCTCCAGTCTCGGAGCCGAGGACCGTCGCGCCCACGAGCGGGCGCTCTTGGAGGGGTACCTCGATGGGCTCGGCCGTCTTGGCGTGCGCCGGCCGCGCGCCGCGCGCGCGTGGGAGCAGTACCGCGCGACGCCCGCGTTTGGCCTCGCCACCTGGTTGCATACCCTGTCGTTCGCGACCTTCCAGCCCATCGACGTCTGCCTGGCGACCATCTCGAGGTTCGCCACCGCCTACGATGATCTCGCCACGGCGCACGTCGTAGTGTCGCCAGGTGGCTGAGGCAGCCGCCGACGAGTGACCGCAGAGCGATCCTTGCGGCTGGACACGAGACGGGGCGGCGCGGCATTGGCCGTCAGGTCGCGATTGTCAGCGCAAAGGGCCCGCCGATCCCGCGCGACGTACCTCGAGCGCGGCGGCCATGAGGTCGTGGCCAGGCGTGGCGGCGTCGACCAGCCACACGGACCACCGATCGGCAACCTGATCGGTCACGAGCAGCGGCGTCGTGCCTGGAGCGATCGGTGCCCGGTGCTCGACGAGCGCGGTCAGCGCGTCTGGCCTTCCGAGCTCGACGGCGTCTTCGAGTGCCGCCCAGGCGATGGCGTTGTTCACGTGTCCCCATGCGTCGAAGTCGGTGCGCCGCAGCGGCCATGGTCGGGCGGCGCCGAGCACGTGTGCGGGCGGTGCGTCGAGCGTGAGCTTCGCGGACGCGCGTCTCCCGGCGGCTGAGGGGGCATAGAGCCTGAAGAACCACTCGCCGAGGCGTGCCGGGGCGCCGGTCACCACATCGACAGCGACCCAGATCGACGCCGCGCTGACTCGTGCGCCGTTCGTCCCCTTCACGAGCGTCGTGCGCTCGGCCCAGCGACTGGCGGTTGCCGAGCAGAACGTCTCCAAGACGAGATCCTCACCGAGGGTCGGGAAGGCGCGGACCTCCAAGCGCGTGCGCCGCAGGATCCAGCCGATCGACCGCGGGAGTGTGGCACTCGCGGCGTCGTCCTCCGCCGCGTCGTGGAGGTAACGGGCGAGCGTGTCCAGGCGCGCGCGCCGGTCGGGTCCGACGTCGGCCGTGCGCACCATGCGGCGGCTCTCGACGACGCGCCCGCGAGATGGGAGCTCGACGTCCGAGGAATCGGGAGGAACCTCGCGCGAATTCGTGGTCTCGAGTGTGCCCGGCATCAGACCGCATCCTGCCCAAGACCGCCGCCGTGCGGCAAGCAATGACAGGCCTCCGCCTGCGTACGAGGTGGGAACCGGTCCGACGCGCTTGCCTCGTCAGTGCGCCCACGACGTAGCATCACCGGCGTGTGCGCGCGCGAGGGGGTCACTCTCGACGAGATCGACCTGTCCGATCTCGACTTCTGGGCACAGCCCCCCGACGTCATCGAGGGGGCGCTCTTGACGCTGCGTCGGGAGCGGCCGGTCGCCCACTTCGACGAACGCGATCTGCGCGACCGTTCTCCACATATGCCGCCGCCAGGTCCGGGCTACTGGGCGGTCACCCGCTACGCCGACCTCGCGTACGCCAGCCGGCACCCCGAGGTCTTCAGATCGGGTGCAGGTGCCGTGAGCATCATCGACTTGCCCGAGGAGATGATCGAGTACTTCAGCGGCATGATCTCGACGGACAACCCGCGCCACGCGCGGCTACGGCGGATCGTCGGCACCGCTTTTTCTCCTCGGAGGGTCTCAGCCGTCGAGAGGCAGGTGCGCGACGGGGCGCGTGCCATCGTTGACCGAATCTGCGAGCGCGGCAGCGGCGACTTCGTCACCGACGTGGCCGCCCAGCTGCCGCTCAGCGTGATCTGCGACATGATGGGCATTCCCGAGGACGCGCGCGACACTGTCTTGCGGTGTTCCAACGTCATCTTGTCTGAGGGCGACGAGGAGTACGTCGCCCGCGGGGTCGATCCGATCGAGGCATTCATGCAAGCCGGTGCCGAGCTCACTGCCCTCATGAACGAGATCGGCGAGCAACGTCTGGCACATCCAGCGGACGATCTCACGACGGCACTCGTCACCACGAACGTGGACGGCGAGTCCCTCACCCATGCCGAGCTGGCGTCGTTCTTCGTGCTGCTCGTCGTCGCGGGGAACGAGACCACGCGCAACGCGATCGCACACGGGCTTTGCCTCCTGACCGAGCATCCTCGAGAGCGCGCTCGCTGGCAGCTGGACCTCGACGGCGTGACGCCCACGGCGGTTGACGAGATCGTCCGCTACGCGTCTCCGGTGACCTGGATGCGGCGGACGGTGGCGATGCCGGTGGAGCTCGGGGGCCAGCAGCTCGACGTTGGCGACAAGGTGCTCCTCTTCTACCGCTCTGCCAACCGCGACGAGGCGGTGTTCGAAGATCCCTTCGCCTTCGACGTGCGGCGAGCGCCGAACCCCCACGTCGGCTTCGGCGCGGCGGGCCCTCACTTCTGCCTCGGGGCGCACCTCGCGCGTCAAGAGGTCGGGGTCATGTGGCGAGAACTGCTGACGCGGCTGCCGGACATCCACGCGACGGCACCGGCACAGCGCTTGCGGTCGTCGTTCGTGAACGGCATCAAGCACCTCCCCTGCGAGTGGACCCCGCGGGGCGCGGCGCAGATCGCCTCCGGCTGAGGCGCAGACGCAGCTCGAAAGACGCATCCGACAGCCGGCGATGCGACGGTCGCCCGCCCCACCAGGAGGCCAACAGCGAATGTTCGAGAGCTGTCGTGTTGTCGTTACTCGAACCCGAGTGAGCTGTGTGGCCGGCTCCGCCGTCTGCTGGCAGATGCCTGGGGCTGAGCAGAGCCTCTGTTGGTGGCTGTGCTCACGGAGTGCTGCCGGGCGGAACGACCCACTGGCAGCGCTGCCCGGTGACTGATCCGATGAGATCGAAGTCGGCGTCATAGTGGAGGACGATCGCCTTGAGCTCCTCGGCGGCAGCGGCTACCAAGAGATCTGGGATCTTGCGGCCCCGCTGGCTGCGAGCGGCCAGCAAGCGCTGGACCTGAAGCGCACGGCGCAGATGGGCAGCAGTGGTGTCGACAGCCTGGAAGGCATCGAGCGCCCCGAGGAGCTGGCCCCACTCCTGCGCGTTGCGTGCCGAGTAGCCCACCTCGAGATCGCAGATGCTCGGCCGCCCCAGCTCACCCGCGGCCGCCAACGGTTCGATCACACTGCGGACTTCGAGGTACTGGAGCCGCTTCACCACGCTGGTATCGAGCAGGAACCTCAGCGCCACGCGTCAGCTCGGTCGTCGAGGCGAGCGTGAGCGAGCACGTCCAACGCCGCGGCAACGCTGTGCTCCCGGCGGCTCGTCGCTCTGCGCAGGGCTTCGTTGACCGTGTCCTTGATGGTGGACGTACCAAGCTCAGCGCGCGCCGAGTCGAGCATCTCCTCATCCAGATCCACCAGGTGCTTCGCCACCCCCACAGTATATACAGTTGGTCGGTCCGTATATACGCGGAGGCGGAGAATGCTCGCTTGGATACCGGCGCTCGGGGACCATCGGGCCCTCGGTTCGCTTCCCATCGACTGTCAGCGTGTTGCTACGGCGCTGACCGGCGATGACAGCAGCGAATCTTCGAGACGAGAGCGGGCGACGGGAATCGAACCCGCGTTCTCAGCTTGGGAAACGCGCCGTGGCGGCCGGCGGCGGACGCGCGATATCCGCGCGATGACGCCGCCATGATCGACGGCTGGCCGACCGGCCTCGCTGGTGGCGGCGATCGGTGACCTGGCTGTGACGAGCCACGGGCTGACGGTCCCCCACCCTGGTCGCGGTCGAGCGATTACGCCATGATTGGGAGGTGGGAGCGACGGCAACCGGCGGGGCAAGCTCGCGGCGGCGGGGCTGGTCTCGGCCCGTGGCGCTGCCCGATGACGTCGACGATCCAGGCGTCGTCAAGGAACGGGGGAAGGTGGCGCTGCCCCGCAACGTGCTGTGGAGTGGTCCGGAGCGGACGTGGGACATGTCGGACCGGCGTCAGCGGGCCCAGGTCTACGAGATGGTCCTGACCGAGGGCACCGTCGACGACGTGCGGCGCTTCATCGACGTGGATGAGCTGATCGAGCTGTGGCCGGACCTGTGGCTCGCACCACATGTGCGGGCCGCCTGGTGCGAGCATCTGTACCATCTCCGGGGACTTCGCCTCGCGTGCTGAGCGAGCTCCAGCAGGAGATCGTGGCGATCGTCGTCGACTCGACGTCCGATCAACAGTTCGCGCTCGCCGGTGGCGCGGCACTAATCCTGAAGGGTCTTGTCGACCGGCAGACCCGGGACCTCGACTTCTTCGCTCGCGAACCCGAGGCCGTCGACCGCGTCGTCGAGTCCGTCGACGATGCGCTGCGCGCTGCAGGGATGTCGACGCGGAGGCTCATCGAGGCGTCCGGTTTCGTGCGGATCGAGGTGTCGCGTGGTGGAGAGGTCTGCGAGCTCGACCTCGGCGTCGACGCCCGGATCCGACGTGAGGAACCGACCCCGTTCGGCTCCGTTCTGGCGACCGAAGAACTGGCTGCTGACAAGACCCTCGCCCTCTTCGGGCGCGCTGCCGCCCGAGACTTCATCGACGTCTACGTCCTGTCCCGCCGGTTCGGCGAAGAACAGCTGTGCACGCTGGCAGCGGAGAAGGATGCCGGGTTCGACCGGGGTCATCTCGCCGATGCCTTGCGCTCATTTCACCGGCTCGACCGGGACCTGTTCGACGTCGACGACGAAACATACGCCAGGATCGACCGCTGGACCCAGATCTGGGCGAACGACCTCGCTCAGGCACTGGCTCGAGAACGAGTTGAGCGCCAAGGCCCCGAGCGGACCATCGACAATGGCCCTGACCTCCCGGACATGTGATCGTGACCGGCGAACGCGGCGTCGCACGAAGCGCGCGTCGGTGAGGCGACCTACGACGTCGGGGGTTTCCGTACGGCACCCCGCGGGCGGCGGCCCAGGATCGGCATGTCCGGCGTTCGGGGACTCCCGGCGTCCAGCGGGCGCGCCCTGAACCGTCGATATCTCTCGGCGAGTTCTCCGCGGAGAGGCGTTCAGGTCGCCCACGAAGGATCGTTCTGTATCGCCGCGTGGTGGGGTGGCTCATGGGCTGATGCCGGGGCAGCCAGTCGCACCGGCTTCGATGCCGTCGACCTCCGCTGTAGGGGGGATGGAGGTGGCGGTGACGCGACCGTGGACATCGCCGGTGAGTTCTCCGGACGAGAGGGTGATGCGGTAGGAGCCGCCCTGTGCCGTCGACAGGTGGAAGGCAGTGCCGTAGATGGCTTTCGCTGCGGCCACGGTTTCGCCACTGTGCAGACCTCTAGCGGTCGCGAGCGACTGGCGGGTGGTGCTGTAGCCGGCGAAGTGGCGCCGGTTGAAAAAGGCGGTGAAGCCACGCCAGGCGAGGGAGGACGTGATGTCGCAGCTGTCCTTTGGCCGAGGGCGAGTGGTCTCGGGCTGGCCGAGTACCAGCTCGAGGTGGCCGATCGCTTGGGTCTGGGTCTCACCGAAGCGCACTTGTCCGATGCCGGTCGGCGTCAACACGACCGGTCGAGCTGCGCCGCCGGAGGTGGGGGATCTCGTGGCGCTGGCCGCGCCGTGGGCTGCCGGACCGGTAGTCGCCTCGGTTGTGGTGGTGCGGCTCTCACCGGGAAAGACCACCGCCACGGCGATCACGAGCGCGAGGAGCATGGCTGCCGGTATGGCGACCAGTGCGGCCCGCCGGCGCCGATGGCGGCTACGTACCCGGTGGACGATCCGTTCGGGTAGGTCGGGGGAGACATCCACGCTGTGGGCGTGGCGCTTCAACGTTTCGGCAATCTCCGGGTCGATCTCAGACATCTTCTTCCTCGCGTACCACTTGGCGGAGTGCGACGAGCGCCCGGGCGGTGCGGGACTTCACGGTTCCCGCGGGGATGTCGAGCAGCCCTGCGGTGTCAGCTTCGGAGAGGTCCTCGATGAATCGGAGGACGACCACCTGGCGCTGGCCGAGCGGTAACGTCTGCAACGCCTTCCACAGCTCGTCTTGGCCTGCCACCTGGTCTTCTGGGGTATCAGGTGCCGGGGCGACCCGACGACGCAGTTGTTCGCGACGCACCACGAAGCGGTGCCGTCGCCAGCTGGCAGTGCCGTTGACCACGGCGCGCCGCAGGTACGCAGCCGGATCGTCGACCTGGCCTCGGGCGAGACGAGGCCAGGTTCGGGCATAGGCGTCCGCCACGATGTCTTCGGCGTCGGAGCGGTTCCCGCACAGCGCGTAGGCGAGCGCCACCAAGCGCCGGTGATGAAGGCGCACCAGATCTTCGAGCGCATCGGTGCCGGCCACTTCACCAGTATCGCCACACAGCACCCAGCGCCGAGCGAGCCGGTGCCGAAGTCAACTCGGGACATCGGTGCAGCTCGTCTACGAGGGGAACTGGCCTGTCTCCTCGTCGCGTCTCTCCTCTCTTGCCGTCCACGAGAGCAGTGACCCTCTCTTGCCGTCCACGAGAGCATTGACGAACAAGGACGCCGATAGGTTCCACGCCAGGGGGTGCTCGCCCACAGAGCGGTTGGAGCGGTGGCAAGGCACCGCAGAAGCGGTCACGCCATCCACCACCGACGGGCGTGGCGCAGCTGAAGAGGTGAGGGAACCTCCGCGGAGGTTGGTGCGTCGGTGGTGGTGATGCCCTCCTGTCTGTCGAAGTCGATGAAGATCCCAGCTCCTGACCCGACCGTCACTAGTGCCGCCGTCACGCACGTTCCGGGGACGAGCAGGCCCTCGAGAACCCTGGTCGCCGGAGTTGCGCTCGGCGCAGCCGCGCTGGGCTTGGCCGCATGCGGGCCAGCTGGCGCCGGCGTCGCACATGTCACGAGCCCGGCGGTCTCGGCGCCATCCCCGTCAGCGAGTGCGGTGGCCGGTGGCCGCTACACCACGATCGTGGCGATGAGCGGACTGCAAGTCTCACCCCCGGCCACTTCGGCCACCTCGGAGCATCTCGGGCTCACCTGGGCCCAGGCGGCAACGGTGTTCGCGGCGACCTCCGCGGTCCAAGGGTCCCACGCGCAGGCGATCCTCGGCTACGGGCTCGTGACCCTCAGCGGCTCGACGCTTCCGGGTGGGACGCCGCCTCTTGATCGCCGCGGCGCCTGGGTGGGGATCACCTGGGGTGGGGCCACCAGCTGCCCCGCCGCGACCGTCCCACCAAGAGGTTCCTCGTCGAGCAGGGCTTCCTACCGCCAGATCTTCACTGCGGTGGTGATCTACGGCCAAGGCGGTGACGGTGCGATCGTCTACACCAGTCGGGGGACCCCACCGTGTGGCGGCCAGATGACCGGGCCGACCGTCACTCCAGCCCGAGAAGTGCTGTCGGTACCGTGGCAGCAGACGACATCGCTGCACAACGGGTCGGTCCGCGTCGCCTACCAGGCGCCGAGTTGCGCCACGCTGTTCTCAACCGCAGGCGGCGGCAACATGGGTACGGGCAAGTTCACCCTCACCGTGGAAGTCACCGTCCCCTTCGACCGCGCCAGCTGCCGGACCACCACCGACACGACCAGCATCAGGCTCTTTCCATCCCCAGCTCCACCTGGCGCCCCGGCTGTCCCGTCACATCCAACCCTTGGTCACGGCCCGACCGGCCCGGTCAGCGTCCTCGAAGCCGGTCGCATCGCCGGAGGTCCCTAGGGTTCCGGAGCACGCGCGTCGTCGGGGACACTCCGAAGCGCTGCGCCGGTGTCGGCTGGCATCCTTCGCGGCGTCGTCGAGATCGTCGGTGGCCCAGCTTCCGGCTCCCTACATGCCGGGCCTGCAACGGTCACCATCCGCCGTTCTGGGCATACGCCCGTCCGAGGTGAGCACCGCAGTAGACGGCGCCTTCAGCGTCGATCTCCCCGCCGCCATCTACGAGGTCACCGCGCGCAGCTTGCGCTACCAGGGCGGCGCTGCGGTCTGTGATCCGGCTGCCGGAAGTGCCATCGGGGCCCAGCCCGGTCGGACCATCGACATCCAGATCGACTGCGAGGCCAGATGACCACCGGGGAGGACCCACAGCGGTCCGCGCACTGGCCACCCCCGACACACTGTGCCGTTGTCCCCGCCGTGTCTGCTACACAGGCGTTCGCTGGCTGCCCTATCACCAGCCAGGATGTCTCCCTCGTCGCCTCCGGCTGCGGCTGCACACCGATCAGCGATCATCGGCCTGCACGGGGTGACGCCGAGGGGCGGTGGCCAGCATCCCGAAACAACCCGCCGGAACGCCGATGACACGACCAGTACCCAGCTAAGCTCGGGCAGTGACGGGAGAGTCTTTGGGCACCGTCATCTCGGTACGCGGTGAAGCGCAGCGGACCGTAGAACCCGATAGCGCCGTGCTTACCTGCGTCATCACGTCAACCCGGATGGCGAAGCCCGACGCACTCAACGCTGCGGCGGACGCGCTGAACCACCTGAGGGACGCTCTCGACGTGCTCGGCGGTGTTCCACTCACCGCCGAGACCGGACGCTCAATGCTCACCTGGTCAGCACACTCGACCCGCACCTATATTGAACGTGAGCTCCAGGCCAAGACGGGTCGACACGAACCGACTGGCCAGGTTGTCGCGTCGGTGGAGCTGAACCTGGTGGTGCGCGACTTCGGGTTGCTCGAACGCCTCGGAGCAGCCCTCGCCGCCCACGGGGACCTGCACATCGTCCACGTTGCCTGGCTGGTCGACGACGACAACCCCACATGGCCATCGGTGCGCGCCGAGGCGATCCGCGCCGCAGTGCAGCAGGCACGCCACTACGCCGCGGCACTCGGTGGCTCGCTGAGCCGGATCGAACAGCTCGCCGATGCCGGCCTTCTCGGAGAAATCCACGAGATCCGACCAGTGCAGGCCGCCGCAGCCGCACACGGCCTGGCACGTGGTGACAGTGGTGACGCCCCCTCACTCGACCCGGTACCTCAAACGATCGCCGCGGCCATCGACGCCCGCTTCATCGCCGACGCGATGTCGATCGACGACACCTGACCGGCACAGCGCCACCGCTGGCAGGACCCAAGCAGGTGGACCACCAGCTCACTGCCTGTAGCCCCAGGAAAACAAATCTCTTGCCGGCGAGCCGAAGGGCGGTGGCGGAACCCGCAGAACTGGGTGATCGGTGCCATCCGGCCTGGTTCGAGCAACCGGTTGCCGCGAGCGCCGACTCGGCGATCTGGGCGCGAGCCTTCCCCGCACCGTGTCCCAGAACGCGCGCCCGCACGGCGAGCGAGAACGCTACCGAACGCCGGCGATGAGCCGGGTCGCCGGGGCGGGTGCTGTTGGTGAGGAGGGTGCCGGTGTCAGGTTGGTCGGCGGCATTGCGGTCGCCGGCGAACTTCCGGCCCCGCAGACGTCGAGGGCGACGCAGCCGCATCGTCCCAGTCGCATCGGACGGAGGGATGTGCGCGGCGGTTCACGGGCCGGTTCGGAGAACCTCGCGCGCGATGAACGCGCGATGGCCTCCGACGTGACCGCCCGGTCAAGCCACTGACCAGGGAAGATGAGAGGAGAGCGGGTGACGGGAATCGAACCCGCATGACCAGCTTGGAAGGCTGGGGCTCTGCCATTGAGCTACACCCGCACGACACGGGTGTTCGCCCGCACGTCGACGACAGATTGTAGGCGGCAGCCTCGCAGCGGCCATGACGGCTCCGGATTGCCAGTTCCGGGGCCCCTCGCCAGGCCATGACCGGCAAGGGGCTGCGGCGTGGTCTGCCGGTGGCGGGACCGTCTACGGTCGGAGCCATGGCATCGACGATCTACGAGCGCGTCGGCGGCGAGGCGTTCTTCGCCGCGCTCGTCGACCGCTTCTACGAGGGCGTCGAGCAGGACCCACTGCTCCGACCGCTCTATCCCCAAGACCTGGAGGACTCGCGCCGGCACCTCTCGCTCTTCCTCGCACAGTACTGGGGCGGTCCGCGGACCTACGACGATGAACGCGGTCACCCCCGCCTGCGCATGCGCCACATGCCCTTCCGGATCGGCCTTGCCGAGCGCGACGCCTGGTTGCGTCACATGCTTGCAGCGCTGGACGAGGCTGCGATCGACCCTGCTGCAGTGGCCGAGATGACTGCTTACTTCACGCAGACCGCCACCCAGCTCATCAACACGGTCTGACGAACTGCCGACGCGGCGCGCACTCCTTTGGGAGGCTTCGGCTCGCCAGCCGAGGACATGGAGTGCATTCGCTCACCCGCTCCTGGCGTGTCGCAGGCCCTTGACGTCGAAGATGCGAACCTGTTCGTCGAGGGGAACGACCATGGAGGGGGAAATGGAGCGGTGCCCCCCTTCGCGCAGGCGCACTCCGGTCCCGATCGCCACGAACTGCATGACGCGCACGCTCGAGCTTGCCCGTCCCTCCCTGAGCTTCACCGCGACGACTCCGCTCGCCTTCATCGCAGTGCCGGACTGCTGCA
>JAJZJC010000167.1 GCA_021810205.1 Actinomycetes bacterium
GAGGTGCGCACGTTGGCCAAGGACCGGTTCATCGCCGCGCAGAGCGTGTCGGCGTCGAGGAGCTGGCGGCGCAGGTGGTCACCAAGCTCGCCGAGCAAGAAGCGTTGGAACACCTCCTCCTGGCGGGACGTGAGCCGGCCCTGGGCGTCGGCGACCTCCATGGTGAGGCGGCGGGCGACGACAGCGACAGGGTGGCGGCCGGTGTCGTCGTGGATCTCGAACACCTTTATGCCGTCGTCGGTCTCGTCCTGGGTGGCTTCGTAGCCGGCCGCCATCCCGCTGTCACCGGTCAGCGTCTCGTAGCGCTTCAGCATGGTGCCGTCGCTCACGTCCCGGCCGCCGGCCGCGGCCTCGCCGATTCGGGCGGCGAAAGCCCGCAGGTGGCGCACCCGGGCCGCGGCGTCGATGTTCGACTGGGCTTCGGGGGTGGCCAGCGCCGGTTCCTCGGGCCCGAACGCGGCAAGCGCGAGGCCGGGGGTGGCGAGGATTCGGCTGAGGCTCGCAGCCGCGGTGTGGGTGGCGGTGTCGGTCGCAGCAACCGTGGTGTGGAGCCGTTGCACGGCGTCGTCGGCCAGAGCTCGGGCCTCACCTGCGCTCGTAAGGGCTTTGCGGGCTCCCGGCAGCAGGCCGTCGGACTCCTCGAGGGCGACTTGGGCCGCGTCGATCTTGGCCTGGACGACCTGTGCGTCTTCGCCGACGGCGTCCTCGATGGTGGCGAGCTGTCCGGCCTCGTCGTCGTAGAGGTCACGCGCCCTGGTTGCCTCGGTCTCGAGCTTGCGCCGCTCGTCGACGGTGCGCTCCCAGAGCTCGACAGCCTCGGTGTGGGCCACCAGGGCGCGGGTGATGCGAGCCCCCTCGCTGCGGGCGGTACGCAGGCGTTGGGTGAACCCCGACAAGGCAGTCCGTAGCGCGGTCAGCGCCGACAGCTCGTGGGGTAGGTCGAGGCGGATCGCGTTCTCCGCCAGTTCGCGCTGCGCTCGCGTCGCGCTGTCCCGCGCTCGCTCGGCGTCGGTGCGCAGCTCGCCGAACTCGCGTCGGTGCTCGGCGGTGACGTCGCGGAGCGTGTGGAGCTTGTTGACGGCGTCGATCAGCCGCCGCGCTGCGGGCAGATCCCGGCGGAGCTGGGCGAGTGCCCTCCGCTGCTCGTCGGCCGCTCGCACCGCCTCTTCGGCGGCGGCAACGTGGGCCTCGGCGTCGACGATGCGGGCCCGGACGTCGGCGAGCTCGCGTTCGCGGGCGGCTTGGCGGGCGCCGACGCCGACGAACTCGACCCGGTCCTTGTGCCAGGCACCGCCTGCCACACCGAGGCCCCACCGCCCCTGGCCATCGACCCAAGACGACGCCTCTGGATGGGGACCGAAAGCGATGCTGGCGAGGAGGGCGCCAATCGCTGTGGGGTCGACGCTGCTGCCAGGCGGCAACGCAGGTGCGAGTACCGAGGTGAGCGTCTCTGCACCAGGGCCGAGCGGTGCAGGTGTGAGCAGGACATCTTCGGTGGTGGCGTCGCGCACGACGCCGCCGGCAGTCACCCAGCCGTCGAGTAGTCCGCTGGCTTGGAGGGCCGCCTCGACACCAGCCGCCGTAGTCGGGTCGACGTCGGGGACGAACTCGATAGCGGCATAGAAGGGTGCGCCAGAGGCCGAGTCGCGACGGACGGTGCGGTAGCGCAACGGGTCGGGGAGCTTCTCCGTGCGGGCCTCGATCTCGGCGAGCTGACCTTGGAGATCGGCAAGCACCTCATCGGCGTCCCGCTTGCCGATGGCCGCTTCGGTCACAGCCGCCTCGGCACGGGACCGACTGGGGACGAGGAGGTCGTCGACAATGGCGGCCAGCGTGTCGACGTCCTCGGCGGTCAGGAGATCACCGATGCCGGCGTCGGCGTCGGCGTCGGCGTCGGCCTGGGCGTACGCGGAGACCGGTGACCAATCGACGTCGAGGTGCTCAGCCCTCGCCGCGTCCGCCCACACCCTCAGCTGGCCGCGCCAGTCGCGGTCTTCCGCGGTTGCTGCAGCCGCCGCGTTGGCTTCGGCATGGGTGGCCTTTTCGAGTTGCCGCTCGGCGGTCGCAGCGGCTTGTTCGGCTGCGTTCGCCGCCCGGTCGACCAGGTCCGCCTGCTCCGCCTCTTCGATGAGGGCGCCAAGGTTGGCGGAGCGGGCGTCGCAGTTCCGGACGAGGGCGGCCAGGGCGGCGGCGTGGCGTTCGACCGCGACCGCGACCGCGCCGGCATCCACTCGGCGAGGCGTCGTTCTACTCACCGTCTCAGTCGCTCCGTCCAGCCCGCGGACCTGGACGTTCTGTTCCGCGGAGGCGGACGCGTCGGTGACAGCGACTGGATCGGCGAGCAGGCCCGCGTCGAGGCGGGCGGCCGCGGCGAGCGGTTCGAGCTCACGGCGCGAGGTGCGGGTCTGGGTGGCTTCGTGGTCGACGTTGGCCGCGGTCGACGTCACCGCCCCGGCCGCTTGCTGCTCATGTGCACGGGCGAGGTCAGCGGAACCTTCGGCGGCCTTCGCTGCGCTGTGGTGAGCGGCGACCCGCTGCTTGCGGTCGTTGATCGACTGCAGGTGCTGGTAGGCGGGTGACGCCATCAGCACCTTCAGGTCTCCTTGGGCGTTGCGGCCTTGCGCGTCGAGGTCGACGACGCGCATCTGAGCGCCGTCCGCCGTGCCGCGGGCTTGCTCCGCGTGGTCTTCGGCGTTCTTCAACTTCCGTCGGGCGCCTGCGGCCTCGTCCGCAGCGTCGACGACGGTTTTGGCCCGGAGCCGGACGACGCCGCGGGCGTAGTCGCGGTAGGAGTCGAGGAACTCCGCGAGGGCGCGTTCGGTCTTCTCGGCCCGGGCGAGATCTTCGCGAATTTTGGTGAGGTCGTCGAAGTTACGGGCGACGTCGACGATCAGCTCGTCGTCGAGCGGCG
>JAJZJC010000168.1 GCA_021810205.1 Actinomycetes bacterium
GCAGCGCTCCTTGTCCGCACGACGCTCGGCCAGAGCGGGCCGGTAGCGCGCCCGGCCCCCGTTGGCCAACACCTCGCGCATCACCGTCGTGGCGTGACGCCCGATCCGCCGGCCGATCGCGATCCACAGCACCGTGCGGTCCTCGATCAGCGCAACAGCGATCTCCTCGCGCTCGGGCAGTGATAGCGGCGTACCTGGCATGCTTCGGTCTCCACCAGTCGGTGTCCGTCAGTGGCACCGGTCACCATGACCGGGACCGTGCACCGACTGGTGGAGCTCACCGAGGTAGCCCTGGGCGTAGGTGCAGCCGAGGTGGCGCAGTTCGGCTGCCTGGCTGACGGTTTCGACGCCCTCGGCGATCACCTCGAGCCGCAGCGCCCGGGCGAGGGTGACGATCGCGGTGAGGACCGCCCGGTCGACTGGGTCGACACACAGCCCGGTCACGAAGTAGCGGTCCACCTTGATGATATCGAAGGGGAGGTCCTTCAAGGTCCCGAGGCCGTTGTAGCCGGTACCGAAGTCGTCGATCGCGACACGCACCCCCAAGGACCGGAGCTCCTCGAGGCGGCGGGTCACGACATCGGGGTGACGCACCACGGCCCGCTCGGTCACCTCCACGGTGAGCCGGTCGGGGTCGAGGCCGCTCCCGGTGAGCGTGTCGCGCACCGAGGCGGCAAAGTCGGTGTCGTCGAGCTGGCGGGCCGACACGTTGACGGCGACGCCGAGAGGTACCTGACCGGCAGGGCGGGGCCAGCGCGCCGCGCTGCGGCACGCTTCTTCGAGCACCCAGGCGCCGAGCGCGCTGATCGCTCCGCTCACCTTGGCAGCGTCGATGAACTGCTCCGCCTCGAGGAGTCCCCGTTCGGGATGCACCCAGCGCACCAGCACCTCGGCGCCGGCAAGCTCGTAGCTCTCCAAGTCGACCACAGGCTGGTAGTGCACGACGAACTCGCCGCGCTCGACGCCCCGGTGGATCGCCTCCGGCAGCGTCACCTGCGCCAAGGCCTGGTTGTCCGCGGTCACGGCCGGGGCGAACAGCTCTATCGCGCCTGCTCCCTCACCCAAGGCGGAGCCGAGGGCCAAGTCCGCGTCGGCGAGCAGCCTCTCGGGGTCGGCGTGGGGCGACGCGGCTATGGCGACGCCGATCGTCGCGGTCACGGCGACGGGGTCGGCGCCTATCTGGAACGGCTCGTCCAGCACCTGCCTGATCCGCCGCGCGACCCCTTCGGCGACGTCGGCCCCGCGCCTCGTCTCGCAGGCGACGACCAACCGGTCTCCTTGGCCGCCGGGCAGCCAGTCGCCATCGCGCAACGCCGAGCGCAGCCGGCCGTCTACGGCGGCGAGCAACTCGTCGGATGTCGAGTGGCCGTAGGCGCGCTCCACCAGGGCGAGCTGGTCGAGGTGGACTCGAAGCACGACCAGCTGCCCGCGCCGCTGCGACGCGAGCAGGGTGCCAAGGTGCGCGACGAGCTGGCCGCGCTCTGCCGCAGCGGTATCGCCGCTGCCAAGCCGACGTTGTGTGCGCTGGTGTGCCTGGACCGCGAACTCGCTGTCGTTCGCGTGTGCGGGTCTGGGTATGGCGGTCATGTCGGCGCCACGTCAGGTCCGTCGGAGCCGGCCGCCCCCTCGCCCATGGCCGCCGCACCGTCGGCCCCGGACCCCTCCGGGACCGACGGTGACCCCGCCCGGCGGCTGAACTCGAGCCCGAGCCGGCAACCCAGGACCCACGTCCCAGCGCCGGCGATCGCTCCGACGGTGATCACGCCGTTGTAGCCCGCTCCGGAAGCCTTCTCTAAGTCGAAGCCTTCGATCGTCACGCCAGCCCGGCAGCGATGACCACCGCGTCGAGCATCCCAGGCAGGACCACGATGGGAATGAGCAGCTGCGAAAGGCGCCAGGGGTGCTGACGGTGGCGGCTGTTCTCACCGGATCCCCCGGTTCTTCCCCCTCATGGTCCTCATCGGCTGTCCCTCTCTGGTCGAGTTCTCCTCCAACCCGACAGGAACCGGGCGCCGCATGACCGTGCGTCATCTCTCACGGTGACATGAAGCACCAAGGAGTCCCCTCGGAGAGACGCCAGCATGGATGGCTGACGGTGGATCGTCATCACCCACAAGGGTGATCTCTGCGCGCTGAGCGAGGAATGCCCGTTCATTCGCGCAGAGTGTTCGGATGGTCCCATTCGCGCGAGGCCGGCGCGAGGACCTCCGCTACCTACCCAGGCAGTCCTCCGTGCCCTTGGCCCGCAGGACTTGTGTTGACCGCGAGAATTGGCCGTCGGGGGTCGGTGAGTTGCACCTGGCCGAGCACGCCCCCGATCCTCGCGTCGAGGGCGACGCTGTAGGTCATGTCGTGGGTGTCGACGCAATCACGACGTCGGCGATCCTCGGCCGAGACCGGCAGGATTGGCGGCGATCGTTGCGGCGTGTCGTGGGCATTGGCGGTTCGACACTCGATACCTTGCCGTCCGCTCCACCCCGACCTCCCGGCAACCATCACTGCTACAACTCCATGATCGCGACTACCAACTGGTGGGCCGTCGGACGCGCGAGCGCGAGCTCATTACGGCGAGCGCTAGTGACCGAGGGCTGTCTGCATCTGGGTGACCACGGCTGTGCTCACCGCGAGCGTCCCACCGAGGACGGTGAGCCCCGTGATGGTCTTCGCGCTCGACGCGTCGATCCCTGCGTGCCCTGTGACCTTCAAGAATGTGGTGAGGGAGGTGCCGACCACGGTCGGGGACTCGGTCAGAAGGAGCGGGGGCGCGCTCGACGAGGTACCTGTTGCGGTGTTGTGCGGGCTGTCGAGCACCGCACCGGCCAGGCCATCGGTGAAGCCGTTCCCCCGGGCGACCATGACCCGGTGCCCTGGTGTCCACCCGAGCCCGGCTGTCGTGCCCGCAACTTCGA
>JAJZJC010000169.1 GCA_021810205.1 Actinomycetes bacterium
TGGGGCACGCCCGACGCCCGAGCAGCCGCGGCGAGGCTCCTCGACCATGACGCGCCGTGGGCGACCGACCTGGCGCCCGGGGAAGCCTTCTTGGTGGGGGCCCCGAGCGCGCATCAGGCCGCGCTGTTCCTCGATTGGCTCCAAGGCGCCAAAGAGCGCACGCTCGAGACGATCGGGCGCCAGCGGGGGATGAACGCCCCTGCAGTCGGTGACGCGCTCGCGCGTGCCGGGCGCCGCATGCGCGCCGTGCTCGACCAGGCTCCGCCTCCGTGGCCGTGGCTCGTGGCGGAGCTGCGCCGACGGCTCGGCTCGGTGACGACCGAGGACCTGCTCGGTGACGCTCTCGAGCGGTCCGGTGCCCGCTGTGGCTCCCTCTCGGCGTCGCTGGCCGCCTGGCTGGCCGGACCGTACAGCCCGGTGCGCGGTCACCCCGGCTGGGTCGCCACCCACCCGGCGTCGTTGCTCTCTCGGTCGGCCCTCTCCGTCCGGGCCGACGGGGGAGTCCGCCTGCTCGCAGACGTCTCCGCCGAGCTGGCCGACCTCGAGCTGTGCCCAGGCATGGTCGTGCCATGGCTCCAGGCGTTCGGGGTCGTCGTGGTCCACGAGCTCGTGGTCTCCACCGCCGGCCCGCTGGCGGACGCCGTGGAGCGCATCCTCGATGCCCATGGCACCACTCGGACGGTCCCCCAGATCGCCGAGGACCTGGTGGCCGGAGGGCGAACGGTGACCGACGCCGCGCTCGCCGCGGCTGTTCGCGCCCGCCGGTTCCGGATGCTCGAGGATGGTGCCGTAGGCCTGGCTGCCTGGGGCGACGTCGGGCCGAGACGTCATGCGACGCCGGCGGTGCGCGGTCGTCGCCAGGCACGGGCCCGGTCGCCCGAGCCCACCAGGGTGGACGACCGCTCGGGGCGGCTTCCTGGGGCCGCGCGTGGCACTGCGACAGACCGCAGCGACCAGGTGATCTCCCCCGACAGCGGCGCCGTCCGGTCACGGGCGCCACGTGATGCCACCGAAGTGCCCGAGGAGCGTGCTCGGGAACCGGTTCGGCTCTGGGTCCGGGTGGATGAGGCCGTGCTTCGTGGCGAGGAGGGAGTCGTGCCCACCGAGCTGGTCGAGCGCCTGGGGCTCGGCGCCCAGAGCCGGAGGACGTTCTCGTGCCGATGGGGACCGGTCACCCTGGCGTACGAGGGACTCCAGCCGGTCCGGGGGTCGCTGCGGGCGGTGGCCCGAGCCGTGGGCGCCCGGTCGGGCGACACCCTCTTGCTCGGGTTCTCCCCCGCAGGAGACGTGGCGGTCGAGCTTCGGGGGATGTCGCATCCAGCGCCGCATCCAGAGCCGGGGCTCGCTGTTGGTGTGGGGACGCCACCCGGCCCCGACGCCGCGTTCCTCGTGCCCGAAGCGAGCGGGCGCTAGCGTGCCGAAGGGGACCGAGCGGGCTGGGGGATCCGGTGCCGCGCCGCTCCGTCGCCTTGTGGACCGCATCCATCGTGGACATGCATCTGGACATGAAATGAGCCAAGGAGCGCAATGACCGACGTCCCGAACGCCCTCGAGTCGGCACTGGACATCACCGAGAGAGACGCCGACGCCGCTCTCAGGACCTTGGCGGCCGCGGTGCGCTCGGCAAAGCGAGCCAAGGCGGCGGCGACGTCGGGCCAGTTGCGCGAGCTCGAGCAGGCGCTCGATGCGACGGTGACGCTCGCCGAGCAGGCCGCCGCCGCCGCCCGCGAGCTTCGGACCGGGTGGCGCTTCGACGCCGCCGGCTACTTCTCGTCCGGTGAGTACGCCAAGGAGCTGCTCGCGTGCGCGGCAGATGCCGGCCTCCAGGCCTTCGAGTCGGACGACCTCATCCTCAGCTACCCCGCGATCGTCCAGGTGTCGCCGGGTGACGCCACCGTGGTCATCGACAAGAAGAAGGAGCGGCGGGTGCGCCCGTCGGTCCTGGTCGGCCAGCTCGCTGCCCTCCAGCAACGCCCGCCGAAATTCCGGCCGGAGCCCTTCATCGAAGCGCTCGCCAGCGCCTACGACCTCGTGGCTGGCGTGCGTCGGCTCCGACCTGGCGCACCGGCGCGCCTCGTCGACGTCCACCGGGTCCTCACCCTTTTGCCGGGAGCGGCGCGTGACTACACGCGCCAGGAATTCGCGCGGGACTTGTACCTGTTGGACCAAAGCGGCGTGGTCGACGTGAAGGACGGGCGGCGGATGAGCCTGCCGGCCAGCGCGATGACGCGCAGCGCGACGGTGCTCACCACCGTGACCCGCTCCGGGCAGTCGAAGATCTACGCCGGGATCGTGTTCGACGAGCCGCACGCATGATCGGCGTCGAGGACTATCTGTCCTTCCTCTCTGGCGAGTACCTGCGGGACTACGTGGCGCTCGGTGGTGCCGCGGTCAAGTTCGTCGTGCCCCATGACGACGTGGCCGCGACGGCGTTCACGGCCGGGTTCACCGCCGCCGCCCGCGATGCCGGGTACACCGTGGCGTCGGTCGACGCGGCCGAGACGCGCGTGCACCTGCTCGATCACGTGTTCTTCGACGTGGCCCGGCAGGTGGACTGGGACGGCTTGGCGGCGGCGGCCACGGTCCGGGCGGTGTCCGCCGTCGGGTACCCGCCGCCACTGGGCGAGCACCCCTCGATAGAACGGCTGGCGGCGCATCACCAGGTGGACCAGCGCGAGCTCCGACGTGACATCGACCGAGCGCTGCAGGCGCAGGTGCAGCGGGACTACGCCATGATCTCGGAGTTCCGTACGGCGATGCTGCGGCTCTGCCAGGCGCAGCTTCACAGCGGGCAGGTTTCCGACGCCGAGCACGCTGCCGTCGTCGACTGGCTGCGGGGCGACCTGCGCCAGATCTCGGCCCTGCGCTCGGCGCTCATCTTCCGGCGC
>JAJZJC010000054.1 GCA_021810205.1 Actinomycetes bacterium
GGCGCGCGGCCGCCGGGCGGGGCGTGCGGGTCATCGTGGCGGGCGCCGGCGGCGCGGCACACCTTCCCGGGATGCTCGCCGCCGCGACGACCCTGCCGGTGGTGGGCGTCCCCGTCGCGCTCGCCCGGCTCGACGGCCTCGACTCCCTGCTCTCCATCGTCCAGATGCCTCGTGGTGTTCCTGTCGCCACCGTGGCGGTGAACGGGGCACAGAACGCGGGGCTGCTCGCGGTGCGCATCCTGGCGGTCTCGGACGCCGTGCTCGCGGCGGCACTGGACGCGCACCAAGAGGAGCTCGCCGCCCAGGCGCGGGCACAGGACGCTGCTCTGCAGGACGCGGCGGCTCAAGACGAGACGACGAGCGCCTGAAGCACGCTGAAGAAGACCCCGGGGCCGTGTCGCAGGGCGCGGCGCCCAAGGTCCGCTGGGGCCTGTACGGTCGTGGGATGGCCACGCTCCTCGAGCGGCTCGGGTACCCGGCGGACGCCAAGCTCCTCATCGTGAACGCAGACGACCTCGGGCTGTGCCACGCAGCCAACGTGGGCGTCTACGACTGCCTGCGTACGGGAGCGGTCACCAGCGCCACCCTCATGGTGCCCTGCCCCTGGGCGCGTGACGCGGCCGCCCGCTACCGGGGCGAGGACGTCGGCGTGCACCTCACGGTGAACGCGGAGTGGGACCTCTACCGCTGGGGACCCATCACCCACGCACCGTCGCTTCTCGACGGCGACGGCGGGTTCCCCCGCACGCTCGAGGACGTCTGGGACCATGCCGACGTCGACGAGATGCGCAGGGAGTGCCGAGCCCAGATCGAGCGGGCGATCCTGTGGGGCTTCGACGTGAGCCACCTGGACGCGCACATGAGCACGGTGCTCTTGCGGCCAGAGTTCTTCGACGTGTACCTCGAGCTCGCGCTGGAGTTCTCCCTACCAGTGCGCATCGCCGGCCGCCTCAGGCCCGAGCTCATCGGCTTCCCTGCACGCGAGGTCGCGAAGGACGCGGGCGTCGTCTTCGTCGACCGAGTGCTCTCACGCCCAGGTGTCGGTGCCCGGGAGCTCGTCGCCGAGCATCTGGGATCGATCGAACCAGGGGTCACCGAGCTGCACCTCCACCCCGCCATCGACACTCCTGAGCTGCGGGCGCTCGCGACGGACTGGGCGCAGCGGGTCGACGACCATCGCCTGGTCGCCACAGAGGGGCTCCTGCCCAAAGCGGTGCAAGCCGCCGGGGTGACCCTGATCGGCTACCGGACGCTGCGCGACCTCGCCCGCCAGCGCTGATCCGGCGCAGCGCAGGCCACCGAGGGCGACCAAGGCTCAGCGCAGGCCGTCGAAGAGATCGTCTTCCTTCACGTCGGTCGTCCCGATCCGGCTGCGGGCAAGAAAGTAGTCGTCGTAGGGATAGATGGTCCGAAGTACCTCCGGTGGCAGCCCGAACCAGAACGGCGACGTCGGGTCGACCTGGGTGGCGTGGGCCCGCAAGGCGTCGCCGCGCACCTCGGTGAAGCCGGTGAGGTCGACAGAGGTGGTCACCGGCTCTTCGCGCCGCATGCGCGCGAGGCGTTCCTCACTGAAGGGCGACTCCAAGCCGAGCTCGACGAACTTGTCGTGCATCTCCTGCATCCGCCGTCGCGGCCACGTCGTGTAGTACAGCTTCGAGGGGCTCCAAGGCTCCCCCTGCTCAGGATACCGATCGGGGTCACCGGCGGCATCGAAGGCGGCGGCAGAGATCTCGTAGACCCTCAGATGGTCTGGATGGGGGTACTCGTGCTGCGCTTCGGGATAGGTGACGACGACTTGCGGTCGGACGCGGCGTATCACTGCGACAAGGCGTCCGACCGCCTCGTCGAGCGGCGCGTTCGCGAACGCGCCCGGGTGCGCGTTCGCCTCGGTGCCAGGCATTCCCGAGTCCCGGTACCCCAGGTGGACGACCTCGTGGTAGCCGATGATCTTGGTCGCCGCCTCGAGCTCCCGGCGGCGGACGGCGGGCAGGTTCTCCCGCACCTCGGGCCTGTCCATGGCCGGGTTCAAGATGTCGCCCGCCTCGCCGCCCGTACAGCACACGAGGACCGTGTGCACGCCCTCGGCGGCATAGCGCGCGACGGTGCCCGCTCCCTTGGACGACTCGTCGTCCGGATGGGCGTGGACCGTCAAGAGGCAGAGACGCTCGGGCACGCTCAGAGGCTACCGGCGGCACTCCGATGCAGACACCGAACTGTGACCCCGCGGCGAGGCGCTGGGCTTTATGCTCGACGGGTGCCGGCAGCCGCCGGCGTGCAGCCCACAGGAGGGCAGAAGCGTGCCAGGGGTGTGGCAGCGAACCAAGAACATTTTCCAGGCAAAGGCGAACAAGGTCCTCGACAAGGCGGAAGACCCGCGCGAGACCCTCGACCTCTCCTATGAAAAGCAGCTCGACAGCCTGCAGAAGGTGCGACGCAGCGTGGCGGACGTGGCTACCGCGCGCAAGCGGATCGAGCTCCAGGCGACACAGCTGAAGAAGCAAGCCGACAAGCTGCAAGAGCAGGCCAAGTCGGCTCTCAGCATCGGCAACGAGGAGCTCGCCCGTGAGGCGCTGTCGCGCCGCGCCGCCATCGGCGAGCAGCTCTCGGACCTGAAGGCCCAGCACGACCAGGTCGCGCAGCAAGAGCAGAGCCTCGTCGCCACCTCGCAGCGGCTCCAAGCCCAGATCGAGCAGTTCCGTACGAGGAAGGAGACCCTGAAGGCCAGCTACACGGCCGCCGAGGCACAGACCAAGATCGGCGAGGCCGTGAGCGGCATCTCGACCTCCATGGGCGATGCCGGCGCCGCGATGCAACGGGCACAGGACAAGATCTCGAGCATGCAAGCCCGGGCGGGCGCGATGGACGAGTTGCTGGCCTCGGGCGCGCTCACCGACCTGACCACGCCGGTGACAGATATCCAGGCGGAGCTGGACCGGGCACAGGCGAGCTCGAGCATCGACAGCGAGCTCGCCGCGTTGCGCGCGCAGCTGTCGGCGTCGGGACCCGCAGGGGCACTGCCCACCGCAGATGCCGGGGCGACCGCCCAGCCGAGCGCGCCCCAGGACGCTGGCGCACCGGCACCACCTGCCGCGCCGGCACCACCTGGCGCACCGGCACCCGAGGCGCCGGCACCCGCTGCACCCACTCCTCCCCCGGCGGGCACACCTGGACCCGCACCAGAGGCGTCTACATCCAGTTCTCCACCGGCGGGCGCACCCGTCCCCTCTACAGCCGCGCCCAGCGCCGATGGCCAGGGCGATGCCGCAACGGGCGGAAATCCCGCCACAATTGCAGCGACGGCGGAAGACGGCAGCACTGGAGGCACCGAGAAATGACCACGGCAAGCAGGATCCCTGCGGACCGAGGACTGACCACCCGGATGTTCGTGACCGGGCTCTTCCTCGTCATCCTCTACGCGATCTTCGGGGCGATCCTCTGGGAGGTGTTCCGCAGCTTCGTCATCCTGTTCGTCGTCATCTTCGGGCTCCTCTTCGCCCAATACTGGTTCTCGGACAAGATCGCCCTGTGGGGTATGCACGGCCGCATCGTCACCCCCGAGCAGGCGCCCCAGCTCCACGGCGCGGTCGACCGCCTGTGCGCGCTGGCCGACATGCCGAAACCCCGGGTGGCCATCGCGACCACCGACATGCCGAACGCGTTCGCGACCGGCAGGAACCCGAAGTCGGCCGTCGTGTGCGCCACGAGCGGCCTCTTGCGCCGCCTCGACGAGCCCGAGCTCGAAGCTGTGCTCGCCCACGAGCTGTCCCACGTCGCCCACCGCGACGTCGCCATCATGACCATCGCCAGCTCGCTGGGCGTCTTGGCGGGCCTCATGACCAGGGTGATGCTCTTCTCGGCGATCTTCGGCGGTGGCGGGCGCGGCAGGAACCAGGGCGCCGGCCAGATCGTCGCAATCGAGATGCTCATCATGCTCGTGTCGATCGTCGTCTACGCGATCAGCTTCTTACTCACCATGGCGCTCTCGCGTTACCGCGAGCTCGCCGCCGACCGGTCCGGCGCGATCCTGATCGGTCGTCCGTCGCTTCTCGCGTCGGCGCTGGTGAAGATCACCGGCGACATGGGCCGGATCCCCACCCGCGACCTTCGCCATGCCGAGCCATTCAACGCCTTCTTCTTCACGCCCGCCGCGACCCAGGGGCGCTCGCAACAGGGTGGCGGGTTGTCCCTCGGCTCCCTGTTCTCGACGCACCCCTCACTCGAGCGTCGCCTCGCCCAGCTCAGCCAGCTCGAGGCACAGCTCGGCCAGCCGCACTGAGTCGCGGACGACAGGGCACCAGCGCCACATGGGCATCCTCGACGCCTTGCTCGGACGGAGCAAGCCTGTGCGACCCAACCTCGACGCCCTCTTCTCGCTGCCGTCTGCGGCGGTGACGCTCGAAACCGCGGCAGGCCTGGTCCTGTCCGGGCGGGCGGGGGTGTGCTGGATGCCTCCCGCTGGGCAATCGGCCGCCGAGGTCCAGCGTGAGATCTCCGAGCTCCTCGATATTCCCGACAACCCCGCCGACGCCGGCCAGGCGACCGCGGAAGCCTCCGTTCGCACGGTCACCGGAGGGACCACGGCAGGAGGCACCGCCGGCGCGGCTCCAGGACTGCTCACGCAGGCGGAAGACTCCTACGGCTACCGCTGGCTGCTGCTCGACGACACGGACGTCGAGGACCTCGTGAACCGCGTGCATCTCGTCAATTCGACGCTGTCGGACAACGGCTGGGGACCCCAGCTCTTGTGCTCGGTGTTCTCGGTCGTCCCCGGCCAAGGCGCTGACAGCACCGCACGACCGCTCTATCTCGTCTACCTGTTCAAGCGGGGCACGTTCTACCCCTTCGCCCCGATCGGCAAGGAACGACGTGACAGCGAGCTCGAGCTTCGCGTGCGCGCCCTCGTGGGCTCCGACCTCCCGGTCGAGCAAGACCTCTCGCGCTGGTTCCCTCTGTGGGACCTCCCGGTCCGCTGAGCGACCGGTGAGCCCCCCTCAGGCCGCGGCGTTCAATCGACACCTCGCGCTCGACAGCGCAGTGAACTTCCGGGACCTCGGCGGCTATCCCTCCACCGACGGTCGCACCGTGCGCTGGCGGGCGCTGTTCCGAGCAGACAGCCTCTCCCAGCTCACTCGTGCCGACCGCGCACTCGTACGCTCGCTCGGCATCGCCACCGTCATCGACCTACGCTCGCGGTCCGAAGTGGACCACGATCGGTTCCCCGTCGACGACCTCCCCGTCGACTTCCACCATCTGCCCTTGGTCGGGACGCTGCCTTCCTTCGACGAGTTCCGAAAGGGGCCCGCCTTCTTCGCGACGCATTACCGGGAGATGGCCCAGGAGTCCGCTGACCAGATCGCCGCCGCGCTCGCCATCGTGGCGCAGCGCCGGTGCCATCCCGTGATCGTGCACTGTGCCGCTGGAAAGGACCGTACCGGGGTGGTGATCGCGATCCTGCTCGCCCTCCTCGGAGTGCCCGACGAGGTCATAGCCGAAGACTACGCGCTGAGCGCTCGGGCCATGGATGCCCTCTTGCAGCGCGCCATCGAGCGCGTCCCCGACCAGCGCGAGGTGATCCTCCAGGTGGCACCCGCGATGCTGTCCGCGACACCGGCGAACATCAGGGCGATGCTCGACGCCCTACGCACCACGCACGGGTCCATCGAAGGCTACGCCGCCGCCCACGGCGCAGGCACCGACGTCGTGACATCCCTTCGGGCAAGCCTCCTCGAGTAGCCAGGCGCGCACTGGCCTGTCCACCGCGCTACTCGCGGTCGGAACCACCGCCCAACGCGTCGATCCGGGCGGCGAGCGCCAGGTCCAGCTCGGTGAGACCGCCAGCCGAATGGGTCGTCGAACGCAACACGACGGTGCGCCAGCGGATGTCGATGTCGGGATGGTGACCCATCGCCTCGGCGAGCTCCCCCACCGCCTGGACGTAGGCGAGTGCGGCAGGAAACGAGCCCAGGCGCATCTGTTTTACGAGAACGTCCCCGTCGCGATGCCACTGCAGGCCGCGCTCGGCGATGGCCGCGTCGACCACCGCGAGTGTCAGAAGCTCGGCGGGCGTCATGACACTGGCCGGGTCACGGGTGCGTCATCTCCTCGGGACGAACCGCCTCGTCGAACTGCTCACCGGTCAAGTAGCCGAGCTGGATCGCCGCCTCACGTAGTGAGATCTTCTCCTTGTGAGCCTTCTTGGCGACGTCTGCCGCTTTGTCGTAGCCGATCACAGGGTTCAAGGCGGTGACCAGCATGAGCGACCGCTCGAGGTGCTGGGCGATCTGGTCCAGGTCCGCCTCGACCCCCTCGACGCAGAACTGCCGGAATGACGTGCATGCTCCGGTGAGCAGCTCGATGGAGTGGAGCACGTTGTACGCGATGAGGGGCTTGTTCACATTCAGTTCGAAATTGCCTCGGGCACCCGCGATCCCGACCGCCGTGTCGTTCCCGATCACCTGGATGCTCACCATGATCATCGCCTCGGACTGGGTCGGGTTCACCTTCCCCGGCATGATGGAGGATCCCGGCTCGTTGGCGGGCAGGATCAGCTCGCCGAGGCCACTGCGCGGCCCTGAGCCGAGCCATCGCAGGTCGTCGGCGACCTTGTTCAACGACCCCGCCAGGACCCGCAACGCACCACTCGCCCACACCACCGCGTCGTGAGCGGCGAGGGCGGCGAACTTGTTCGGCGCGGTCACGAACGGCAACCCGGTGAGGGCCGCGATCTTGGCCGCCACCTTGTCCCCGAACTCTGGGTGGGTGTTCAACCCGGTCCCGACTGCCGTGCCGCCCGCCGCTAGCTCGTAGAGGCCCGGCAACGTCTGGTCGAGGCGGATGAGGTCCGCGTCGAGTTGCGCCACGTACCCCGAGAACTCCTGACCCAAGGTGAGGGGCACCGCGTCCATCAGATGCGTGCGACCGATCTTGGTGACACCGGCGAAGGCGCGAGCCTTCTCGTCGAGCGCGTCACGCAGCGCCCGGACGGCTGGGACGAGCCGGCGGACGAGCTCCTCGGCAACGGCGATGTGCATCGCAGTCGGGAAGGTGTCGTTCGACGACTGGGACATGTTCACGTGGTCGTTCGGGTGCACCGGTGATTTCGAGCCCATCTCACCGCCGTCGAGCTCGATGGCACGGTTGGCGATGACCTCGTTCGCGTTCATGTTCGTCTGCGTGCCGCTCCCGGTCTGCCAGATGCGCAGCGGGAAGTGCTCGTCGAGCCGTCCGTCGGAGACCTCGCGCGCGGCGGTCGCGATCAGCGAGGCACGATGCTCGTCGAGCTTGCCCAGATCGGCATTGACCAGGGCGGCAGCCTCCTTCAGCACGCCGATCGCCCGGATGAGGGGCCGTGGCATGAGATCCTGGCCGATGCTGAAGTGGTGCAGGGACCGAGCGGTCTGCGCCCCCCAGTAACGATCGGCGGGTACCTCGATCTCACCCATGCTGTCGGTCTCGATCCTGGTCCCTGCCACCGCGTCCTCCTCGGATCATGTCCTTCGTCGTCGTAGCGCTGGTCGCCGTAGCGCTCGTCGCCGTAGCGCTGGTCGCCGTAGCGCTCGTCGCCGTAGCGCTCGTCGCCGTAGCGCTCGTCGCCGTCGAGTCCTCACGACGCCCGGACGAGGGATGTCCGACCGGCGCTACGTGCCGCTACCTATTCCTGCCTGCTCCCTGCCTACCGTCGATTCTGTCTCCTCGAGGACTCCGTGGCGCGCCGGCTCATCGGCCTCCCACTGGGCGCGGCCTTGGGCGAGCGCCTGGCGCGCCGCGTCGAGGTCCTCGGCCCTCGGCCCGTCTCCTGCGCCCGGCACCTCGAGGATCGCCGGCATCGACGCCAGCGCGGGATGTGCCATCAGCCACCCAAGCGCCTCGATCCCGATCGTTCCCTCGCCGATGTTCGCGTGACGGTCCCGGTTGGCACCGAAGGGAACCTTCGAGTCGTTCAGGTGCACACAGCGCAGCGCTGTCGCGCCGACGGTGCGAGCGAGCTCGTCGACGACCGCCGACGCCGCCGCCCGGCTTCCAAAGGCGACACCCGACGCCCATAGGTGCTGGGTATCGAGGCACACCCCCAGCGCGCGGTCCGCGTCCGCGAGCTCCAGGATCGCCGCGAGCTCCTCGAAGCTGCGCCCGACCGTGCCACCGGCTCCGGCTGCGTTCTCGAGGGCGATCGGGCACGCTGTTGCCGTGCCTGCGTCGATCGGAGCGCGGTCGAGGACAGACAACAACGTGTCGACGACCTGGCGGAGGCACCCGTCGAAACCGTCGCCCTTGTGGCTCCCCACGTGCAGCACGAGGCCGGAGGCACCCATGCCCCGAGCGACGACGAGGTTCGCGGCGAGGCAGTCACGGGAGCGCTCGAGGAGGGCGGGATCGCGGGTCGCGAGATTGATGAGGTAGGTGGCATGGCAGTACGTGGCGGTGACCGAGGGATCTTCGGCCGCCGCGCTCCGGTACCGCTCGAGCACGTCGGGCCCGTACTGCGTCGGCTTCCACACGCGCGGGCTCTGGGTGAAGACCTGGACGACCTCCGCACCGATCTGGTGCGCACGCTCGAGGGCCCCGACGAGCCCACCACCGGCACGCACATGGGCCCCGATCCGCATCGCAAGGACCGTACCGCGCGCCACGGACCGGGTCGCGCCACGGACGGGGTCGCGCCGTGGACGGGGTCGCGCCGTGGACGCACGGACGGTGGGCGCTAGCGTCGGCACGGCCTCGCGTGGTGGAACGTCGGGGCGGCCATCGTGTTCGCGTGCGGGCACGGCGCGCACGATCTGCACGATCAGGAGGAGGAAGCGACCCCCATGGCAGGCAAGCTGAACGAAAAGGCGAAGCAGCTCATCGGCAGCAAGGCGTTCGCCACGCTCTCCACGGTCGACCCCGACGGGGGACCCCAAGTGTCACCGCTGTGGATCGACATGGACGGCGACGATCTGCTCGTGAACACCGCCCGTGGCCGCACCAAGGCCCGGAACATCGAGCGGGACCCGCGTGTGGGCATCTGCATCGTCGATCCACAGAACCCATACGCCGGCTGTGTAGCGCTCCGAGGCACCGTCGTCGACATCACCACCGACGGCGCCGACGAGCACATCGACCACCTCGCCTCCAAGTACCTCGGGGTCGAGACGTACCCGAACCGCCAGGCCGGCGAGGTTCGCCTGAAGGTGCGAATCCGCGTCGACCGCGTGGCGATGCAGCCGGAGTAGGCAGCCGGAGTAGGCAGCCGGCGTAGGCAGCCGGCGTAGGCAGCCGGCGTAGGCAGCCGGCGTAGGCAGCTCCGTGCCCGCATCCACGTCGGGTACCGTCGGGTACCACAGCGATCAGCGGATCCACGGAGCCAAGCGCGCTTTCAGCGCGGGCTCGAAGTCACTCGGCATCGGGTCACTCGGCATCGGCGCGCCTGACCTCGTCGTCCAGGGGTCTGCGCTGACCACGCCCATGTGCCGCGACGCTGGGATGCGCACGATCACGCCATCGGCGCCGGCATCGCGCGCGGCGCGAAGACGGTCGCCGATGCCGGAGCCCGCAGAGGTGCCCGGGCCTGGCGGCGGCGCCAGCTCGTCCAACGTGGTCTTGCAGACGAGTGCTGGGGGTTCGTTCACGCCGGGCATGCCCCGAGTGTGCACGGCCGTCTCTTCGATGGCGCCCCGCCAGCTCGCCACGTCCGCGGCGTCGTCCGAGCAGACGACCACCGACGCCGCGCGCAGCATCATGTGCAGCGCGCTCGGCCCCACGCCCTCGTCCGCCGCCACCACCGTCAGCCCTCCGGCTGACGCGTCGGCGAACACCGGCAACCCGCCGGACTGCACCGGAGGCGGGCGGTTGACGGCCCCTGCGACGTGGTAGTGACGCCCTTCGAACACCGGGCGCTCCTCGCGCAGGACCGCGCCGCACACCGCAACCGCCTCGGCGAACTGTTCGCCCGCCTGCCGTAGCCCCCCCGAAGGGTCGGGCGACACCCATCGCAAGCACACCGCCGCTCGGCCGCTCGATACGACGTCGAGAGCGGTCACCTCACGGGCGAGCATGGCAGGATGACGTTCGAGCGGCACTGACGACACCACGCCGAGCTGGGCACCTGGGACATGGTCGATGGCCGCCGCGGCGATGGTGCACGCGTCGCACGATGCGTACTTCCCGTCGATGCTGCCTCGGAACCACACGATCCCCGCGCCGAGGGACATCGCGGTGCGCGCCGCCGACCACCACGATGCCAGCGCCGCGGCCGAGCGAGGCCCATCGGTGCCCAGGCTGACGGCTGCCGGCTCGCTTCGGGCCGTGGCCCCTGCGACTACGGGGACCGGGGGGAGCTCCACGCCGAGCAACAATGAAGGGTGCACTCAGCACGCCAGCTTAGGGTTCCTGGAACACGAGGGCCTCGTCGCGACGGGCGGCTTCGTCTGATCACGCACGCTGCCACACGCCGCCGATCCCCTCGACAACACCGCAGCCACGGAGCCGCTCGAGGGTGGCGGCGACCTCGTCGAGGCCGCGCCCCGTCGTCCTGGTCAGCTCCTCCAACGATGCTGGCTCCCACCCCAGTGCGTCGAGCACCGCGGCCGTCGCTTCGTCTCCAAAAGCCCCTCCGCCGTCGGGCGCGCGCAGTACATGCGCGGCAGCGGCACCCTTGCGTCTGCTACGGGTTCGCACCGGCTCTGCGGCCGCGGTGACAAGTCCGAGGGCGACCAGCACGTCGGCGGCGTCTCGCACGACGAAGCATCCGTCAGCCAGCAACCCGTTCGTCCCTGCCGACGCCGGACTGCGCACCGAGCCGGGTACCGCGCCCACGGGGATGCCGCGTGCGGCCGCGGCGTGCACCGTGTGCAACGCGCCGCCATGCGCATGGGATTCGACGACCACGACGACGTCGGCGAGGGCGGCAATGATCCGGTTTCGCATCGGGAAGCGCCAACCCTGGTCCGACGCGCCGAGCGGCGCCTCCGACAGGATCGCGCCCGCCGCGGCCACCCGCCGCCACAAGCCCGTGTGCTGGGGCGGGTAGGGCGTCGAGAGACTTCCGGCCACGACCGCAACGGGCGGTGCGGCGACCGGACCGGACATGGGAGCACCAGACGGCAGATCGACCGGCAGACCGGCCGGTCGATCGAGCGGCCGGTCCTCTGGTGCATCTGTCGACGTCCGGTCGCGCCGCCGGCGACCGCCATCGCCACGATCGGACTCGCGCATCGCTGCATGCCACGACGCGACCGCGCCTTCGTGCGCCGCCCCGTCGATGCCGAGGGCCAAACCGGAGACGACCACAACGCCGGCGGCCGCCAGGTCGGCACCGAGCTGGGCGGCCATCCCGAGCCCGTAACGCGTGGCCGAGCGGGTGCCGACGACCGCGACGCGCGCACAGGCATCGAGGGCACCAGGATCGCCGAGTGAGAAGAGCACGGCAGGAGCTTCGGGGTCGTCCGCCAACACCCGCGGATAGCCCGGTGCACCGCGTATCAAGACGTCGACACCGGCTTCCCCGTGAGCCTGCCAGTGGGCAGCGACATCGAACGTGCGGGCCGCGCGCGACGCCGTGTCGCTCCACGGATCCGTTCCGGCGGCGCCGTCGCGCACGGCGCGCCAGGCTTCGCGCGCCGACCGCCCGGCGCACACGGTGCGTAGTCGCGCCGGACCTATGCCCGGCAGCGACGAAAGCGCGGCAGCGTACGCCTCCTCGGGCAAGGCGTCATACAGCGGGACCATGCCGCTGACGGGCTCGCGCTGGCGTTCATGGCGTTGCGGTCCTGGCATCGTGAACGAACGGTCTGCGTCCCCGATACGGCGCGCCCCTGGCGCTCCGACCGACGAGGCAAGAATGCCGGTACCCGGCTGTGGCGACCGGTGCTAGGCAGTGGCCATGGCCATCGCCCGATTCCCCACCGCACTCGAGGTCGCGTCGAAGATCCGCAGCGGCGAGACGACCCCGACCGAAGCGCTCCACGAGTGCCTCGAGCGCATCGATCGGCTGAACCCGACGCTCAATGCCGTCATCTGGCGCGACGACGACGCGGCAGAGGCCCGAGCGCAGGGCATCGAAGCCGGCCTCGCCACCGGGAAGCCCGTTGGGCCGTTCGCCGGTGTCCCGATCACCGTGAAGGACCTGACCCCGGCAGCTGGGCAACCGGTGACCTACGGCTCCGCCGGCGCGCGTGGCGAGATCGCGCCGCAAGACGAGCTCGTCATCGCCGCGCTGCGGCGTGCGGGCTTCGTCTTCTGCGGGCGCACGAACACGCCCGAGTTCGGCCCGCTGCCCGTCACCGAGAACGCCCGTTACGGCATCACCAGGAACCCGTGGGACCCTGAGCGCAGCCCTGGGGGATCGAGCGGCGGATCAGCGGCTGCCGTCGCGTCCGGCATGGTGCCGGTGGGGCACGCCAACGACGGCGGGGGCTCCATCCGCATCCCTGCATCCTGCTGCGGTCTCGTCGGCCTGAAGGCAAGCCGGTGGCGCGTGCCGAGCGTGACGCCAGGATGGCTCGGGATGTCCGTAGAAGGTGTGGTCTGTCACAGCGTCGCAGACGCCGCGGCGATCCTCGACTGCATCAGCGAGCCCAATCCGCTCGTGTGGGAGCAGGCGCCAGCTCCCACGCGACCGTTCTCCGACGAGGTTGGCGCCGATCCTGGCAGCATGCGCATCGCGCTGCTCACCACGAGCGCTCTCGGCATCGAGCTCGATCCCGCGTGTCGTCAAGCGGTCGCATCGGCGGGCGCGCTGCTCGAGTCGCTCGGCCACGAGGTCTACCAGCTCGACCACGACCTTCTCGATCCTGCCGTCGTCGAGCCGTTCCTCCATGTCGTGAACACCGCGTACGGCGCGTTCGACGGCATCGACTGGTCGCGCGTCGAACCGCACAACGCGGCCGGGCGGGTGGCCGGCATGGCCGTCGACGGTCTCACCATGATCCGCTCGCTGAACGAGCTGCGCCGGGCGACGTATGACACGGTCGCGCACTGGCGCCGCGACTTCGACGTCCTCGTGACGCCGACGATGGCCATCGAGCCCCCCGTCGCAGGAGAGGTGCTCGCCGCCGCCGACGAGCAACCGGACCTTCCGCCGCTGACCGTTCTCGCGATGGTCGCCTTCACGGTGCCCTACAACGTGAGCGGCCAGCCAGCCATCAGCCTCCCGCTGCA
Organism: Actinomycetes bacterium; assembly: GCA_021810205.1. Classification (GTDB taxonomy): domain Bacteria; phylum Actinomycetota; class Acidimicrobiia; order Acidimicrobiales; family RAAP-2; genus JAJYVT01. The sequence continues at coordinate 13,135 of JAJZJC010000054.1, forward strand.
CCACTCCGAGCGCGGGCTGCCGGTGGGCGTCCAGATCGTCGGCGCCCCGTGGGGCGAGGTCGAGCTCTTCCGACTCGCATCCCAGGTCGAATCGGCCGCGCCGTGGCGTGACCGACATCCCTTGCTCGACACCATTGCCTGACCGGGTCCCGCGCCCCAGCGCCCCGAGGCGTCTACACCTGGGGCAGGATCCGGCGCGATCGGCTCGCGTCGTGGCGCGCGCCATCGCCCGCCGATACCTCGTTCGAGCGTCGGGCACGTTCGTCGCGTCCCCCGGGCGCCGCGCCGGGGACGCGGTCGGAGAGCTGGTCGATGCAGGCGACGAGGGACGCACGCAGCTCGTGGACGCGTTCGTCGCTCAGCTGCCTCAGCATGCGGCGCTCCAGAGCGTCGACGGCTGGGAGACACGCGGCCAGTAGTTCCTCACCAGCGCTCGTCAGGTCGATGCGCAGCACCCGACGGTTGGTCTCGTGCGGGCGGCGTGAGATCAGCCCCTTACGCGCGAGGATACCGACCATCTCGCTTCCCGCCTGCGGGCTGACGAAGGAGCGCCGCGCGAGCTGTGCACCCGACAGGCCCGGATGGCGCTTGAGCGCCGTCAGTGCCGTGTACTGCAACGCCGTCACACCGAACTCGCCGACGATCGAGTCCATCTCCGAGCGGATCGCCAGCTCGAGCCGCTTCACGAGGTAGGTGACGCGGACCTGCGCGGTCGCGTCGCCGAGCGCACGACGTTTTGGTGCAGGCACCGCGCGACGTTATCACCGACCCGTTCGCAGGCCCTTGGCGGCAGCCGTCACCTGCCGCGGTCACTATCCGTTGCGGCGCACGGCCGTCTTGGTGACACGAACACCGCGCTCATGCTCGCGAAATCGCCACGCACTTGATATATCAAGCACCTTTACATCTGTGCCGCATCGATGTACGATGCGGCACGCCACGAAGGGCGTCGAGCCTCGCAGGGCGACGCCCGTACACACCCGAGAGGGTGCACAAGGGGGAGGTGGTCCATGAGACCATTCCGCACGCTGTGGGCGGCAATCGGCACGTGCTTGCTCGCAGCCACGACGCTGCTGTCGCTCGGCGCCACGGTTTCGGCACAACAAGCCGGAGCGACGACACCGGCGAGTGGCCACTTCACTGGCACCCTCGCTGACGGCACGAACTGGATCGCCGATGTTCCGGCAAGCTGGAACGGCACCCTCTTGCTCTACAGCCACGGCTTCGGGCCGCTGGTGGCAGAAGACGCTCCAACAGCTGCGACCCGCGCAGCGTTGCTCGCACGCGGTTACGCCCTTGCGGGCTCTTCCTACGACCCCAATGGTTCCGAGTGGGCACTCGACACTGCGGTGAACGATCAGTTCGGCACGCTGAAGGCGGTCGAATCAACAGTCCTGCCCGGCCGGCCGCGCCAGGTGCTCGCGTTCGGTACCTCGATGGGGGGCTTGATCAGCGCACTCGAAGCACAGGACGGCGCGGGTCGTATCAACGGTGCTCTCACCACCTGCGGCATCGTCGGCGGTGGGATCAACTTGAACGAGTACCAGCTCGACGGTGAATACGCAATAGCCCAGCTGCTGGCGCCAAGCGAGAAACTGCACCTCGTCGGTTTCTCGAACTACACACAGGCGTTCGCAACCGCTGGAGCCTTGAAGGCCGCCGCCACACAGGCCCAGCAGACGCCGGCAGGGCGTGCTCGCCTCGCGCTCGCGTTGGCCTTCTTGAACGTCCCCACGTGGACACCCGGCGCGTCGGCACCGGCGACAGCGAACAACCCGGCGGCACTCGAAGCGGCACAGTTCCACGTCGAGTTCACAGGCTCGTTCAGCACCATCGACTTCATCGAGGCCGCTCGAGTGGCGATCACACAGGCCGACGGCGGCAGTGCGAACTGGACGGTGGGCACGAACTTCGCAGCGGTTCTCGCCAAGTCGCCCTACAAAGCCGAGGTGGCGTCGCTCTACCAGCAGGCAGGACTGAACCTGCAGGCCGATCTGTCCACCCTCACGCGCGACGCGAACATCACGGCAGACCCGACAGCGGTGCGGTCACTGCAGCAGACGTCGGTGCCCACCGGCCACTTGTCCGTACCCGAGCTCGACCTCCACACCATCGGCGACCAGCTGGTGCCTGTCCAACAGGAGAATTTCTACGCACGCCAGGTGTGGGAAACCGGTGACGGCAACCTACTCCGTCAGGCGTTCGTATCCAGCTATGGCCACTGCAATTTCAGCCCGGCAGAACTCGTCGCCGGCGTCATGGCGATCGGCCATCGTGTCGCCGCTGGCCAGTGGGGCGACGTCGCCGACCCCTCCAACTTGAACCGTGTCGCGGCCGGTCTCGATCTCGGACCGGCGCAGTTCGCCGACGCGTACTACCCCGGTGCGCTGACCGGTGCCGTCAAACTGCCGGGCATTCCCGAGTTCCCCGGTTTCCCGGGTCACCCCGGCTTCGCCGGTCAGCCCGGTCAGCCCGGCTCCTCTGGTGGGTCCAGTCAGCCCGGCTCACCCTGAACAGGGTGTACCGAGTCAGAGGTTCCGGGCCAGGGCTGGCGCTAGTCACCTACTGCTCGCGAAGACGGCTCCCTCAATTGATGGGGAGCCGTCTTCGCGAGCTTCACTACAAGGTCGTGCGTGAGCGGATGGTCCACCTACTCGAAAGACGAGTCGTATCCCTCGACACCATGCGCGTAGCGGATCACGGCGGACCCCGTGCGAAGATCTCTTCCGGAGCGATACGTACCACGTTGTCGACATCGATGAGCACCGTCGACTCCACGAACCAGTTTCGAAGCCGATCGAGTGGCGGGTCTCACGAATCTCAGAGCCTGTGAGCGCGCGCCGCGCCAACCATCGCATCGTCACCGTCGACATAGCGCGACCGAGAAGCGAGGATCCTCGACGTCGCGCTGTGCTGCTGGCCCGCGAAGTCAGCGACGCCTGCCGCCAGTGAACGCGTGACAGGACCGAGGTCGGCGTCGTCAGCCACGATGCCGCGGGTTTGCCTCGAACTTCGAGCTACACACGCGACAACCGCTCCCAGGCAGTCAGCCAGATGGCGACGCCGTTCGCGCTGCTCCTCCCCCTGGACCATCTTGACGTACATGTGGAGCAACTGCCCGGTCCGAGTGCTGCCGCAATCTCACCGAGTGCCCGCGCCCAATTCCCCGTACGTACGGGAGCCGGGCTCCCATGTCGAAGACGCCTAGAGATTGCGGTCGATCACCGAACCGACGTAGCGCTTGAACACAGGATAGTTCTCTGCCATCGCGAAGTGCCCGCTTCCCTCCATCCCGACTGCCACCGCGCCCTGGATCTCTTTGGCCAGCTCATGATCGATCCCGGGTGTCTTGGAGTAGTGGTACTCCCCGTTCAAGATGTAGGCCCCCCGTTCAAGATGTAGGCCGCGACCGTTGACGTGTCAATCTTGTGCGTCTCACCGCTGAGATCTTCGATGGGGCGCCAAGGGAGCTCGACGTCGTCGCCTTTTCGTACGAGATCGCGTTCATCACTCAGCGCCACGCGTACCTACTTGGAGACTTCGCGTCCCACGTGTTGCGCGCTCGACGCGCGTGCTCGTACACGTCCAGACCATTTCAATGGCCATGCCACAGGGGCGGGTCGCCATGCCACAGGTCCGATGGAGCGGCCGCGCCACCCGCCGGCCGCAGGCAACCTTGAGAGGTAGGCGCTGCGACCGACGCAGTGGGCGTCAGGAGAGTCCGAGCGTTGCGAGCGACGGCGGGGTGGCGGTACTGCGTGCCCCTC
>JAJZJC010000170.1 GCA_021810205.1 Actinomycetes bacterium
CGGGCGTCATCTCCTCGGACAAGGCGACGATCGCAAGCGTGTGCTCCTGCAGCCAGTACACCTTGAAGCTGTGGTGCCAGAACCGGTACACGAGGTCCTCGGCGCCGAGCCGTCAGTCGATGCGCACGGCTGGCTCACCCCAGTCGAGTTCGTCGAGGCTTGGCTTCACCAACAACAGCTACAGCTCGCATAGCGGGTGGCTCAACAAGCGGGGTCCCCTCAGTGTCAAGGGGGTGGCTATCGCGCGAGTGAAGCTCGGTCGCTGCTGACAGCCGAGCGCGCCGTCCGACCCGCTGGCTGACCACCACCTCGACCGTGGTGCGACTCTCGGCCAGCGCGACGCTGATCTCGTCAAGTTCGGGCACCGACAGCGGCATCCCCTCGGGGCATCGAAGCGCCCGCGCGTGCGATCGATCGTTCGAAGCTTCAGCAATTCACCCACGCGCGCGAGCCAAGAACGGGCGACGCCTAGACGCCGATCGGCAGGCCCGCGTAGCTTTCGGCAAGTGCAGTCGAATGCGCTCTCGAGGCGACCGTCATCTCGAGCACCGTGCGCTGTAGCTCGGAAGTGAAGGGGTCGTCGGTCGTGTGCAGCGTCGTGGTCATCCACCACGAGAAGTAGGTGGAGCGCCAGACGCGGCGTAGCGCCGTCTCGGAGTACGCGTCCGCGAGACGTGCGTCGCCCTCTCGGATGAGCGAAATGAGCGCCGGTGCGAGGAGCGCCACGTCGGCGGCGGCGAGGTTCAGGCCCTTGGCGCCCGTCGGCGGCACGGTGTGCGCGGCGTCACCGGCAATGAAGAGGCGGCCGTGGCGCATGGGCGTCATCACGAAGCTCTGGAACGGCAGGACCGCCTTGTCGAAGATCGGCCCGCGCTTGAGCTCCCAGCCTGTCTGTCCGGCACCGAGCCGGGTGCTGAGCGCGTCCCAGATCCGCTCGTCGGACCATGCGGCGATGTCGGTCGCCACCGGCACTTGGAGGTAGAGGCGGCTCACGCTGTCCGAGCGCATGGAGTGCAGTGCGAATCCGTCGGGATGCCAGGCGTAGATCAGCTCGTCGGTCGACGGCGGCACAGTGGCGAGGATGCCGAGCCACGCGAAGGGGTAGAGGCGCTCGAAGACCGAGCGCGATGCCTCCGGGATCGCCTGACGGCTGGGCCCGTGCTTGCCGTCGCAGCCTGCGACGGCCCGGGCCTCGAGGCGGACGAGCGCTCCGTCGGCATCCGTGAAGGTGACCGAAGGTCGGTCGGTGTCGACGTCGTGGAGCGTGGTGCCCGAGACGCCATAGAAGGAGACCTGCCCTCCAGCGTCTCTCGCACGACCGAGATCGAGCTGGAGCTCGCTCTGTCCGTAGAGATGCACGCCTCGACCGACCAGCTCGACGAAGTCGAGATGGTGTCGCTGGCCGGGCCACTGCAGGTAGATCCCGCGATGCGCTTGGCCTTCTTCGGCTACGCGCGCACCGAGCCCGTTGTTGTCGAGGAGCTCGACGACCGAGCTCTCGAGGATGCCAGCTCGGACGCGGGATTCAACGTACGCCCGGCTGCGGCGCTCGACGACCACCGAATCGACGCCGTCTTGGGCGAGGAGGTGTGCGAGCAGCAACCCAGCAGGACCGGCTCCGATGATGGCGACTTCGGTCTGGACCGTTCCCATGGCACCCAGTGAACCGCCATAGCGGGCCCCGCGTCCACTCGGCATTCTTACTGGATGAAAGCCTTACTGGCTGAAAGACCGTGCGCCGATGCTGCGTCGTATGCCGTTGGCTGCGACCTCCAGGGCAGCGACGAGCCGGGTCCGCTCGGCGTCGAGGCTCGCGACGATGAGCCCAAGGGCTGCAACGACCTCGCCGCAGCCGTTGCGAACCGGCACCGCGAGGGAGCAGGCACCGAGCGACATCTCCTCTTGGGTGTACGCGTAGCCCTCGCGACGGACCGCCCGTAGCTGTTCTTCGAGGACCTCGGGATCGGTGATCGAGTACCGCGTCATCCGGGTGAGGCCGCCGAGGACGCGCACCTGGACGTCGTCAGGGGCATACGCGAGGAGCACCTTGCCGACGCCCGTCGAGTGCAGCGGCAGCCGGCCGCCGACACGGCTGACGACTGGGATGGCGTCGTTGCCCGAGATGCGGTCGAGGTAGAGCGCCTTGACGTCCTCTCGCACTGCGAAGTGCACGGTGACCGACGTCGCCTTGTAGACGTCCTGGAGGAAGGGGGCAGCGATCTGGCGCAGCCCAGAGGGCAGCGGGGCAAGAAGGCCGAGCTCCCAGATCCGCTGGCCGACCTCGTAGTGTCCTGTCGTGGCGCGTACCAGGGCCCCCCACGCCACCAGCTCTCCGACGTGGCGATGGGCGGTCGCAAGTGGCAGGTCGGCCCGTCGGGCCAGTTCGCTCAGGGTGAGCGTGGGATGCGTCGAGTCGAACGCGCCGAGTAGGGCAAGGGCCCGCGACGTGACGCTCAGACCTGGTCGACGCGCGTTGCCTGCCATTGGCGTCTTCTTCTACTGGACGGAATGACCCGCTTGCCAGTGACAGCGTCAATTTGTTATGGTCGTGTTACCAAAGCTAATCGAAATCTTCAACAAACTCAGCCTTTCCAACAAACTCAGCGTGAAGACCCGTTCCGGGTCCCGCAAGCGCTTCCCTCTGCCGTTTGGCGGCATGAGGGAGTGCTGTGGCTTGTCGTGGGTCCGACAGCGCGCCATATCGCCTGAGATCACCGCTTCCGAACGACACGGGGGGAGAACCGTTGAGAACAACGACCACGCTGCTGCCGACACCCATCAGCGGGCCACGCAGCCAGGCCGGCACGCCGCGTGAACGTGGGCGTCGCCGTGGTGCCGCTGCCATCCGGCCGCTTGCGCTCGGCCTCGCCGCGCTCG
>JAJZJC010000171.1 GCA_021810205.1 Actinomycetes bacterium
AACCCGCAGTACTTCAGCCTCGCGTACGACGCAGCCGTCGGAGGGATCGTGGCGTTCGGAAATACTGGGACGCGAACGAGAGGCGGGTTCGAAACGTGGGAGCTTGTCCGGTCGCGATGATGCTCGACGATCCGGTAGGCGGTCGAGCTCCCCATGAGCGTAGGTGTCGCTTGCTCCGGACCGGAGGGCTGCCCCCTACCGCGCATCACGGGTGTCCCATTACCGCGCCGCGACAGCGGGCCGAAGTGCCGTTCGGGGAGGGTCCGCAACGGACCCAGCAGCCTGCGTCGTGCTTGGCACATCGCTCGACCCTGCTCTCGGAGACTTCGACCGCGTGCCCACTGCAACGCTGAGCGGCTCACTGGCGATCGTAACTGCCGACCCGATCCGGGTGCCGTTGCGCCGCGCAACCACGGCGGGTACCAGTCGGCCCGCGTGGGGCGACCGTTGCAATAGGTGAGACGAGCCCGTACCAGCCCCGCACATCACCTCCACCCTGCCACCCCGAGCCGGTGGCGATGCTGATCCCGCGTACGGGCCCCCGCGTCCCCGCCCACCAGCTGACCACCCGACACCTGGGCGCTGCCTATCCGCTCCTCACGGAGGCGGGGCTCGGCCACAAGGGCGTGCTCGTCGGACGCGACCTGCTCGGCGGGTCCTTCGTGCACGACCCGTTCGAGCTGTACGCGGCGGGCGTCCTCTCAAACCCGAACATGGTCGTGTTCACACTCTTCAGACCGGGCCTGATCAGGGTGCCATCGGACGTGTCCGTGAGCGCAGCTCGGTGACTTCTCGTCTTCTCTTCGCCTGTACTCGAGCAGGGGTTCAGTACCTTCACAGCCATGCGGCGCTGCTACCCAATGCGTTGCCAGGTCCGACCGCCGTCTTCGGTGCGCCAGAGCCCGCCGGAGTCGAGTGGCGGGAACGCGTGGGACGCCAGGTACGCGAGGGTGGAGCTGACCATGTCGAGCGCGTCGCGCGTTGTGTCGATGCCACGCTGGATGCCCGGGGGCATGGCCTCGTGCCAGCTGCGGCCACCGTCGTCGGTCGTGAGCAGCCCGCCCCGGGTCATCTCGAGCACCCAGGCGTCGGTGCTCGAGCGAGCTACCAGCGCGTCGATCGTGCTGTTGGGTGCGCCCGGCGGCAGGGTGGCTGTGGCGGCCAAGGCCGGGGGGTAGCTCGACTCGGCGACCCATGAGGTGCCGAGGTCCGTCGAGCGGTACACGACGTTCGGGCGGGTGCCGACTGCCCCCGCACCGCTGCAGATCAGCCACAGGGTGCGCGACGACGGCGCGAGGGAAAGTTGGCCGCCCAGACGGAAGTCCGCGGGGCACGGCAGGGAGGACGTCTGCCAGCGTGCGCCAGCGTCGGCGCTCACGAGCAGCACGCCGGGGTCGTTGCTGACGTAGCCCTCGTGGTCGGCCCACTCGGCCACGACCAACGTGCCCCCTGTCCCGACGGCGGTCTCCGCTGCGCGAAATGGCTCGGGCGGGAGGTCGAGCGCCCGCCACGTGCGGCCGGCGTTGCTCGATGCTTCGACGCCGACGGTGCACGGTGACGTGCTCGGGCTCTCTGTACAGGTGGTGTCGGTGAGCCACAGCCGGCGCCCGGCACTGGTGCTCGAGACCACCCGGCCGGGGAGTGGGATCGGCGCCCAGCTGCGCCCGCCATCGTGGGTGACGAAGGCGCCACTTGTTCCGTACGCGACGCCGTCGGAGGGGTCCACGAAGGTGAGGGTAGGCAACTCGGTCGATGTGGGACCGTCGCCGACCGGGGCGCGTCCCACCTCGTGCCACGTCGAGCCGCCGTCGGTGGTCGAGACGATCTGGGCTGGCCCCGCGGGCCCCGCAACGTTCGGCACCGGGCTGTAGACGCCGAAGCCCACCTCGGACGAGACGAAGGAAAGCGCGATCAGACAGTTCGGCACCGCGACGACACCGCTCCCGCACAACGTCGCGCCGGTCGAGGCGCGCGAGGTGTTCCCCGACGCCTTGCTGTTCGACCCGGGCGCAGCGCTCTTCGACGCGCGGGCGTGCCCGCCGCTTCCGATCGCGCCGTAGCTGATCCCCGTACCGGCCGCGGCGACGACGAGCACTGCGAGCGCCCGAAGCCAACGCCGTCTGCGCCGCTCGTGGGCCTCTTTGAAGAGGACCTCGGGTGGCGGCGGCACCTGCGAGTCCTGCGGTCTCTCCAGGAGAGGAGGTCGCACCGTCACGTCAGCGGACCGCCTCGATCATGGCGACGAGCTCGCTCTTCTTGTAGCCGTAGCGGCGAGCGACGCGGACGAGGTCTCGTACCTGGGTCAAAAGGACGCTCCGGTCCGGCGTGCCGGCGACGGTGATCCCGTGGCCACGCCGGAACTCGAGGAGACCCTCGTCACGGAGGAGATGAAGCGCCCGGAAGACCGTGTTCTTGTTCACCCCCATCACGGCTGCGAGGTCCTTGGCGAGGGGCAGCCTGTCCCCGGGGCCGGCCTCTCCGTCTGCGATCGCCCGGCGGATCTCGGCCGCCACCTGCTCTGCGAGCGGCATCGGATCGCTCCGGTCGATGCGTAGGTCCATAGACCCTATCGTACTAGTACCAACCGGGCGCGGCAAGAGGTCGTGCAGGCGCGCGACTATCCGGCGGTCGGGGTCAGGGCTGCGGTCGTCGCGTAGGAGCGGTACGGGACAGGCGGCGCGGTCTCGGCAACCAGCTTCGGACCTATTGTCCGGCCATGCCTGACAGCCAGCCATCCTCCGAGCACACGTGGCGCTACCACTTCATCCGCAAAGGGGGCGACGAGGTCCAGGCGGGCGAGTTCCCCGCCGACGAGGCAG
>JAJZJC010000172.1 GCA_021810205.1 Actinomycetes bacterium
GCGGCCTCGAGGGCGCCATCTCGAGGAAGGTCGGTCCGCCGTCACTTGGTCGTGGTGTCTCCCCTCGACTCGATCTGCGGATCGAGCCCGACCTGGCCGAAGCTCTTCATGAGCGCGCCGTAGAGGAGCATCGCAGCGCCGACGCGGTCGCCCTGGATGCGCTCCGGCGCTACTTGCCATCGTGAGGAGCTCTGGCCTGTCTGCGATCGCGCGCCACGCCCCATGACGTGACGGCTTCCGATCGGAGCCCGTCGCCCCGACCGAGGGCCGGCGGGCCGACAGCGATCGGCGACGCCAACGCGTGCTCGCAGTGCTCGCGTGCCCTCGGGGGCGGCGAGCACATCGCACAGTTCGGACTCACTCATCTGGTGCCCGCATCGGGGAAGCTCGAGGTCCACTCCGAAGTCGAACGTCCCATTGATTCCGTGGAGCGGTCGGTACTCCTGGCCACGCGCTGGGGTCACCTCGGGCAGCACGTGACCATCCAAAGGACCTGTGAAGTCGAGGTGGACGAACGCCCTCATGACGCTCGGCTGTACCTGCCGTGGGAGTCGGCCGATCCGACGGACTGGGTCTGCGTGCTCCCACTGCCCGGAGTGGTGCTCCGGGTCAAGGCGGACGCATTTCCGCTGTCCGCACTTCGCCTCGTCCGTGTCCCCGACCCGACCGGCCATCTCGCCGGCTGAGGGCGCGTCACATTCGGGGTATCCCCGAATGTCGGCCGCACCGACAACTACACGCGTCGCCTATCGCAGGTCGCGGGCGACCGCGAAGTGGAGGCTCAGCGGTCGCAGTCAACGGCGACGTCGAGCGCCTCGCAAAGCTGGCGCATCCTGACGTCGGCAAGGCGTCCGATCCGTTCGGTGAGCACGCCGAGGGTGACGCTTTCGATCGAGTCCAAGTTGGCCACGCAGTGCCGTGGCACAGGGTCGTCGCCTGGTTCAAGGACAACTTCACTGGGCAAGCCACGGATGGTCGTGGTGCACGGAGCGATGACCGCCCGCCGAAGGCGAGGAATGGCGGCGTCGCGCGATAACACGACCACCGGCCTTCGACCTATGTCGGGAAGCTCACACCACCAGACGTCGCCCCGAGCGGGCAACGAGCTCATGACGCGGCAGCCGCAGCCCGGAACGATGCGAGATCACCCCACTCGTCGTCTTCGTCAAGCGGGTGGTGGTCGTAGGAGGCGTACGCTGCGTCGACTTCCGCGGCACGGTGTCGAGCGAGGAAGGCCGCCAAGGCGTCATCGACAAGTGCTGAATCCGGCACGCCCGCCTTCACCTCGCGTGCCTGCTCGAGAAGCTGCTGATCCACGGTGGTGCTGATCCGGACGCGGGTCATGCCACGACTATAGCATGTGTATGCCACATTCGAGCCGGATACCTGGCGGCCACTTACCCCTGAGGATCGGGGCCCGCGACCGCGCAGCGTGTTCGCGCACGCAGCCACCCCGACGGCGCGCGAGATCAGTTCCTGGACCTCCTCGGCAACAGGGCTCTCGGGAAGGCAGAGGCCGATGCCGGGGCCATGCGTGACGAGCTCCACCTGCAGGTCGCCGTCGAAGTCGTCGAGCAGGTTCTTCACGTTGCGCACCACCGCTTCGTGCTTCACGTGCTCGCCCTCGTCGAAGTGCACCACCACCCCGGCGCCGGTATTGCCGCCGCCTGTCGCTCTGCGCACCTTCATACCAGGCTCCTACCCGCTGGGCGCCCCCACATCCCCGCCCGAGTTCGCCACCCGCGTGGGTAGGGTCGACCGGCAGCCCAATGGAAGCTCGGTGAAAGCTCGGTGGCGCGGCATCGTGGCGCGGACCTGCGCCGCAGGCGCGAGATCGTGCAGGATGAGCCGGAGGCACTGGCGCCGGCGGGTGCCGCGCGACGACGAGAGGAGGGCGACGTTGACTTCGCCAACCAACGACATGCACGACTGGAACCGCCAAGTCATCGACGAGTTCCGCGCCAACGGCGGCGAGGTGGGCGGCAACTTCGCCGGCGCGCCGGTCCTGCTGCTCCACACGACCGGTGCCCGCAGCGGCAAGGAGCGGGTCAACCCGCTGATGTACCAGGACCTCGGCGGCGGCCGTGTGGCCGTGTTCGCGTCGAAGGCCGGTGCGCCGACCAATCCCGACTGGTACCACAACCTGGTGGCCAATCCCGACGTCACCATCGAGATCGGCACCGAGACCCGCCGGTGCCGCGCCCGCACCGCATCTGCGGAGGAACGGGCACCGATCTGGTCGACTCAGAAGGCGCGGTACCCCCAGTTCGCCGACTACGAGGCCAAGACCAGCCGCGAGATCCCCGTCGTCATCCTCGAGCCCGCGTGATCCCGTTCGGCGCGCCGACGCGTCGAGCAGCGTCGATCAAGCGAGCCGGGAGGCCGCTTGGAGCGCGTCGTCTCCCGCGGTGCCGGTGCCTCGGCGGTGGCGGGGGTGGTCTCGGTGGCGGGGGTGGCTCAAGTGGCCGCTCACGATCGGCGAGGCAGCGATGAGGTAGACGCCGACGACGGCCACCGCGATCCCCACGATCTCGAGCGCGACGGCAAGCGCGTGGCTGTCGAGGTACTCGTGGTGAACTACCTCCACCTGAAGGCACAAGGCTTCCGGTCGGAAGTCCCACCTTTGGGCTCGGGCTTTCGGGCCTCTGCCGACGAGAGGTCGAGGTGATGGTCACCCCTTGCTCCCGACGGTGATACGGACCCTGCTCTTGTTCGCACTTCCCAGCCATGGCAACCCAGAGGGCTCTGTCCCCTCCTTGTGGGAGGAGTCCCGGTTCGTACCCGGGAACGCTGTGACCGGCGTTCCACCGG
>JAJZJC010000055.1 GCA_021810205.1 Actinomycetes bacterium
GGACCTCCGCGTCGTGCAACGACGGGTCGGCCTCGAGGTCGAGGTCGAGGACGATCAGCGGAATGCCGCGCTCCAGCTCCCGCTGGCGGACCCGTGCGATCGCTCGGTAGACGTCCGGACTCACGTACAGCCTCGTGGGCCGCCCCGTGCCCCCGGGGTCGTGCGCGTGGAACAGCCCGCAGGCGTCGTCAAGGACCCGATCGATGTCATCGGACAAGGCTCCATCCTCGCGCGCGCCTGCGTCTTCGTCTCCGCGCGCGCACGATGACTGCACGGTTCCTCCGGTCACCTCGACGCACCAGCAGCCGGGTGCGGGTCAGTACACGCGGGTCAGTAGACGCGGATCAGGCTGGGCCCTGGACCGTCGGGGCGGAGGCGGCGGGCGACGTCCTCGCGCAGGTCGTGGCCGAGCCCTGGGCGCTCGGACGGGAGCACGTACCCGTCCTGCCAGGCAAAGGGGGGATCGGTGAGCTCGTCGTAGATCCCGTCGAAGCGCTCGATGCCTTCCATGATGAGAAAGTTCTTGGAGCAGAGCGCGAGCTGGATCGAGGCCGCGGCGATCATCGGTCCGCCGTAGACGTGGGGGGCGACCTGGACGTAGTGGGGCTCGGCCATCGCGGCGATCTTCTTCGCTTCGGTGATCCCGCCGACGAGGCCGACATCGAAGTTGAAGATGGCAGCGGCTCGGTGCGAGAGGAGACGCGCGAAGTCGTACTTGGACGTGAGCCGTTCGCCGGTGGTGATGGGGATGCTGGTTGCCCGTGCGACGTCGGCGAGCGCCGCCACGTTCTCGGGCGGGAGGGGCTCTTCGAACCAAAGCGGGTCGAAGCGCTCGATGCGCCTGGCGAAGCGAATCGCGCTGGCAGGCGTCATCTGACCGTGGGTGCCGACGAGGATGTCCGCGGCGTCTCCGACCTCGTTGCGGATGGCGCCGACGACCGACTCGGCGGTGGAGAGCGCTCGCAGCGAGAATTCGAGCGGCACGCTCTGGCCGAGTCCCTGGTCTTCGCGTATGGCGAGGGAGAAGGGGTCGAGCTTGACGGCCGTGAAGCCGAGATCGACGTAGTGCCGGGCACGGCGGGCGGCGAAGGCAGGATCGAGCCACAGATCGCGGAAGCTCTCGGCGGCGTTCACGTCGTCGTCCCCCGCGTACAGGTAGGTGTACGTGCGTACCTTGTCGCGAACTCGACCGCCGAGCAGCTGGTGCACCGGGCGGCCGAGATCCTTGCCGACGATGTCCCAGCACGCCATATCGAAGGCGGAGAGGATCGCCGACTTGGTCTGCTCGGGGGTGTGGCTGTAACCGGCGCGCCCGTAGATCCTGTCGAACAGCTCCTCGGCATGGTAGGGGTCGTGCCCCATGACCGCCTGCTCGGCGAGGTCCTCGACCATGGCGACCAAGACCGGCCAACGGAAGGCAGAGGACAGCAGCATCATCTCGCCGTACCCGGAGCAGCCGGCATCGGTGTCCAGTCGGATGATCATCCAGTGCCGGCCGCCGCGCTGGGGAGGGGGAAGCGCGATCGGGAACACCTCGTAGCCGGTCACTCTCATGGCACGCCCTTTCCTGGTCGTGGGGCCGCCCCCGAGCTGCGGTCGTGAAGCGCCAGGTCGACGCCGCCGGCGCTGGCGGCTGCGCCGACGACACCCCCTGCCGACGACACGCTGCGCCGACGACACCCCCTGCCGACGAGACACCCTGGGGGATGCATTGCATCGTCCTGCTGCCCGCCGATGGTAGCGAACCGACGAGCGAGGGAGGATGGTCGCCCTCGGAAGCTCGTTGCGGTGCGGGCCACGTGCCGTCAGTTCACGCGCACGAAACACGCGCGTCGTCGGCACGAAACGAGCGCCCCGCATACTCCCCTTGGCCCGAGCGCAACGTCGCGCGCAGAAGAGAGGAGCATGAGCGGTGCTGGAAGCGGCGAACATCCCGTACCCGTCGTGGTTGAACCCCGGGGACAACACCTGGCAACTGGTCGCTGCGACGTTGGTCGGCCTCATGAGCCTCCCTGGCCTGGCCGTCCTCTACGGCGGACTGGTGCAGCGCAAGTGGGTGGTGAACACCATGCTCATGGCGTTCGCGGGCTTCAGCACGGTCCTCATCGTGTGGGTGCTGTGGGCCTACAACATGGGGTTCGGGGTCTTCGCGCACTGGGGTGCCACCGGCTCGTTCTGGGGGGATCTCGTCGGCAAGCCCTGGCCCATCGTGAGCCACTTCGCCGAACAGAACCAGGCAGTGTCGGGGGCGAACTCCGTCATCCCGTTCCACTTCCCGACGTCCACGCTCGCCTACTTCCAATTCGTGTTCGCCGCCATCACGCCGCTGCTCTTCATGGGGAGCATCCTCGGGCGCATGAAGTTCGTCGCGTGGCTCGTCTTCGTCCCGCTGTGGATCACCTTCGTCTACACGGTGAACGCGGCGCTCCTGTGGGGCGGCGGGTTCTTCGCCCAAAAAGGGGCGGTCGACTACTCGGGCGGCTATGTCATCCACTTGGCCGCAGGCGTGACTGGTTTCACGGCAGCAGCAATCATAGGGCCTCGACTGCGGCGTGACAGGACCCACGGCGTCCCGAACAACTTGCTGCTCGTGGCAGTGGGCGCGGGCATCATCTGGCTGGGATGGAACGGGTTCAACGGCGGCGACCCCTTCTACGCGGGGATCGACGCGGCGTCCGCTGTGCTGAACACGAACATCGCGACCGCCACGGGGCTGCTCACGTGGCTGAGCTTCGACATGCTCTTCACCCGCCAGAAGAAGCCGACGCTGCTCGGTGCGATAAACGGGATGATCTGTGGTCTCGTCGGCATCACGCCCTCGGCGGGCTGGGTCGACGGTTACGGCGCCATCCTGGTCGGGCTGATCTGTGCGTCGATCGTGTGGGTGGCGTGGAACTATCTGCCGAAGATCCGGCCGTTCTCCAAGGTCGACGATGCCCTCGGTGTCTTCTACACCCATGGGATCGCGGGGCTCTTGGGCGGTCTGCTCGTCGGCTTCCTCGCAGATCCGGGAATGGTCGAGTATGGCGTGACGGGCAGGCACTTCACCGGGAAGGGCGCGATCTCGATCGGCGGCCTCTTCTATACGGGTTCGTGGCACCAGGAGTGGGAGCAGTTCCTCGCCGCGGCATGGATCATCTGCTTCACGGCGATCATGACGACGATCATCTTGTTCGTCGTGAAGTTCGTATGCCGCGGGCTCAGGGAGCGTGACGAGGTGGCTGAGATCGGTGACCTCGCCATCCATGACGAGGAGGTCTACCCCCAGGAGACCTTCGCGGAGCGTGTCTCCACCATGGCGGCGACCGCTGCAAGGATGGCGGAGGCGGTGTTGCCGTCGATCGACGGGACCGGGCCGCCAGATCCCGCAGCGATGCCCGCCGGGGCGCGAAGAAAGGGAGCGGAGGAATGAAGCTCGTCACCGCGATCGTCAAGCCGTTCAAGCTCGACGACGTGAAGGAGGCCCTGAAGCACGTCGGCGTCCACGGCATGACGCTGACCGAGGCCCAGGGGTTCGGGCGCCAGCGTGGGCACACCGAGGTCTACCGGGGTGCCGAGTACGAGGTGGACTTCGTGCCCAAGGTGCGGCTCGAGGTCGCCGTCGACGACGAGCAGGTGGCCGACGTGGTCGACGCCATCGTCGGCGCGGCGGCGACCGGGAAGATCGGCGACGGGAAGGTGTGGGTGACGCCGCTCGAGACGGTCGTGCGCGTCAGGACCGGCGAACGCGGCAGCGACGCGTTGTAGGGCGGCAGCGACGCGTTGTATGGCAGTGCCGCCGGCGGCGGTCGTCGGGCGTCAGCCCGCCTGGCGGGCGACCGCCGCCGCAGCCCTCTCTGCTGCCGCCGGATCGCCGAGGTAGCTGGCATCGGCCACCGAGAGGTCGTTGCCGAACCGGTAGCGGTAGGGGATGCCGGTGGGGATCTCGAGTCCCAGGATGTCCTCGTCGGAGATCTGGTCGAGGTGCTTCCTGAGGGCCCGGATGGAGTTGCCGTGGGCGACGACGAGCACCGCGCCTCCCCGGGCGCCCGCCGCGTAGAGGTCCGGCACGATCACGTCGTCCCAGTAGGGCAGGACGCGTGCGACGACGTCGGCGAGGCATTCGGTGGACGGCAGCACGTGGGCAGGAACGTCGCGGTAGCGCGGGTCGCGCGCGGCGCGGCGCTCGTCGCCCTCGTCGAGGGGCGGCGGTGGCTCGTCGTAGCTGCGGCGCCACCGCGTCACTTGCTCGAGGCCGAACTGTTCGGCCGTCTCCTTCTTGTTCAGCCCCTGCAGGCTGCCGTAGTGGCGCTCGTTCAGTCGCCAGTGCCGGCGAACGGGGAGCCAGGCGAGGTCGGCAGCGTCGAGCGCGAGGTTGGCGGTCTTGATCGCCCGGGTGAGGACCGAGGTGTGCACGATGCGCAGGTCGAGATCGGGCGTCTCGGCGAAGAGGCGCCCCGCCGCGATCGCCTCGGCTTCGCCCGCCGCAGACAGGTCGACGTCGGTCCATCCGGTGAAGAGGTTCGCGGCGTTCCATTGGGACTCACCGTGGCGGAGGAGGACGAGGTCGAGCGTCACGCGGACGATCGTAGCGAGGGCCGGAGCGCCTGTTGACCGGTGTCGCGGCGTCTCAGAAGCTGACAGGGCTCCATGTCGCGCCGCCGTTGCGCGTCATGAGCACCGTCGAGACGCTGGTCGTGCCTGTCACGATGGCCACGCCCTGTGCGGCCGTCGTGAACCCGACGACGCGCACGCCGAGCCCCGAGGGCGAGGTGTAGACGGTCTTCCACGTGCGGCCGCCGTCGAAGGTGGCAGCAAGCCCGCTCCCGCCTACCACGACGACGTCGGGGTGGGCGGGGGGGGAGGCCGCCGACGAGGCGTTGTCACCGATCGCGCCCGACGCGATCTGGCCCACGGGGGCGAAGTAGTTGCCGCCGTCGTCGGAAGTGCAGAGCCAGGACGCGGCGGTGAACCCCGCCGGCGGCGGTCCCCACACGCCCTCGTTGCACACGGCCGCGAGGTTCGTTGTCGAAGAGGCGGTGATGGCTGCCGCGCCCTTGGCGCCGCGGCACGGCGGTGTCCATCGCTGCCAGATCCCCTGCGCGAGACGCGCCCCGGCGATCACGGTGCGGTTGACGACCACCACCCAGCCGCTCCGGCCATTGAGGAGCAGATCGGCTTGCGGTACCGGACCGGCGCCGACGGGGAGGCTGGTGGAAGATTCGGTCCAGGCCTCCTTGGAGGCCGGCGTCGAGTAGAGGTGGACGCCGGCTGTCGCCGGGGAGATGGTGACCAGCTGGGCGACGCTGTCGGACGCCTCGAGCGCGGCGATGTTGCCTCCGCCCGGTACGGCCACCTGCAGCCAGGTCGCGCCCCCGTCGTTCGTCCACCACATGGTGTTGGAGAAGTGGCTTGTCGAACCGGATGGCGGCGTGGTGATCCACCCGTCGTCAGCGTTGGCGAAGCGGATGCGCGCCGCATGGGTTGTGCCGTGCGCACCGAAGCCCACCGGCGGGGCAGGACTGACGGACCACGTGACGCCCCCGTCGGTCGTGTGCACGACGGCGAGCGCGCTGCCAGTGCTGGTGGGAACGGTGCCGATCGCCCAGCCCGCGTCTGCGGAGACGAACGTCACCGACGAGGGGGAGAAGCCTGTGGGCACCGGCGTCGGCGGGGTCGTGGTCGTAGTCGTCGAGCTCGTGGTCGTCGAGCTCGTGGTCGTCGACGATCGGGTCGTCGGTCGACGCGGTGCGTGGTGAGGGGCCGCCGACGGGCTGTTCGAGCAGCTCGCGAGGATCGCGCCGCCGACGAGCACCGCCATGGACGCCGTGTACAGGCGCCCCGGTCGTCGCGTCGTTCTGCTCACCAGCGCACCTCCTGTGCCGTCGTGTGCCGCGCCGCAGCGCACGTGAACGGCAGTAGTGCACGTGAACGGCAGTAGTGAGTGTGTGCCCGATCAGGCTCCCTTGCAACCAAGGGCGCCGTCGGGAACGCGGCGGCGAAGCGCCGGATGCCAGCGGCATCACGGCGCGGGCGAGCCGATGCGGGCTCAGGGCGCGGCGTCGCAGGTCGGTGTGCCTGGCTGTGCAGGCGCGGTGGGTCCGTTCGAGATGGTCGAGACGCTCGTGTCCGCCACCGACGAGATGCCTTGCATGGCAGTGGGCTCGTGGGCCAGCTCGGCCTCGAAGAAGCGAGTGACGACCTGGGCCACGACTGTGCGCCACGGTGCTGTGGTGTAACCGCCGAGGTGGCTCGCGCCGGCGAGCTCGAGGTACCACTTCGGCTGCGGGGCGCCGTCGTAGAGCTGCACGCTGCACGACGGGTAGTTGACCGTGTCTGTCCTGCTCTGCACGGCGAGCAGGGGGACCGCCGGCACCGTCGGTGTGTAGTAGGTCCCTCCGAAGTAGTTCGCGAGCTCGGCCCCCGACAGCACGGCGACCGCCTTGACCCTGGGTGTGAGGTCGGCAGAGTCTGCCGCGACGGCGAGGCTGACGTCGCCGCCGTCGGAGTGCCCGACGAGGCCGATCGCGCTCGGGTCGATGCGCCCGAACAGCGCGTTGCCACGCTGCGCGGCGTAGTCGAGCACCGACTGGATGACGAAGCGAAGGTCGGCTGGATGGTTCACGATGTCCTTCCCGTCGACGACTGTTGTCCCTGTGGGTGTGGACCGTGTGTAGGGGTGCGGAGGCCGTGTGGTGTGGGGATAGGTCGGCGCGGCGACGACGAAGCCCGCCGATGCCCAATCCGTGAGGAGCGTCTGGTAGGTCGAGACGGGCTCCCAGAAGCCCTGCGAGAAGACGAGGAGCGGTCGTCTGCCAGCGACCACGGGGAACCAGATCGTCGTCGGCAGGGACCGCTGGGAGGGTCCGGGGTCTTCGACGAGTGTGAGCCGGGCTGTCGTGACCTTGAAAGTGCCGATCGCCTGCGGTGCCGCGGCCGACGACGACGTGGTGGTCCTCGGTGCAGGAGCAGTGGTCGTGCTCCGGGGCGCGGGGAGGGTCGCCGGGGCGCGCGTGGTCGTGGTGCTCGGCGACCCGTTGGAGAGCTCGCTATGCCCGATGGCTGCGTACCAGACCCCGGCCGCGACGAGGAGCGCCACTCCCGCCGTGACCGCTCCCCGGCGAGCTCGCCGCCTCCTGCCGTGTGCCCGCCGTCCCATCCCGCTTACAGCTGCGCTCCCCTCTTGCGGCATTCAGGCCGGCACCGAGTGTAGGTCGCCTGCTCGCTGGGACCGGTGCGGGCTCGCGCGGCGCGCCATGGTCTCGGGACGACCGATGGTCGAGGAGCGCCGCGCTGATGCGGCGCGATCGAGCGGTGCATGATCGATGGGGAGTCCTCGCGGTGCCGCAGTCCGGAGCAGTCCTCGTTGGTGCTCCCTGGGTGAAGGCCGGCTGTGAGGCCACTGCCGTGGATCCTGGAGGTGTCCGTCGCTCGGTAGCTTTCAGAGTCGTGGCCTCGGTGCTCGCCATCGATGCCGGGACGACCGGCGTGCGCACGGTCGCCTTCGACGAGTCCGGTGCCCTCACGGCCGTCGCGTACCGGACCCTCACGCAGCACTTTCCGAGACCTGGGTGGGTCGAGCAGGATCCCGAAGAGATCTGGTCCCATGTGGTGGAGACGCTGGCGGAGGTGGCAAGTGCGCTCGACGCCCGGGGAGAGACCATCGCGGCGATCGGGCTCACGAACCAGCGGGAGACCGCCGTGGCGTGGGACCGCAAGAGCGGTCGACCTCTCCACGCAGCCATCGTGTGGCAGGACCGGAGAACTGCGGCGCGATGCGAAGAGCTCGCACGCGCCGGGCTGCTTCCGCTCGTGCGTGAGCGCACGGGGCTGGTCCTGGACCCGTACTTCTCTGCGACGAAGTTCGAGTGGCTGTTGCAAGAGGGAGGCCTCCGCAACGGCGACCTGGCCCCTGGCGTCCTGTGCCTCGGCACCGTGGACGCGTGGCTCCTCTTCTGCCTCACCGGAGGCGACGTGTTCGTGACCGACGTGTCGAACGCGTCGCGCACGCTGCTTTTCGACATCCGCGCTCGAGCATGGACACCTGAGCTCTGCGCCGTCTTCGGGATCCCTACGACCGCCCTGCCCGAGGTGCGGCCGTCGTGCGGTCGCGTCGGCACGGTGGCCGCTCGCCATGTCGCGGGCCGCTCGGCGCGCAGATCTTTCGACGCGCTGGCCGGCGTGCCGATCAGTGGCGTGATCGGCGATCAGCAGGCAGCCTTGTTTGCCCAGGGGTGCGTGGACCTCGGCATGGCGAAGGTGACCTATGGGACTGGGAGCTTCCTGCTGGTGCACGCGGGTTCGTCGTGTCCCGCCCCGCACGACGGCGTGCTCGTCACCGTCGCGTGGGACCTCGGAGGCCATGGGAGCCGCGCCGGCCGGCCAGACGTCGCCTACGCCATCGAGGCGTCGACGTTCGTCGCGGGGGCGGCGATCCAATGGCTGCGCGACGGTCTCGGAGTGATCGAGCATGCCGAGGAAGTCGGACCCCTCGCCGCGTCGGTTGGCGACGCCGGTGGCCTGGTCCTGGTGCCGGCGTTCGCCGGGCTCGGCAGCCCATGGTGGGACCCGCACGCACGGGGGACGGCGATCGGGATCACGCGCGGGGTCGGTCGCGCGCAGCTCGCCCGGGCGGTGGTCGAGGCGATGGCCTTCGGCGTGCGTGACATGGTGGAGGCGGTGACCGACGCCCTCGGTTCGCCGATTCCCCAGCTGCGCGCCGATGGTGGAGCGGCGGTCATGGAGCTCCTCCTTCAGCTCCAGGCAGACCAATTGCAGGTGCCGGTCGTCCGCCCTCGATCGATCGAGTCGACTGCGCTCGGTGCCGCGATGCTCGCCGGTCTCGCAGAAGGGGTCTCTGGGGACTTGGAGGAGCTCGTCTCGCGTTGGGAGCCGGCGATCGAGTGCACTCCCCGCGTCGACCGAGTGACCGCCGACGCGTCGTACGCCCTGTGGCTCCGGGCGGTCGAGCGCGCCCGGGGGTGGGACTGACGCGGCGTTCCCGTCGCGCCAAGTGACCCGCCATGTGGCCCGCCAAGTGACCGAGGTCGACCGAGGTCTCTGGGCCGGTCGCATTCGGTCACGCACGGTGCCCGGTCACGCTGGCGCCCGAAGTGCCACCGGACGCTCCGATCGGCCGCGGCCCGACCGGCGCCGCCGACACGGGCGGCGCCGGCGTGGAAGGCAGCCTCTATCCTGTGCTCATACGCATCAACCAAGCTGTCACAATGACACTCAAGTTTGTTATACTGATGGACACGAACGAGGTACAGGCATTCGACGCGCCGGCATGGCGCGAGAGAGGTAGGTAGTGCCATGGCAAGGGCGGTCGGAATCGACCTGGGGACCACGAACTCCGTGGTGAGCGTGCTGGAGGCGGGCGAGCCCGTCGTCATCCCCAACGCCGAGGGCGGCAGGACGACCCCATCGGTCGTCGCGTTCTCCAAGGCCGGCGAGGTCCTCGTCGGCGAGGTCGCCAAGCGTCAGGCGATCACGAACCCGGACCGCACGATCCGCTCCGTGAAGCGCCACATGGGCACCTCGTGGACGATCGACATCGACGGAAAGAAGTACACGGCACAGGAGATCTCCGCGCGCATCTTGGGCAAGCTGAAGCGCGATGCCGAGGCCTACCTCGGCGACACGGTCACCCAGGCGGTCATCACCGTTCCCGCCTACTTCGACGACGCGCAGCGCACCGCCACCAAGGAGGCAGGCCAGATTGCGGGTCTCGAGGTCCTGCGCATCATCAACGAGCCGACCTCCGCCGCGTTGGCTTACGGCCTCGACAAGGAGGAGAAGGACCACACGGTCCTCGTCTTCGACCTGGGCGGCGGCACCTTCGACGTGTCGATCCTCGAGATCGGCGAAGGCGTTTTCGAGGTGAAGTCGACGTCGGGGAACACCCACCTCGGCGGCGACGACTGGGACCAGAAGGTCATCGACTGGCTGGTCAAGACGTTCAAGGACACCGAGGGCGTCGACCTCTCCAACGACAAGATGGCGCTCCAGCGCCTGAAGGAAGCCGCTGAGAAGGCGAAGATCGAGCTGTCGAGCGTTCAGCAGACCCAGATCAACCTGCCCTTCATCACCGCGACCTCCGAGGGCCCCAAGCACCTCGACGTCCAGCTCACCCGCGCGAAGTTCAACGAGCTGACCGCGGAGCTCGTCGAGGCCTGCCGCGGACCGTTCGAGGCCGCGATCAAAGATGCCGGCCTCAAGACCTCCGACATCGACCACGTCGTGCTCGTCGGTGGGTCGACCAGGATCCCTGCCGTCCAGGAGCTCGTGCAGAGCCTGACCGGCAAGGAACCCCACAAGGGCGTGAACCCCGACGAGGTCGTGGCCGTCGGTGCCGCCGTGCAGGCCGGGGTCTTGAAGGGCGAGGTGAAGGACGTCCTGCTGCTCGACGTCACCCCGCTCAGCCTCGGGATCGAGACCAAGGGCGGCGTGATGCACCGGCTCATCGAGCGGAACACCACGATCCCGACCAAGCGTTCGGAAGTGTTCACCACCGCCGAGGACAACCAGCCCTCCGTCGAGATCCACGTGCTCCAGGGCGAGCGCGAGATGGCGATGTACAACAAGACCCTCGGCAAGTTCCAGCTCGTCGACCTGCCGCCCGCGCCGCGCGGCGTGCCGCAGATCGAAGTCACCTTCGACATCGACGCGAACGGCATCGTCCACGTGTCCGCACAGGACCGCGCGACCGGCAAGGAGCAGTCGATGACGATCACCGGCCAGAGCTCGCTTGCCAAGGATGACATCGAGCGCATGGTGCGCGATGCCGAGGCGCACGCCGAGGACGACCGGCGCCGTCGCGAGGAGGCCGAGGTGCGCAACACCGCGGACACCCTCGTGTACCAGACCGAGAAGCTCCTTCGCGAGCAGGGCGACAAATTCGAGGGCTCAGAGAAAGAAGACGTTTCGAACGCGCTCCAGGGCGTGAAGGACGCCCTGTCGGGGAGCGACATCGAGGCGATCAAGACCGCGACCGAGCGGCTCATGTCCGCGAGCCAAGGGTTCTCCCAGCGGCTCTACGAGCAGGCGTCGCAGTCGGCGGCCTCGGGCGCGAGCACCGCGGCCGGCGGCACTGGCACCGAAGGCAGCACCGACGGCTCGTCAGGGGAGCCTGCGGAAGGTGAGGTCGTCGACGCCGAGATCGTCGACGAGCAATGAGCGGCCGAGCGGATCCCGCCCGCGCGCAGTGGGCCGGTGAGGCAGACGAGCGCGGGCCGCGCCTCGAGGGCGTTCCCGCAGACGGTGGCGCGGACGGCGACGTCCGCGCCACCGACGCGGACACTCCGACCGCCTCGACTGGCGCGCCTGGTGGCGAGGGCGCAACCCCAGCGCCTACCGAGACCGCCGGCACCGAGACCGCCGGCACCGAGACCGCCGGCACCGAGACCGCCGGCACCGAGACCGCCGGCACCTTCGAGGAGGTCATCCTCGCGGACGTCGCTGCGCTGACGGCTCAACGAGACGAGTACCTGGACGCGCTCCAGCGTCTGAAGGCGGACTTCGACAACTACCGCAAGCGCGTCGCGCGCCTCCAAGAGGAGCAGGCATCGCGCGCTGCCGCCGACCTCGTGGGCAAGCTGCTGCCGGTGCTCGACAACCTGGACCTCGCGTGCGCGCACCTCGGCGCCGAGGAGGCCGGCGGGGAAGAGGCGCGCGCGCTCGGACAGGCGCGTCGCCAGCTTCTCGACGTGCTCGCGAAGGAGGGGCTCGAGCGCGTCGACGCGGTCGACGTCCCCTTCGATCCGACGGTGCACGACGCGGTGGCGCACGCGCCCGCAGCCCACGATGGCGAGGAGCCCGAGGGCGCCATGAGCACGGGCGGCGAGCACGCCGTCGACGAGGTCATGCGGGCGGGCTACCGCTGGCGCGGCCAGGTCGTGCGTCCCGCCATGGTCAGGGTGCGAGGCTGAGCTCGATGCCTCCTCAGCGCGAATGGTTCGAGAAGGACTACTACCAGATCCTCGGTGTGCCGTCGACGGCCACCGACAAGGAGATCTCGCGCGCATATCGCAAGCTCGCCAAGCAGTACCACCCCGACGCGAACCCGGGCAGCGAGGACCGCTTCAAGGAGATCACCGCCGCCTACGACGTTCTCGGTGACGCCGCCAAGCGGAAGGAGTACGACGAGGTCCGTCGCCTCGGTCCCATGGCCGGCGGATTCGGGCGCCCGGGCCCCGGCGGCACGGGTGGTGCCACGTTCCGCATGGGCGACATCGGCGACCTCGGAGATCTTGGCGACCTCTTCGGCGGGCTGTTCGGGGGCGGCCGGCAGAACCGCCGGCGGACCCGCGGCCCCCAGCGCGGCGCCGACGTCGAGACCGAGCTGCACCTGTCCTTCGCCGATGCGGTGCACGGCGCCACGGTGACGGTGAACGTCCCCGAGGACGCTCGCTGCCACGTCTGCGGTGGGTCCGGCGCTGCGCCCGGCACCTCCACGCATACCTGCCCGCGTTGCAACGGCAAGGGCATGCTCGACGACAACCAGGGCCTGTTCT
Source organism: Actinomycetes bacterium (assembly GCA_021810205.1). Taxonomy (GTDB): domain Bacteria; phylum Actinomycetota; class Acidimicrobiia; order Acidimicrobiales; family RAAP-2; genus JAJYVT01. The sequence goes on from JAJZJC010000055.1 coordinate 12,495, forward strand.
CGCTCAGCACGGTCTGCCCGGACTGCAACGGCCGCGGCACCATCGTCGACACGCCGTGTCCAGCGTGCCACGGCACCGGCACGGAGCGCCGGAACCGCGCCGTCAAGGTCCGGATCCCCCCGGGTGTCGAAGATGGCCAGCGCATACGGGTGAAGGGGCGTGGTGCACCCGGTCGCGGGCCGAGCGCGCCTGCGGGTGACCTCTACGTCGTGGTGCGAGTGGGTCAGGACGCTCGCTTCGGTCGGCGTGGCAGGAACCTCACGGTGTCGGTGCCCATCACGTTCCCCGAGGCCGTCCTCGGCACGACCGTCTCGGTGCCGACCCTCGACGGTCCGGTCACGGTGCGCGTGCCTGCAGGCACCGCGCCCGGTACGCACCTGCGGGTGAAGGGGCGCGGCGTGGCCGCGGGCGCCGGCAAGAACGGTGCCAAGCCCGGAGACCTGCTGGTGCGCATCGACGTCGTGGTCCCCAAGACCCTGACCGACGCGCAGCGCGAGGCGGTGGAGAAGCTCGCGGCCGCCTTGGAGCCGGCGGCCAACGCGACGGCACCCGCGAACGCCCGAGGTGGGTCGTGAGCCAGCGCCCCATCCATGCGTCGCGCGCGGACGAGCGGGGCGCCGGCAGCACCGGCATGGTGGGCCGTGGTGCTCGTGCAGGTGCGCAGGGCCGGTCGACAACCGTACCGGTCTATGTCATCTCCGTCGCGGCAGAGCTCGCCGGCGTCCACCCGCAGACGCTTCGTGTCTACGAGCGAAAGGGCCTCCTCGACCCGTCTCGCACGACCGGCGGTTCGCGGCGCTTCTCCGAGCGCGACCTGGCACGGCTCCGCCGTATCCAGGCGCTCACCGCGGACGGGCTGAACCTGGAGGGGGTCCGCCGAGTGCTGGAGCTCGAGGCACAGGTGCACGAGCTGCGCAACGAGCTCGAACGCGTCCGCGCCGAGGCGCGTGAGGCCGTCGAGCGGCTGCACCGTCACTACCGGCGCGATCTCGTGCCCTTCGATCCTTCCCCAGTTCCCTATGTCCCCGCGAGGCAACGCGGGCGCTAGTTGGTGCGTGGCCGCGCCGTCCACGCAGGTGGCCGGCGGCCCTCGCCACAGGAGGTAGTCCCCATGCCCATCGACCCCGAACGCTGGACCGTCAAGACCAGGGAGGCCTTCTCGGGCGCGACGGAGCAGGCGACCGCGGCGCACCACGCCGAGATCACCCCCGACCACGTCCTCGCCGCCGCGTTGGCGGACCCCGAGAGCATTGCCCGGCCGCTCCTCACCCGCGCCGGCGCGGACGCAGCCGACGTCGCGCGCCGGGTCGGCGAGCGCCTGGCGCGCCTACCCCGCGCCGTCGGCGGCTCGGAGCCCACCCTCGCGCGCGCCACGCGCGACGGCCTCGAACGGGCCGACGCGCTCCGTCGCGACATGGGTGACGAGTACGTCTCCGTCGAGCACCTGCTCCTCGCGTGGGCCGACGAGCTCGGCATCTCTCGCGACCAGCTCTTGCACGCGCTGCGCGAGGTCCGCGGCAGTCACCGGGTCACCTCGCCCACTCCCGAGGAGACCTTCGCCGCGCTCGAGCGTTACGGCCGCGACCTCACCGAGCTCTCGCGCCAGGGAAAGCTGGACCCGGTCATCGGGCGCGACGAGGAGATCCGTCGGGTGATCCAGGTCCTGTCGCGCCGTACGAAGAACAACCCGGTCCTCATCGGCGAGCCTGGCGTGGGCAAGACCGCGATCGTCGAAGGCCTCGCCAACCGCATCACCGACGGCGATGTGCCCGAAGGCCTGAAGAACAAGCGCGTGATCGCGCTCGACCTCTCCTCGATGGTCGCTGGCGCGAAGTACCGCGGCGAGTTCGAGGAACGTCTGAAGGCCGTCTTGAAGGAGATCTCGGACGCAGAGGGCGAGGTGATCACCTTCATCGACGAGCTCCACACCATCGTGGGCGCCGGCGCGGCGGAAGGTGCCATGGACGCCGGCAACATGATCAAGCCGCTGCTCGCGCGAGGCGAGCTCCGCCTCATCGGCGCGACGACGCTCGACGAGTACCGAAAGTACATCGAGAAGGACGCAGCCCTCGAGCGCCGCTTCCAGCAGGTCTACGTTGGCGAGCCATCGGTGGAGGACACCGTGGCGATCCTGCGCGGCCTGAAGGAGCGCTACGAGGTCCACCATGGCGTGCGCATCCAGGACGCGGCGCTCGTCGCCGCGGCGGTGCTCTCGGACCGATACATCACCGGGCGCTTCCTCCCCGACAAGGCGATCGACCTCGTCGACGAGTCGGCGAGCCGGTTGCGCATCGAGATCGACTCGATGCCCACCGAGCTCGACGTGGTCACCCGCCGAATCCGCCAGCTCGAGATCGAGAAGGTCGCGCTCGAAAAGGAGTCCGACGAGGCCTCCGTCGAGCGGCTGGCCCGCCTCGATCAGGAGCTTGCGGACCTGCACGAGCAGGCGAACGCGATGACCGCGCACTGGCAGGCCGAGAAGTCCGCCATCGAAGGGATCCGCGCGCTGAAGGGCGAGCTCGAGGAGCGGCGAGCCGCGGCCGAGCGCATGGAGCGCGACGGCGATCTCGCCGGCGCGTCGGCCATCCGCTATGGCGAGCTTCCCTCCTTGGAGCGGCGCATCGACGAGGCGACCGGGGAGCTCGCGGTCCTCCAGGAGCACCAGCGCTTCTTGAAGGAAGAAGTCGATGCCGAGGACGTCGCGCAAGTGGTGAGCCGGTGGACCGGTGTGCCGGTGACGCGGCTGCTCCAAGGGGAGGTCGAGAAGCTGGTCCGTCTCGAAGACACCTTGCATGCACGCGTGGTCGGTCAGGACGAGGCCGTGCGCGCGGTGGCGAACGCGATCCGCCGCAGCCGCGCCGGCCTGTCGGACCCGAACCGGCCCATCGGCTCCTTCCTCTTCCTGGGTCCCACCGGCGTGGGCAAGACCGAGCTTGCCCGTGCGCTCGCCGAGTTCCTCTTCGACGACGAGCGTGCCATGGTCCGCATCGACATGAGCGAGTACATGGAGAAGCACGCGGTGTCGCGTCTCGTGGGCGCACCTCCTGGCTACGTCGGCTACGAGGAGGGCGGCCAGCTGACCGAGGCGGTGCGCCGCCGTCCCTACGCGGTGGTGCTGCTCGACGAGATAGAGAAGGCGCATCCCGACGTCTTCAACATCTTGCTGCAGGTGCTCGAAGACGGCCGTCTGACCGACGGCCAGGGCCGCACCGTGGACTTCACCAACAGCGTGCTCATCATGACCTCGAACCTGGCGGGAGACCCGAACGCGTTCTTCAAGCCCGAGTTCATGAACCGCGTCGACGACGTCGTGCGGTTCCGCTCCCTCACCGAAGAGGACCTCTCGGTGATCGTGGGCATCCAGCTCGGCAGGCTGCGCACGCGGCTCGCGGAGCGGCGCTTGTCGCTCACCGTGACGCCCGAAGCCGAGAAGCTGCTCGCTGCCAAGGGCTACGACCCCGCCTTCGGGGCGCGCCCACTGCGCCGAGTGATCCAGCGTGAGGTCGAGGACCCGCTCGCGCTCGCGCTGCTCGACGGCCGGTACCACGAAGGTTCGACGGTGACCGTGGACGCGGCGGGAGACTCGGTCCTCTTGCACTGATACTGCGAGTCGGACCGCGTCGCGCGCGGCGCAAGTACGGCGCGCGGCGCGCGGCGCGCGACGGTGACGGCACGCCGCGCCGATGGTCACGACGACGAGGGCGGCCTCGCCCCTCCACCACACCTCGGCGCGGAGGCCGCCGCCCCTGCGTTCTTCGAGCACCACGGCTTCTTGCGTCGTAGCGTTGGTGTGCATGAGCTCTCTACGACTACTGGTGGGCACCCGGAAGGGCGCGTTCGTCCTGAC
>JAJZJC010000173.1 GCA_021810205.1 Actinomycetes bacterium
GATGAGATAGGCCGCCTCGCTCAACGTCCGGTGAGCCCTCGGAGCGCCTCGGTGATGGCGGACGGGTCGGGAGGACAGCCAGGAATCTCGACATCGACGGGGACGAAGTCGCCAACGGCGCCGGCGACGCCGTAGGCGCCGGCGAACACTCCGCCGTTGACGGCGCAATCGCCGCAGGCCACGACCACCCGTGGCCGAGGCACCGCCTCGAAAGTCTTTCGGAGCGGGACCGCCATGTTCTTGGTGACCATCCCAGTCACGAGCACCCCATCCGCGTGGCGCGGTGACGCCACCAGGCGCGCCCCGAAGCGCCCGGCGTCGCAGACCGGGCCGAACGTCGACGCGATCTCGATCTCACAGCCGTTGCATGAGCCGGCGTCGACGTGGCGGAGCTGCACCGAGCCACCGAACCGGCTCGATGCGCTGCCCTTGTCCCTGGCCGGCGCAGCCTCGGTCACCGGGCGTGCCCCCAGAGCCTTCAAGAACGCGATGGGTCGCACGAATGACGAAGTTATCATGCTCTCAGATAATCAGGAGCTACGGAACCCTGGGCCGCGACGGGTCGCGAATGCGCCCAGGCCGCCGTCAACGGTGGCCTGGCCATGACCGCTGAGCGCGAGACCAGCCATCGCTCGTGTGCGGGTCCTGCTGGTCCAGCGTGTCGCGAACCGACGCCGAACGCGGTCGGCACTGCCCGCGCTGCGGAGCCCCGTCCACCGCCCTTCGAAAGCTGGGAGCACCGGCTCGCGCTGCGGCCACGACGGGGCCGTAGGCCATAGCTTCGCTGCCCAGCCAACGACACGACAGCCAAGAAAGAACCCCATGACCACCGCGCCCACCACCCATACCGGCCTACGCCGCTTTGTCGAGGACTTCTCCTCGCTCACCGCTCCCGAGCGCGTCGAGTGGTGCGACGGCAGCCGCGAGGAGTACGAGCGGCTCTGCCCGCTTTTCGTCGAGCAGGGGACCTTCGACCGCCTCGCCGAATCGAAGCGAAGCGTCCGGACAGCTTCTGGGCCCGCTTCGACCCACGAGACGTCGCCCGGGTCGAGGCGCGCACCTTCATCTGCTCGGAAAAGGCCGATGACGCCGGCCCGACGAACAACTGGGCCGATCCCCATGAGATGCGCGACACTCCCACCAGGCTGTTCACCGGCTCGATGCGCGGCCGCACCATGATTCGGTCGGCGTCCCCCTCGCCCCCGGCGAGCCGGACGTGGCGTGGCCGTGTGATCCCGGCAACCTCCCGCCCACTTCCCCGAGACCCGCGAGATCTGGTCGTACGGCTCGGGCTACGGCGGCAACGCGCTCTTGGGCAAGAAATGTCTGTCGCTTCGGAACGCGTCAGTGATCGCCCGCGACGAGGGCTGGCTCGCCGAGCACATGCTGATCCTGAAGCTCACCTCACCCGCCGGCGAATCCCGCTATATCGCCGGGGCGTTCCCCTCGGCGTGTGGGAAGACGAACCTCGCCATGGTGGTACCGAGCCTTGCGGGCTGGAAGGTCGAGACGATCGGCGACGACATCTGCTGGATGAAGATCGGCTCCGACGGGCACCTCCGGGCCATCAACCCCGAGTACGGCTTCTTCGGTGTGGCGCCAGGGACGAACGTCCAGTCCAACCCCAACGCCATCCGCATGCTGTCGTCGAACACCACCTTCACCAACACCGCGCTCACCGCCGATGGCGATGTGTGTGTGGGAGGGGCTCACCGACGAGCCACCCGAGGGACTCACCGACTGGCGAGGCAACCCCTATCAGGCGGACTCGGGTGAGCCGGCAGCCCATCCCAACTCGCGCTTCACGGCCCCGGTCGCCCAGGGACCCGTCGCTCCTGAGTGGGAGGACCCCGACGGCGTGCCGATCTCGGCGATGCTCTTCGGTGGGCGCCGGGCATCGACGGTGCCGCTCGTCTACGAGGCGCTCGACTGGACGGACCCACGGCGTGTTCCTCGGCTCGACGATGGCGTCGGAGACGACCGCAGCGGCCACCGGTGCTCTCGGCAGGCTCCGGCGGACCCCTTTGCCATGCTGCCCTTCTGCGGCTACCACACGGCCGACTACTGGGCCCACTGGCTCAGCTTCGCCGAGCGCAGGGACCCCGAGAAGCTCCCCCGGATCTACTCGGTCAACTGGTTCCGCAAGGACGCCGACGGGCGGTTCCTCTGGCCCGGGTTCAGTGAGAACTCACGGGTGCTCGCCTGGATCTTCGACCGCTGCGCCGGTCGTGGAGAAGCGGTGACCAGCCCGATCGGTCACCTGCCCGCGCCCGGGGCGCTCGACGTGCAGAGCCTTGCTCTTACCGACGACCAGCTGGCTACCCTCTTTCGGGTCGATACCGACGAGTGGCGCGACGAGCTCGATACCCTTCGAGCCCACTACGCCACCTTCGGCGGCCGGCTTCCCTCTGCCCTCGGCAACCAGATCGACCAGTTGGCGGTTCGTCTGGACGCTGGCAGATGACCATGCCGGCGGTCGAGCGCCAACGCTGCCGGGCCTCAAGTGGTGGTACGAAGCGCCGAGGTCGCCGCGCTGGCTGAGGGGATCGGCGCACAGACGTGCTGCTCGACGATGCGCTCCTCGGCGTGCTCGGACCGGTGGACCCCCAGATCGTCGGCGCGATCGTCGGCATCTGCAACGATGCCCTGGTCACGACGCTCGGTCCGGCGATCGTCGACGTGCTCGGCGCCGACCGCCGCCTGGTACCCCTCGTCGCGCCGTGGACCGCCGACCTCGTTCGCGGGCTCCTCGTCCTTGCCAGCCACGGA
>JAJZJC010000003.1 GCA_021810205.1 Actinomycetes bacterium
TCAGATGCCAGACGAGCCAGCCGATGGGGTTGGCCTCCTCGTCGATGCGGTAGCGGAGCTGCTCACGGGAAAGGCCCTCGAGCACTGCGAGCACCTCCTGGCGCACGCGCCCGAAGCCGTCGGCAAGTAGCTCAGATGGAGACGCCATGGTCATCCCTCCTCGTCATCGCATGACGGGTGCGAACCGGTGACACCTGTCAGGCAGTTCGCCACGTCGATCGATCGGCCGGTGGTGGGGTTCGGTACCCCGCGGCGCTCTTCTTGCAACGATCGACGCTACTGGACGTGGCTCGACGTGGCGTCTCGTACCCGCTCTGGGAGATCAGGAGGCGGGGCGGACCGTCATCTGAGGCGCGATCCTTGTGGGGTGACGGTGGCGGGTGCAGGGACAGCGGCACAGGAGGTCACCGCCGGGCGCTACCCGGTGGAGCTCGAGCGCGATGTCCGGATCCCGAACGGCGCGGAGATCCACCTTCGCCCGATCCGACCCGACGATGCGCCCAAGCTCGTCGCGTTCCACTCGTCGCTTTCCGCGCAGTCGGTGTACCTGCGGTTCTTCACCTTCCATCCCGTTCTCACGGCGCGCGAAGTGGAGCGTTTCACCCAAGTCGACTACGCCGACCGCCTGGCGTTCGTCGTCATGGACGGCGCTCGGATGGTCGCCGTGGGCCGCTTCGATCGGGTCGCGCGGTCCCGACGGGCCGAGGTGGCGTTCGTCGTCGACGACGACTACCAGCACCAGGGGATCGGGACGTTGCTGGCCGACGAGCTTGCCTCCGCGGCGCGCGCACGTGGTATCGATGAGTTCGTGGCCGACACGCTGCCGGAGAACACGTCGATGCTCGAGATGTTCCGGCGCACGGGCTTTCCCGTGCGCAGCTCCTACGAAGACGGGCTCGTACGGGTCCGGTTCGCCATCGAGCCGGTGCCGGCGTACGTCGAGGCCCTCGAGCGGCGCGAGGCGCGACGGCGGCCACCGAGGCGCGCGTCTGGGTCTGCGTCACCACCTTCCGCCGGCTCGAACGCGCGAGACGGCCGCGGGGGAGCGGGTCGATGACGACCGTGGTCCTCGCCGGTCCCGCAGGGGAGTCGGCGCACGACGGCGGCCCGCATCCCGAATCGCCGGCGCGGGTGGTTGCCGCCATGAAGGGCGTCCACGATCTCCATCTCGGCTCCGACCTCGTGACTGTCGACGTCGGACCCGCCTCGAGAGAGGACCTCGCGCGCGTTCACTCCCTCCGGTACCTCGACGAGCTCGAAGCATTCTCGGGGCGGGGCGGGGGCGCCTTGGACCCCGACACCTTCGTCACCTCCGACTCCTGGGACGCCGCGTGCCGTGCGGCGGGCGCGGGACTTGCGGCCGTCGCCGAGCTCGAGCGGCGACGCGACGGCGTCGGCTTCGTCGCGGCCCGTCCACCCGGGCACCATGCCGTGCGGTCGCGCGGCATGGGATTCTGCCTCTTGAACAACGTCGCAGTGACCGCCGCGTCACTCGTAGCCGGCGGCGCACGTGTGGCCATCGTGGACTGGGACGTCCACCACGGCAACGGGACCCAGGAGATCTTCTGGGATGAGCCGGCCGTCCTCTACATCTCGACCCACCAGTCACCTCTCTACCCCGGGACCGGTCGCCCTGATGAGATCGGGGGCGCCAGGGCGCGCGGCAAGACGGTGAACATCCCCCTGCCCCCCGGCGCCACCGGCGACGTGGTGTCGCTCGCGTTCAGCGAGGTGGTTGCTCCGGCGGTCGATTCCTTCGTCCCGGACTGGATCCTCGTCTCGTGCGGCTTCGACGCTCATCGCGCCGACCCGCTCGCCGAGCTCGCGCTCTCGAGCGCGGACTTCGCGGCGCTCGCTGCGACCGTCCAGCAGCTCGCGCCCTGCGGGGGTCGCACCGTGCTCTTCCTCGAGGGAGGCTACGACTTGCAGGCGGTGCGGCGCTCCACGGCGTCCACGATCGGTGCGCTCGTGGGGGACCGGACGTTTCCCGAGGACCCGACGTTCGGGGGACCGGGGGCCGACGCGGTGCGCGCGGCGACGATGCTGCGCGAGCGGGCCCTGTCGGAGGTGGACAAGGAGTGCAGCGGGGGCGGGAGCCTCGACGCACCGCACACAGGAAGCCGCGGGGCCCCGACGACAAGGCTGAGGAGCGACTGGTGAGTGTGCCACGACTGATCGCTGTCGGCTATGACGGCTCTGCGGACTCCGTTGCTGCGCTGCGCTGGGGTGCGGAGATCGCATCCACCATCGGGGCAAGGCTCCGGATCGTCCACGCCGTGGGGCTCCTCGAGCACGCTGGCCTGAGCGGTCGGTGCAGCCCGCACGAGCAGGCCGCGACCGACGTCGCGTGCCGGGTGGGGCTCGACATCGCCCAGGTGGAGTGGCGCGTCCGTGACGGAGAGCCTGCTGCGGTCCTCCGGCGAGAGACGCTGGGTGACGACGCTGCGGACCTCTTGGTAGTGGGAACGCGTGGCGCCGGGGCGCACGGTGGCGGCACGCTCGGGAGTACCTCGCTCGACCTCGCCCAGACCGCCACTGTCCCGGTCGTCGTGGTGGCAGGCTGAACCTGCCGGCGGTTCGGCGAACGCGGCGGGGAGCCCCGGATCAACGATCAAGCGGAACGATCGTGCTGGCCTGTGCGGTCGTGGTAGACGACGACGGGGCAGTGCGCGTGGCCAACGCAGTGTTTGCTGACCGAGCCGAGCAGCATGCCTGCCAGCTGGCGGTGGCCGCGCGAGCCGATCACGAGTAGGGCGGCGCCGCGTGACACGTCGACGAGCCGGGCGGCCGCGCTCCCTTCCAAAGCGGTGCCTTCGACGTCGATCGAGGGATTGAGCGCCCGCGCCCGGGCTACCCCCTCGTCGACGAGGCGCTGTGCGTCGTCCTGTGGCTGGTAACCCTCGGGTAACGGCATCGCCCAGCCGTAGCTGGTCGGCCATTCCCAGGCGACGACGACGCGGAGCTTTGCGTCGCTGCGGACGCACTCCGCCACCGCCCAGGCCAGGGCCCCGAACGAGGACGTCGAGCCATCCACCCCGACGACCACGACATCGTGCTCGTGCTCGCTCATGTCGGACCTCCTGCACCGTGCGCCCTGGCACTCGGTGCGGGCTGACCGTACGAGGTCGCTGGGGCAAGGAGTAGGGACCTTCGGCTCCTTGCCACCGACGGCTGGCCCCCCGGCACACGGGTCAGGGGGGGAGCGGGACACGCCAGGTCAACGTGGTTCCCTTCCCGCCGGGAGACGAGACGACGAGGTCGCCCCCGAGCCTCTCCGCTCGACGCCGGATGTTCTGCATCCCGAGCCCGCCGCCGCTCGTGCGGCGGCTCGAACCAGTGATGCCTCGGCCGTCGTCGGTCACCACGAGCGTGCAGGTGTCCTCGGCCACCGACAGCTTCACCGACGCACGGGTGGCCCGCGCATGCCGACCGATGTTCGTGAGGGACTCACGGACGGTGAAGAGGACATGGGCTGCCATGTCGCTCGGGATCTCGGTGTCCACGGGGCCCTCGAAAGTGACCGACGGGTCGAATCCGACGACGGCTCGGAGCTCTCGCACGAGCGCGAGGACGCTCGCCCGGAGGCTGCGGCGCCCCGACTCCGCCGCCAGCTCGAAGATCGAGGACCGGATCTGGCGGATGGTCTCGTCGATGTCGGCGATGGCCTGTCCGAGCCGCTCCACCGTCTCGGAGGCCAAGGGCGGGCGCGCGAGGCTCTGCAGCGAGAGGCCGACCGCGAAGAGCCGTTGGATCACTGCATCGTGCAGGTCCCTGGCGATGCGGTCTCGGTCCTCGAGCAGCGCCACCTCTTGAACCCGCAGGTGGAGGCGCGCGCTGGCGATCACCACGCCGGCGGCATGGGCGAACGCCAGGACGAGGTTCTCGTCGTCCTTCGTGAACTCCGAGCACCCGACTTTCTCGGTGAGGTAGAGGTTGCCGTAGACCTCGTCACGCGCCACCACGGGTACTCCCAGGAACGAGGACATGTGCGGATGTCCTTCAGGGAATCCAGCGCTGTGTGGATGCGTGGAGATGTCCGCGATCCGCAGTGGTTTCGGGTCCGTGATGAGGAGCCCAAGGACGCCCAATCCGGTGGGCCGGTGCGCGATCGCCCGCTCTTGTTCTTCGGTGATCCCGACGGTGATGAATTCGGAGAGCGCCGTTCGGTTGTCGTTCAGCACCCCGAGTGCGCCGTAGCGGGCGTTCGTCATCGAGCACGCCTCCTCGACGAAGTGACGTAGGAGCACTGGGAGACTGAGGTCGGCTTCGAGCAGGAGGACCGCATCGAGCAGGCGTCGCAGCGTCGCGGGATCGTCGATGTGCCGATACGGCATGCGGGAAAAGGTAGCGCCCTCGCTACGGGTGCTGCGCATGCACGGGTGGCAACCGAGACGCCGTCGAGCGCACCGAAGGGTCGCTAGCCGGTGCCGCAGATGACATCTGCGCGACCGCGCCATGTGACGGAGGACTCTGTTTCCCGGCTCTCGAAAGGACTGACAGTGGGCGCAGCGGACTCCTCGAGCACCGAGCTCGTCGAGCATGGCACGGGGCGATAGCGAGCGCGTCGAGCAGCCGGACCGTCGGAAGCCGGCGGTCGGCTCGGGGGAAAGTAGGCGCAGTGGCGGAATCCAGCTCCACGCGAGGCTGAAGACGGTGTCCATCTACAGCGATCTCCTCGAGGCTTCCTGGCGGACGCAGGAGGGCGCCGACGATGGGGGAGCGAGGCGGCGCGCCGACGCGCACGAGCTGCATCGCCTCCTCGACGAGGCGATCGAGCGGCGGCGAGACTGCGAAGGGCACACTCGCGCCTTCGACGGACGGTTCGGCGTCACGGTGGACGCGCCGTCAGACCTCGCCAGGCAGCTCGCCTACGACCTCGCGTTGATGCGGCTGTGCGCGGCGCACGGGATCGTCTGCGACGTCCGCCGCTTCACACGGCCGATTCCCGAGCGCACGCGTCTGGAAGAAGCGCTCGAGCGCAAGGGCGTCGTGCTGCGCGACCGGCGACGCGAGCGCTCGGGATCGACTGACTACGCGCTCCCTGAAGGGTCGTAGCGGCCCTCGACGGACTTGCGCTCCGCGAGCCTCGTGGCGAACACAGCGGCTTCGGTCCGGCGCTGCATCCCCAGCTTCGCCAGGAGATTGGAGACGTAGTTCTTCACCGTCTTCTCGGCCAAGTAGAGCTCCTCGCCGATCTGGCGATTGGTCTTCCCCTCTGCAATACCGTCGAGGATCTTTCGCTCTTGCGCGGTGAGGGCCGCGAGACGCTCGTCTTCGTGTGGTCCGCGCCGAAGGCGTTCCAGCACTCGCTCGGTAAGCCTGTGGTCCAAGAGCGATCCGCCGCTCCCGACCTTCTTGACGTCGGCAACGAGGTCGCTGCCGCTCACCTGCTTGAGGACATAGCCGGCGGCACCGGCCATCACTGCGGCGAGCAGCGCCTCGTCGTCCGCGTACGACGTCAACATGAGGCATGCGATGTCGGGGTGCTCGGACCGGATGTCCCGGCACACCTCGATACCGGTGCCGTCCGGCAGCCGCACGTCGAGGATCGCCACGTCGGGCTTGGCGAGCGGGATGCGGACGAGGGCATCGTGGACGGTACCGGCCTCGCCGACGACTTCGAGGTCTTCATCGGTCTCGAGGAGGGACCGCAGGCCCGTGCGAACGACTTCGTGGTCGTCGAGCAGGAAGACCCTGAGCGTCATGGTGCAAGTCTGCCACGGTGCCACCCGCGATGAGCGCGTCTTGTGTGGGCGCCGTCGATACCCTCGCGGCCGCGCTCCCGGTCGGGGTCGCCAGCCGTGCTCGCAGGGCTCGCGTCGGTGCATCGTGGGGTCACAGCAGTCGCAGGCGGGGGACCTTTGCCCCTATCGATCGCAGGGGTCGTGCGCTGTACTTGCTCTGGGGCGGCCGACGCGGGTGCCGCCTATGCGGTGGAGGGGGGCCCTGGAGGTAGGACATGGCGCGGCCCATGGGTATGGCGGAAGACGAGGAAGCCGGCAAGGCGCATGGGGAGGCAGTCCCCGAGCTCGATCTCGTCCGTCTCTACCTCGACGAATTGGGCTCGCACGCGCTGCTCGATCGAGACGATGAGGTGCGACTCGCACAGCTGATCGACGCGGGCCACGTGGCCGAGCGGGCGCTGTCGGCGGGGACCGGCCTCACGCGCGCCGAGCGCCGAGCCCTTGAAGCGGCGGTCCATGCGGGCCGGGCGGCGCGCGCGGAGTTCATCCGGGCGAACCTCCGTCTCGTCGTCTCGATCGCCAAGCACTACCAGTTCCACGGTGTCGAGCTCGCCGACCTCCTCCAAGAGGGAAACCTTGGCCTCATGCGCGCGATCGAACGGTTCGACTGGCGCCGAGGCTTCAAGTTCTCGACCTACGCGACCTGGTGGATACGAAAGGCAGTGGTGCAGGCGATCAGCGACATGTCGTCGACGGTGCGCATGCCGCGGAACCGGCGTGACCAGGCTCGCCAGATCACCGAGGCGACCGAGCGGCTGGAGCGGAGCACCGGCCACCTTCCAGGAACAGGTGAGATCGCCAGGGAGACGGGCATGCATCCTTCGGAGGTCGCGTCCATCCGTCGAGCGTCGGCACGGGTGGTCTCCCTCTCGGCGCCGGTCGACGAAGACGGCAACGAGCTGGTCGACCTCGTGGCGGATCCCCATGGTGACGTCGCTGAAGTGGCTGAGCGCTCGGTCGTCGCGACGGAGGTCGAACGGCTCTTGGGGCACCTCTCCCCATCGTCAGCGAACGTCCTTCGTCTTCGCTACGGCCTGGATCCGGGTGGCCGACAGCGGACCGCGGCGGAGGTCGGTGCGATGCTTTCGATCTCTGCCGAGCGGGTACGCCAGATCGAGGGCAGGGCGCTCACGCGCCTGCGTCAGCGGCTCCCGCGCGATCTGGCATCCTGAGCGCGCCGTCGTCGCGTCGAGCGGTCTCGTCGTTTCGGGTTCCCTCACGCACGCGCTCGAAGCGCGCGCACACCACATGCGCGGAGGCGCCGTGCGCTCGCGCTCATCGACACTGGTAGCGACGTCAGATCGGGACCTTCGGTCCAGCCTGGGGTGACCTCCGGCCCTGCGCTCGTGCTCGTGAAGGTGCGCACCCTATAGAAGGAAAGTCCCACGCGGCGGCGTAGGAACGATTGACAAGGGAGCACATCATGAAGCGCAAGACGTTCGACCTGATCTTCACGGTAGGCGGTGCCGCATTGGTGGTGATACTCGTCGTCGCGGGCGCGCTGTTGTTGGTGGGGGCGAACTACACCAACACCAACGTTCACGACCAGCTCGCCCGTCAAGAGATCTTCTTCCCGACGACCAAGCAGATCAACACACCGAAGGGCGAGGACTACATCTCGAGGAACGTCCAGCTTCCCTATGCCGGTCAGCAGGTGCTCACCGGTACACAGGCCAAGGCGTATGCCTACAAGGTGCAGATGGACATGTACCCGATGCCCTTCCACGGCGTCTACTCGAAGGTCTCCGCCTTCTCGAGGGCGCACCCGACAACAAAGAAGATGGCGGCTCTCGTGACAGTGTCCTTCCGAGGGACGACCCTCCAGGGGCTCCTGCTCGAGGCGTACGCCTTCTCGCAGTTCGGCACGATCGCTACTGACGGCGCAATCGCCGCCTTCTCTTTGGCGTTCCTCATGCTGGTGCTGACCGGGCTCGGTCTGTGGCACACCCGCCGGGTCGACGTGTCCGAGGAGTTCCCGAAGTCGCTCGTCGAGGTCACGTCGAAGGCCGCCTGAGCGCGACCGCTGTAGTCGCAGGCAACGCCCTCCCGTCCGGGTTGCCCGGCGGGAGGGCGTTGGCGCGTCCGGAGCAGCGCCAATCGGCAGCCGTTCACCGAAGCGGGGTGAGGAGTCAACGCATCCGCTCCTCGTAGTCGACCCCGCGCTGGAGGTGACGGAGGTCCCTGTCGGGGAGCCGGCCCGCGCCTTGCCATCGAAGGAGCTCTTCGCGCTCGGCGTCGATCATCGCCGCACGCAGCCGTCGGCGCACGTGGCTGCGCGTCTCGGCAGGCTCCGCTTGCTCGGTTCGCTCGAGGGTGGCGAGACGGTCTTCGCTGTGCTGACGACGGAGCGATGCCACGGCCTCTGAGGGGATCGACGACGTCCGGCGAGGACGAACGTCGTCGCGAGGACGAGGAGCACCGTCAGCGAGAGCACTGCGCCGCGGTTGCGCAAGAGGCCGTGGAGGAGAGGATCGTCGGGTCGATGCGCAACGACGGCAGCGGCTGTGCCGTGGACGCGGAGCCGGCCATGACGAGCACTACCGGCGCCTTGGTGGCGACGCGCTGGGCGACGATGATGACCACCCCCGCGGAGAAGGCGAACCCGATGTCCGCCAGCACGCCTCGTCCGTTCCTGGAGACTCGGATCTTCTCTACCCGGGTTCTCGGGACGCGCTCCGGGCGCCGGCATGGATGGCGCGCGATGCGCCGACACCGGTAGACAGGGGCGGATGCCGCGGAGACGAACCGTCGAGCAACTGGTGTTCCGTCCTGATGCCTCGGAGCCGGTCCTCGAGTGGATGGACTGCCTGACCCGGGCGCGCGACGGCTGGATCAACCTCCTGCCGGGCGTGCCTGAAACGGAGGTCGAGGAGACGGGCGGCGGAGTCTTCTCGGCGCTCTTCGGCACTGCGCAGCCGCCGGTCAGCATGTGCACCTGGATGCCGGCACGCACCCAGGAGTCGGGCACCGGCGAGGAGACGGTGGGGATCATGCACCCAAAGAGCGGTCGGGCCGCGCCCCAGCTGGCCGCCGCTGGCGTGGCTGTGCCGTCGTCGTGGCGGGTGCGCCAGGACCACGTGCGACGTGGCCTGATCGCGCACCCGCTCCCCGGCGCACCGCACCGCGAGACCCTTTCGTGGATGCTGCGGGCGGGCGCGGCACTGGCGATGGTGCCGCTGACCGGCTCTTGGCAGGCGGCGATCTACATTCCACGGGCCATGGGCGCCAGTGACGCGGACGCCCGCAGCTAGCGAGGGCGTCGCTCGACAGAACGACGGGGCCCATTGCAGAGGGCCCATTGCAGGGGACCTAGTGCAGGCTCCCCAGGTCGACGACGTCGAAGGACCACAGCTCGGACGCAGCGGCGACCGGCCTGCCGTGTCCCTCGCCGCCACCGTCATCGCCCGAGGCACCCCGGTGACCGTGCGCGAACGCTGGCGACGTGGTCCAGGCCCGGAAGGACTCCTCGTCACGCCAGCGGGTGACGACGAGCCAGGTGGCGCGTCCGTCCGTCGGTCGGAGCAGCTCGAACCCTTCGAAGCCGTCCGCATGATCCACCGCGCCCGCGCGTTTGGCGAAGCGCGCCGCAAGCTCGTCCCCTGTGTCAGGGTCGACGGAGATGGCGTTGATGCGAACGACGGTCATGCGTCCATGATGCACATGGGGGCATGCGGCGCGCCAAGCGCGCGCGATCTCAGAGCCCGGCGATCTCAGAGTCCGGCGATGCTCGTCCGCGCCGCCCGGTCGACGAGGCGCGACGGGACGAGACCGTGGAGCACCCAGCCGACGCGCGCCTCGATGCCTACCGGCACGACCGGCCGGTCACGCTCGACGGCGTCGACGACGGCCTCGGCGACCAGCATGGGAGGGTGCCCGCGCGCAAAGCCCCGGCGAACGCGTGCCATCGCCTCGGCGGAGGCCCGTTCGCCCCGGAAGCGTCCGCGCTCGACGATGGAAGTCGCGATGACGCCCGGGCAGATGGCACTGACGCCGACCCCCTTGGGTCCCCAGTCGGCGCGCAGGCATCGGGTCAGCGCGAGGACCGCGGCTTTCGACGTCACGTACGCGGGCTCCGTCGCGCGCGGGGTGTAGGCAAGACCGGAGGACACGTTCACGACGTGCCCGCTGCCGCGGTCGAGCATCGCGGGGCCGAACGCCCGGCACCCGTGAACGACGCCCATGAGGTTGGTGCCGAGGATCCAGTGCCAGTCGTCGAGCGTGGTGGCGAGGAAACGGCCAGTGTGCCCGACGCCGGCGTTGTTGACGAGCAAGTCGGGCACGCCCACCTCGCGTTCGAGCTCGCGTGCCACGCGCGTCGTGGCCTCGGGGTCCGAGACATCGAGCGAGCGGGCGACGCCGTCGATGGACGTGGCGACTTCGGTTGCCGCATCGCCGTCCATGTCGATCACCACCACCTGCGCACCGCGTCGCGCGAGAGCCAGTGCGGTCGCACGCCCGATACCGCTGCCACCGCCCGTGACGACGGCCAGTGCCCCCTCGAGCTGCACGCTCATCGCGCGACGAGGGGGTCGTCATCGACGGCTGCCGCGCCGACACGGCCATCGGCTGGCGCAGTCCGCCTGCCGAGCGTCGCCGGTACCGCCGGCCGCTCCCGGGTCACCGGTCGCCGCGCGTCGTAGGCCTCGATGTCGAAACGCCGCGTGAGGCGGCGATAGCTCCAGCTCGAACGCGGCCAGATCGCCACGTTCCTTCCTGCCTCGTCGAGGTAGTAGGACCGGCAGCCTCCCGCGGTCCACACGGTCTGAGCGCTCTGTGCGTCGATCCGTGCCGTCCATCGGTGCTGGGCCGTTGCGCGCACCTCCACGCTCGAGTACCCCTTCGACGCCATCGTGTCGAGTGCGTGGAGGATGTAGGCGATCTGGGACTCGATGATGAAGACGATGGAGGTGTGCCCGAGCCCGCTGTTCGGCCCGACCATCAAGAACATGTTGGGGAACCCCGAGACCGTCATGCCCTTGTAGGCAGCGAGCCTCGGTGCCCATGCCTCGGCGAGGGTGAGCCCACGCCGTCCGATGGTGTGCGTCGCGGCCATCGGCGAGCGGATGTCGAACCCGGTGCCGAGCACGATCGTGTCGACGGGCCGCTGCATGCCGTCTTCGGTCACGATGCCGTGCGCGCGTACCTCGGTGATGGAATCCGTGACGACCTCGACGTTGGGGCGGGTGACGGCGCGGTAGTAGTCGTTCGACAGCAGGATCCGCTTGCAGCCCATCTCGTCACGCGGCGTGAGCTTGGCCCGGAGGTCGGGGTCGGCCACCTGCGCCTCGAGCAGCCGCCGTCCTGCGGCCTCGGCGATGCGTGCGCGCCGGCGCCGGCGGTCGGGCGGTCCCACGAAGCCGAGCACGTACGCCTCACGCGCCCAGTAGAGGGCGGCACGAGCGGCGAGCTGCGTGGGAGGGAACGAGCGGAACAGCGCGTGCTCGAGGCGCGTGAACCGGCGCTCGTGCCGGGGGATGACCCACGGCGGCGTGCGCTGGAAGACGTGGAGGCGGCCCGCGATCGGCTGGATCTCCGGGACGAACTGGATGGCGGACGCGCCGGTCCCGATCACCGCGACGCGTTCGCCGGAGAGGTCGTGGTCGTGGTCCCAACGCGCCGAGTGGAAGACTGCGCCTTCGAATTGCTCGAGCCCCGGCAGCGGCGGCACCTGCGGCTCGCTCAAAGGACCGCGCGCCGACACCACGACGTCCGCGCGGACCCTGCCGCCCGTCGTCTCGAGCTCCCAGCACGCGTGATCCTCGACCCACGTCGCCAGCGCCACCTCGTGGCCCAAGCGCACGAAGTCGAGTACCCCGAAGCGCTCGGCGCACGACCGCAGGTAGGCCTGGATCTCGGGCTGTGGCGAGAAGGAACGGGACCATGTCGGGTTCGGGGCGAAGGAGAAGGAGTAGAGGTTGGAGGGGACGTCGCACGCTGCTCCTGGATACGTGTTGTCGCGCCACGTGCCGCCGACGTCGTTCCCGCGCTCGAAGATCACGAAGTCTCGTGTGCCGCGCCGGAGCAGCGCGATGGCAAGACCCAATCCGGCGAAACCGGCGCCGATGATCGCCACCTTGTATCGCGCGACGTCCTGCGCGCTCACGCGAGTGCCTCGCCACCGCCGTCGGTGCCGTGTCCTGACAGACCAGCGAGACGCCATGCGAGCCGGGCGGCGGGGTTCATGAGACCGGTCTCCTCGCACAGGCGACGGATCTTGGCCACCGAGTCGCAGAGGAGCGCGCGATGCTCGGGGGACCGCTTCGCTTCCCGAACCACGGCAGCGGGGATCCCGTTGCGCCGAGCGAACCCGGGCGGTGGCGCAAGCATGAGACGGACCATGATGCCGAGCAGTGCTGGGACCGCGACCGAGAGCGTGGCGCGCCGGGCCCGAGGCAGGTGCGAGAGCTCCGCTCTCAGATAGTGGCGTGCGAACGAGAGGTGCCTCGCCTCTTCGGTGACGTGGATGCGGATGATGCGCTCGAGGAGCGGGTGGGCGATACCGGCGCGCAACCGTCTGCGCTGCACGTGGTCGATCGGGTCCTCACCGCCGAGGACGAAGAAGAAGAACAGTGGCCGATCGATACGGGCGAGCGGGACGACGAAGAGCTCGGCCGCGAGCTTCATGCGGCGCGGGAGCCCGTGAACCGCCAGACCCGTGCGGTTCACGAACTCCTGGAACATCATCGTGTGCTGTGACTCCTCGATCACCTCGTGGTGCACGTAGCGGAACTCCGGGCTCCCGTTTCGGAGCCAGAAGGCGTGTGAGAGCAGTCCGCGCTGCAGGACGTTCTCGAACTCCCATCCCGTGCGCATGGTGACGGCGATCCGCTGCAGGCCGAGCCGGGAGCGGACCTCGGTGGGCTGGTGCTGGTACCACGTGGTGTGGGCGATGGGATCGAAGTCCCAAAGCTCCCACCTGGGGTCGCTGGGGTCGATGGCGTGGTCGGGCGCGTCCCAATCGACGTCCGCGTAGGCGTCGAAGTGCTTGTCCACGGACTGCCGGCTGAGGCGCCGGACGAGTGTGCCGCGGTCCGAAGGGGCGTCGGTGGACGGACTGGCGACGGTCATGGAGCCTCCTGCTTGTCACCCTCCGATCCCATCGAGTAATGTAACAGTGTACAATGGTATTGTCAAAGAGGTCAGGGAGAGGACCGACGGGCAGGACGCCAGGCTCGCAGAGAACCGGACCGCATGGCCCCAGGACATCCGATGCCCCCAGGACGTCCGATACGTTCGGCGCGGCGCCACATGACAGCCGAGGGGCGATGCGCGAGTACCGGGTCGACGAGGTCGCGCGCCTGGCGGGGACGACCGTACGCAACGTGCGCGCCTACCAGGACCGGGGCCTCCTGCCTGCGCCGCGTCGTTCGGGTCGCGTGGTCTTGTACTCGGACGCGCACCTCGCCCGGTTGCGTCTCGTCGGGTCGTTGCTCGAGCGTGGGTACACCCTCGCCAACATCGGCGAGCTCCTCGCTGCGTGGGAGCGGGGTGCTGGTGTCGGCGACCTGATCGGGCTCGAGCGCGCGCTCGCCGGCCCTTGGACCGTGCGCTCGGCCGAGAGCGTGGGGCGCGCTGAGCTCGAGGAGCTGACCGGTGAGAGCGACGCCACACTGCAAGAGGCAGTGCGTCTCGGTCTCCTCGAGCCGGAGCCGGGCGGCCGGTTCAGCGTCCCGAACCCCGCGGCGCTCGAGATCGGGCGGCTGCTCACCTCCTCGGGGGTGCCGTTGGATGCGGTGCTGGACGCGGCGAGGCTGTTGCGCAGGGACATCGGCGAGATCGCGCGGCGCTTCGTCGAGCTGGTGGACGTCCACGTCGTCGAGCCCGTGGAAGAGCAGCTATCAGGAGACGCGTTGCGTGCGCTCGCCAGCCTCGTCGAGCAGCTGCGACCGCTGGTCGTCGACGTCGTCGAGGTGGAGCTCGCTCGCGCGATGGAAGCCGAGATCCGGGCAAGGCTGGGCACGCACCTCGAGCGCCTTGCCCAGTCCCCCCGGCTCGGCCAGGGCAGCTGAGCGGGCGCGAGCGGCGACTGAACGGGGTCGCTGCCTGCTAGCCGGCTGACCACGGAATACCACAGCCCGTCCGAACTGTTGAACCTCGCGGCTGGCCGGGACCGTTTCGGCTCGCGCCGGCGTCGACGATTGGAGACTTCGTGGAACGTCTGATTCTTCCCCTCCTTCCCTTGAAGTCCGGGGTGATGCTTCCCGGCATGGTGTTCACCATCGCGCTCGAGAGTCCCGAGGCGATCGCCGCCGCCGACGCCGCCGCGTCCGCGGACGGCCGGTTCCTTCTCGTTCCTCACATCGAGGGGCGGTACGCGACCGTCGGCGTGATCTCCGAGATCACCGAGCGCGGCGAGCTGCCGGGTGGCCTCGACGCCATTGCCGTGCGCGGCGACCGCCGAGCGCTCATCGGCACCGGGGTTCCGGGGACCGGGGACGCGTTGTGGGTAGAAGCCGAGCCCATCGACGAGGCGCCAGCGAGCGACGCAGCGAACGAGCTCGCGCGCGAGTACCGCGCCGTGCTGGAGAACATTCTCATCGAACGCGGCGCAGGAAGGGTTGCCGCCCAGCTGCGCGAGGTGACCGAGGTCGGCCGGTTGGCCGACGTGTCGGGGTACTCGCCCGACCTCTCGCTGGCCCAAAAGGTGGAAGTGCTCGAGACCATCGACGTCGAGGCGCGCCTTCGCCTCGTGCTTGGATGGGCGCGCGACACCCTCGCCGATCTCGCCCTGCGCGAGCGGATCAAAAGTGATGTCGAACAGGGCATGGAGCGCACCCAACGCGAGTTCCTCCTGCGCCGGCAGCTCGAGGCGATCCGAAAGGAGCTCGGCGAGCTCCAAGGAGGTGAGGCCGGCACGGACCCCGACGACTACCGGGCCAAGGTGGCGGCACGCGACCTTCCCGAGAACGTGCGCAGCGCGCTCGACCGCGAGCTCGATCGGCTCGAACGGACGAGCGACCAGAACCCCGAGAGCGGCTGGATCCGGACGTGGATCGATACCGTCCTCGAGCTTCCGTGGGGTGTGGAGTCGGAGGACCGACTGGAAGTCGCAGAGGCGGGGCGGATCCTCGACGAGGACCACGACGGGCTCGTCGACGTGAAGGAGCGCATCCTCGAGCACCTCGCGGTGCGCAAGCTGCAGTCGGAGCGGGGTCTGACGCCCGTCGATGGCAGAGGGGCAGGAGCCATCCTCGCGCTCGTGGGTCCGCCGGGCGTGGGCAAGACGTCGCTCGGCGAGTCGGTCGCGCGGGCGCTCGGGCGAAAGTTCGTGCGTGTCTCTCTCGGTGGTGTGCGCGACGAGGCCGAGATCCGGGGGCACCGTCGCACCTATGTGGGCGCACAGCCCGGCCGCTTCGTGCGCGCGATGCGCGAGGCCGGGACGATGAACCCGGTGCTTCTTCTCGACGAGGTCGACAAGCTCGGTGCAGATTTCCGTGGGGATCCCGCCTCCGCACTGCTCGAGGTTCTCGACCCTGCGCAGAACCACACGTTCCGTGACCATTACCTCGAGGTTGACCTCGACCTGTCGCGGGTGATGTTCATTGCGACGGCGAATGTGCTCGACACCGTTCCGGGCCCGCTGCTCGACCGCATGGAGGTGATCCGGCTCGACGGATACACCGAGGACGAGAAGGTGGCCATCGCCCGCCATCACCTTCTCGCTCGCCAGCGATCGCGTGCTGCACTCTCGGAGCCCGAGCTCTCGATCACCGACGCCGCGCTGCATGCCATCGTGAGCGACTACACCCGGGAAGCCGGAGTCCGATCACTCGAACGCGAGCTCGGGCGCCTGGCAAGGAAGGTCGCGACGCGCATCGCCGCCGGCGATGTCGAGGCGCCGGTCAGCATCGACGAGGCGGACGTGCGGGCATGGCTCGGCCGCCCGAGATTCTTCTTCGAGGTGGCCGATCGTGTGAGCGCGCCGGGCGTGGCGACGGGGCTCGCGGTGACGGGAGCTGGCGGCGACGTCCTGTTCGTCGAGGCCGCAGCAGCGGACGGCCCCGAAGGATTGACCCTCACCGGACAGCTCGGCGACGTGATGAAGGAGTCGGCGGAGATCGCGCTCTCCTATGTCCGCTCGCACGCCGGGGCCCTCGGCATCGACTCCACGGCCTTCACCGGCAAGCGATTCCACGTTCACGTGCCCGCTGGTGCCGTGCCCAAGGACGGGCCATCGGCAGGGGTGACGATCGCGACGGCACTGGTGAGCCTGCTTACTGGCGTGCCGGTGCGACCGATCGTGGGTATGACGGGTGAGGTGACGCTTCAAGGCAGGGTGCTGCCGATCGGCGGTGTCAAGCAGAAGGTGCTGGCCGCGCACCGCGCCGGCCTCACCCATGTCGTCCTCCCCGCGCGAAACGGACCGGACCTCGAGGACGTCCCCGAGGAGGTTCGTGCGGAGATGACGTTCCACGAGGCGACGACGGTCGCGGAGGTGCTTGGCGCTGCGCTCGATACCGCGTCAGGCGATCGCGGCACGCTTGCGACTGCGGCCTGAGATCACGCGAAAGAACGTCCTGAGCCCACGCGAAAGGACCGGAACCATGGACGACGACGACATACTCCGGCGCATCGGCGAGCTCGCCGACGAGGAGCGCAGGTTGGAGGAGTCCCACGCGCAGACAGCGGCGGGGCTTTCTGCCGAGGAGAAGGCACGCTTGGACCGGCTCGAGGTGACGCTCGACCAGCTGTGGGACGTCCTCCGCCAGCGCCGCGCGCTCCGGCGAGCCGGTCGGGACCCGGACGAGGCGGCGGAGCGTCCGCCGAGCACGGTCGAGCGCTATCAGCAGTGAGCGCGACGAGGCATCCGTCGAGCCGGGCGTCTCGAATCGCTACGCCGAACGGCGCGCGAGTCGGCGGCGATGCGGCCCGATGGGGCCGGAACGGGAAAGGCGATGGGGCCGGAACGGGAAAAGTATGTCCCTGATACCGTGAGTTGGGCATAGAACACACGAGTCGCGCGGGCGCGCCGGCGCGAGATGACCGACCAGGCTGAGGAGGATCGGATGGCCAACAGCGAGGGACTCCACGAGCCCGAGGCGCTGCTCTCGCCCGAGACGATCGACCGTCATCGCGCGCTCACCTCCTTGCAAGAGGAGCTCGAGGCTGCCGACTGGTACGACCAGCGGGTGGAGGCGACCTCGGATCCCGAGCTCGGCGCGATCTTGGCGCACAACCGGGACGAGGAGAAGGAGCATGCGATGATGCTGCTCGAGTGGCTCCGGCGCCACGATCCTGCGCTCGACCAGCACATGCAGACGTACCTGTTCACCGATGCGCCGCCGACCGAGATCGAAGCCGACGGCGGCCCCGGCGCACCCGGCAAAGGCGGCCCCGGCGCACCCGGCAAAGGCCGCGGCGGATCGCTCGGCCTCGGCGGCATGCGAGTGCAGTCGTGAACCATCTTCTCCGTTCCCATGCGCCCGTCACCGAGGAGGCCTGGCGGCAGCTGGACGACGAGGCGCGCCAGCGGCTCGCGCCGGCGCTCGCGGCGCGCAAGCTCGTGGACTTCTCCGGTCCGCACGGCTGGCGCTACTCGGCAGCCGAGCTCGGGCGGGCTGCGCAGATCGCTGCTCCCGAGGGTGCGCTGCAGGCCCGCCAGCGAGAGGTGCTGCCGCTCGTGGAGCTTCGCGCGCCGTTCACGGTTGCCCTCGACGAGCTACGTGATGCAGGACGCGGCGCGCTCGACATCGATCTCGGCTCGCTCGACGAGGCCGTGCGCCTCGTGGCGCGTGCCGAGAACGTCGCCGTCTTTCACGGCTGGGCCGACGCGGGCATCGAGGGGATCTGTGATACGTCGCCGCTGGACACCGTCCCGCTCGGGTCGTCGTTCGCCGACTACCCGTCGCGCGTAGCGACGGCGATCGAGGGTCTGCTCGAGCGGGGTGTGAGCGGCCCCTACGGCCTCGCCCTCGGTCCCGAGGGCTACACCGGCGTGGTCGAGACCACCGAGCACGGTGGGTTGGTCGTCTTCGACCACCTCCGGCAGATCCTCGGCGGACCGATCGTCTGGGCGCCCGGCGTCCGCGGCGCGGTGTTGGTCAGCCTGCGAGGCGGCGACTTCGTGTTCGTTTGCGGGCAGGACATCTCGATCGGCTACGAGCACCACGATGCGGAGTCGGTCCACCTCTACCTGGAGGAGTCGTTCACGTTCCGCGCGCTCACGCCCGACGCCGGAGTGGGGCTCGCGCTCTAGCATGGCGAGTCACTTGTTCGTGTAGACGGCCGGTTGCCAGAGCCCTGGGTTGTCGATCCCGGCACGCTGCATGAGGCGGTCACGCGCCGCGTCTGCGAGCCGGCGGACGTCGGGCAGCCGATGGTGGACGAGTTGCCCGCCGCGTTTGACGATCTCACCGTCGACGAACACCGTGTCGACGAGGCCGGGGTGACCCGACTCGACGATCGCGCCTGCGGGGTAATTGAGGGGCTGCATACCCCACGTGTCCGTGCGGACGAGGATCATGTCCGCACGCTTTCCTGGCGTGAGCGATCCGACCGTGTCACCGAGCCATGCTGCGGTCGCGCCGCCCTGCGTGGCGAAAAAGACCACGTCGCGAGAGGTGAGCGGGAGTGGGTCCACCGCCCGGTCCTCGTCTAGCGCCTGGATGTTGACCAGGTAGCGGGAACCGGCGAGCAGTGCCCGCATGGCCGAGAACATGTCGCCGCCGACGGACGTGCATACATCGATCGAGATCGAGACCGGGATGCCACGCTCGTGCGCACGAAGTGCCGCAAGGCGTCCGTGCCCCATGTGCATCTCCAGCTCCGGCGCGCTGGAGATCGCGCCGCCCGTCGACTTGATGATGTCGAACTCGTCATCGGCCAGCATGTTGCAGTGGACGTACGTCGTCCTCGGCGTCGTGAGACCGTTGTCGTGCATCCATCGGACGGGGAGTCCCTTGCCCCATGCACCGTCTCCAACGTGGACGGTCACTGGGATGTCCAGCTCCGAAGCCAGGTTGAAGTCCTCGAGCGTGACGGGCTGAGTGGCGAACTGCGGACCCCGTGGCGCGAGCGCCAGGGTCACTCTCGAGCTCCCGGAGGAGAACCAGCGCTCCGCGATGCGCATGACGTCGCGCGACTGGGGCACGTCGCTTATCGGAAGCCACTCGTCGTTGCTGTTCCCGTAGCCCCAGACCGACCGGATCCCGGAGTCGAGCACGCCCTGGATCGCCGCGTCGGCGTGTTCGGGCGAGTTGTTGTTGTGGGACCAGTCCACGAGCGTCGTGATGCCGGCGTCGAGGGCATCGAGCATCGCGATGAGGTTCGCAGCATACATGTCCTCGGGCTCGTAGAGCTTGCCGATGACGCCACGCACGCCCGAGAAGTATTGGGGAAGCGTCCAGTCGGTCGACACGTGGCGTATCAGTGACTGCCAACTGTGCCTGTGGGTGTCGACGAACCCGGGCAGCACGATTCGGTCGGTGCCGTCGATTTCTTCCGCATCGACTGGTCCGAGATCTGCTCCGACGGCGGCGATCACCGATCCCTCGATGAGCACGTCGCCCTTCTCCAAGTCGCCGATGGCGGGATCCTGGCTGAGAATCCGGGCACTGCGCACGACCCAACGAGAGGGGCGGGAAGCCTCTGCCGCTGCGCTCATTGGATGGTCGTGTGCTCGGGGCGGACGCGGACGATCACGCGGTGGTCACCGGGCTGGTGCCACGGATAGTGGTCCTCGCCGAGGTACTTCTTCGCCATCGAGTCGATGAAGGCATTGTCGGGGTCCTCGTCGATACGGTCGACCACGCCGCGGATCTCGATGTAGCGGTAGGGGTTGTCGGGGTCAGTGATCGAAAGAGAGATGCGGGGGTTCTTCTTCAGGTTCTGGTACTTCTGCCGACTGGTCGTCTGGCTGAACGACAGCTCGCGGCCATCCCATGCGAACCAGACCGGGGAGCTGTGCGGCTCGTGGCTCGGGCCGATGGTCGCCGCGTGCGCGAAACCCTTCTTCTCCAAGATGTCGGCGTGGCTCTCCGGGATCACGGAGTTGGTGTCGGGCATCGAAGGCCTCCTTCGTTGTGGTGTTGTGTCAACGCCTGGCGTGCGCCAGGCTTCTCCTAGGCAGCTGCAGCGGATGTACTGTATGACTGAACGCAGCGTAGGCGGAAGATGCCGCTGATTCCAATGGGAAGGTGCCAGCACCGCCGGTGCTGTTCGTCAATACGCAACACGCGTCGGGCGCCAGCTCGGCGGAGGTCGGAAACGGAGGACCGATGCAGCTCGATTTCACCGGGAAGACCGCCGTCGTCACGGGCGCGAGCTCCGGGATCGGCGCCGCGTCCGCGCGCCTGCTCGCCGCGGCCGGTGCGTCGGTCGTGCTCGCGGGAAGGGACAGGGTCCGACTCGAGCGTGTGCAGTCAGAGATTCAAGCGGCAGGTGGGTCGGCTCGTGCCGCGATAGGGGACTTGACCGACGACAGGACGCTGGTGAAGGTCGTCGAGACCGCAGTCGGCACGCCGGGGGCGGCCGGCGCCATCGACGTGGTGGTGCACTGTGCCGGCCTGCTCGAGAAGGGCACGGTTCGTGAGGCCGATCTCGACAGCATCGATCGCATGTGGCGTGTCAACGCTCGTGCGCCGATGCTGCTGACCAAGGCGGCGATCCCGCATCTCGCGGACGGCTCCTCGATCGTGTTCGTCTCTTCGACTGTCGCGCACGTCGGCTTCCCGGCGTACGCGCCGTACTCGGCGGCCAAGGGGGCCATCGAGGCCTTCGCTCGAGCGCTCGCCGTGGAGCTTGCGCCCGCGACCCGAGTGAACGTGGTCGCCCCCGGCTTCGCGGAGACGCCGATGCTCACCGACCAGTATCCGGAGAACCCGGCGATGGAGGAGTGGATCGTCTCGCGCACCCCCGTCGGCTTTGTTGGATCCGCCGAGGACATCGCCAGGACGATCCTCGCCGTCGCGTGCAGTGCGACCGGCCGGTACATCACCGGCTCCACGCTCATATGCGACGGCGGCTGGGTCGCCGCAGGCTAGTCCTGGGCTGGTCCACGGCTCTCGGGAAGGACGGGGCAGCAGGCTGGGCGCGGCGCGGTGGCGCGGCGGGGTGACGCGGCGCCGAGACACCGCGTCGCACGAGGGGCGGTGTTGGCTTGCTGTCCGCATGCCGGCGGTGCGCGCACCGCAGTTCCTGTATAGCAGCGCTGTCCTAGGCGGTAAGTGGCAGTTGACACCACCTGCTCAGTATCACTACACTTTCGCCGTGGACGCCTGTGGGGGGACGACTCACGTCGTCGTCGTATCCGCATCGGGGTGACTCCCTCTCGACGCGACGAGGCTGGGGTGGACGAGGCCGCGTCGCCAGCACGCAGACATCATCAGGCGCTCGTGATGGGTGGACCCGTCCGGCAGACCCGCTGGGACACGGTTTCACGCATCTCGGCGATGCTGCGCAGCCCGTTTTTCCCGATATGGCCTGCCACTGCTGCGCTGTTCGCGCTGAGCCCTGCCATCGCGACTGGCAGCCTTGGAGGGTCGGTGGTGACGTCGACCTTGCCCTTCGCCGCGGTGCTCGCGATCGCCGCAATGGGCCAGACGCTCGTCATCCAACAGCGTGGACTCGATCTGTCGGTCGCAGGGATGATCTCGCTCACGGCGATCATCGTGACGAAGTACCCGAATGGCGCGAACTCCGGGCTGCTGCCCGCCATCGGTGTCGCCCTGCTCGCCTGCGTGATCACTGGGGCGGCCAATGGTTTCGCCATCACCCGGTTGCGCATCACGCCGCTCATCGCGACGCTGGGCACGAACGCGCTCTTGCTCGGTGTGATCCTCATCATCACGAGCGGGAGCTCGACGGCGACGCCGGCTCCTGCCCTGACGAGCCTCGGCTTCGGCAAGCTCTGGGGCATTCCCCACACGGTGCTGATCGCGCTCGCCCTCGTGGTGATCGTCGCCCTGGCGATGCGCTTCACCGCGCTGGGCCGCCGGTTCGTCTCGGTCGGCACCAACGCGCCGGGAGCGTACGTCGCGGGAATCGGCGTGCGCCGGTACGTGTGGAGCACGTACATCGCGGCGAGCGTCTTGTACGGGATCGCTGCGATCCTCCTCGCCGGCTACGTGGGCACCCCGGGCCTCAGCGCTGGGACAGCGTACCTACTGCCCTCGATCACGGTCGTGGTACTTGGCGGCGCATCGCTCGCCGGTGGGAGTGGGAGCGTCATCGGCTCGGCTGTTGGGGCGATCTTCTTGATCCAGCTCCAACAGGACGTGTTCGGCGCTGGCGCCGCGACGTCCGTCCAGTACCTCATCCAGGCCGGAGTGATCGCAGCTGCGATGGCTGTCCGCAACGTCCGCTGGACTTCTGTCGTCCAACGGCTGCGTGCCCGGCGCGCGTCGATCACTCAGGGTGGCCAGGGGATGACCGGGACCGCAACCGACGCCCGCGACCGGCCCGTGCCGGGCCAGTTCGTCCCGGCGCTCGGGCACAGCGCGGGCCCTCAAATCAGCCGCATCACCCCAAGTCAGCCAAGTCATCGACGTGACCCATGAGCGTGACCCATGAGAAGGGAGACAGGTAGTGATGGAACGACAGGCTGGTTCGAAGAGGCCGTCACGGCTTCGACGAGCGGTGTATGGCTTCAGCGCAGGAGTCCTCGGCGTCACCTTGAGCGTGGCCGTCGGTGGGGGAGTAGCCGGCGCCAGCGGTAGCCACAAGACCTCCAAGAAGAAGAGCACCGTCGTGTCGGCGACGATGAAGTACGAGATCGCCCACGCTGGGCAGCTCACGACGACGGCCTTTTGCGGCCACAAGAAGATCACCCTTGGCATCCTCGACGGCTTTGGAGTGAACGCCTGGTCGCAGGCGTCGATGGCGGCTGTCCGATCGGAAGCGGCCAAGTGCAAGAACGTGAAGCAGGTCGTCAACATCGCCGAGGGCACACTCGACAAGGCCATCTCCCAGATCGACAGCATGACCGCCCAAGGTGTGAACGCGCTCACCGTGATCCCGGACTTCGGCAAGTCGGAGCTGCCGGCGATCAAGGCCGCCACGCGTGCGGGTGTCAAGGTCGTCCCCTGGGCGGCAAACCCCGGGGGTCGGGACGGCAAGACATACGTGAGCTACGTCGACTGGGTGCCGGCGTACTCGGGAACCCTGTTCGCCGAGTGGATGGTGAAGGCGCTGCACGGTCACGGCGATGTCGTAGAGCTTGGTGGTCCTGCGGGCAACCCGGTGTCGGCGTCGATCCTTGCCGCGGTCGTAAAGGTGTTCGCGAAGCATCCGGGAATGCACTTGCTCACTGGCACCACCAAGTGGCCGGCGACCACATGGACACCCGCCAAGGCTCAGCAGGTCGGTGCGTCGCTCGTGAGCGAGTTCCCAACCATCAACGGGGTCATCTCGACATACGGCACCGATGCCCTTTCCGTGATGCACGCGTTCCAAGCAGCGGGTCGACCGCTTCCCGCGGTGGCTGCAGCGACAGCAAACGGGCTCGGGTGCTTGTGGAAGTCGACACACGCCAAGCAGCCCCACTTCCAGCTTGCAACCGTCTCGACGCGCAACTGGCTCGGCCGGGTGGCCGCTCGGAAGGCCATCGCCGCAGCCGAGGGCGTCAAGGACACCGAACCGAACCTCTACAACCTCACCTTCTACGAGAACACGCTGACGGGGCTCACTCCGCACTGCACAGTGCACCAGCCGACCGACAGGTACCTCTCGGACGAACTTTCGCCGAAGGTGATCGCGAAGTACGGGAAGCCCTGAAAGACGATGCCTGCACCCGACGCTCTGCCGCAGCAGGCGACCACTGCAGTCTCGCCGCAGGATCTGCAGACGCAGGCGAGCCCGCTGGTGACCCTCCGGCTCCTCGGGATCTGCAAGACCTTCGGTCGGCTCGTGGCCCTCGACGACGTGTCGTTCGAGGTGCGACGCGGCGAGGTGCACGCCCTGCTCGGCGAGAACGGTGCAGGCAAGTCGACGTTGATGGCGGTGGCCGCGGGCGCGATCGCGCCCGATGCAGGGACGGTCGAGATCTGCGGCCACCGCCTCGAGCGCGGAGATCCCCGCGCTGCCCAGGCGATGGGATTGAGCGTGGTGTACCAGCATCCGTCGGTGGTGGACGACCTGACCGTCGCGGAGAACCTCGCACTCTCCGTGCCCAAGTTGGCGCGTCCTTCGTACCGCGGGCTCCACACGTGGGCATCTGAACGCCTCGAGCTGGTCGACGCGCACATCGATCCACGGCGGCGCGCGGGGGAGCTCAGTGTCGCCGAACGTCAGCTCCTCGAGATCGCGAAGGCACTTGCCGCCGATGCGCGCGTGGTCGTGCTCGACGAGCCGACGGAGTCGCTGAGCGCGAGCGAGAGCCGAGAGCTGTTCGCGCAGATCGAACGAGTGCGCCGCAACGGAACGAGTGTCGTGTACATCTCACACCGTCTGCCGGAAGTGCGAAGAGTGGCTGAACGGATCACCGTCTTGCGCGACGGTCAGGTCCGTGCGACGGCCTACGCGCAGGAGCTGTCCGACGACGAAGTCCTTGGCCTCATCGTGGGTCGCCCAGTGCAGCAGACGTTCCCAGCGAAGGCGACCTTCGCACAGCCAGGGGAGGAGCGCCCGACGGTCCTCGAGGTTGCCCATCTGAGCGGCCAAAAGCTTGCCGACGTCACCTTCTCTGTCAAAGAAGGAGAGATCATCGGTCTGGCTGGCGTCGAAGGAAACGGCCAGCGCGACGCAGTACGGGCGCTCGCGGGCCTTGTGGGCCACCATGGTGTCGTTCGGGTGCGATCGCGAGATGTCGACACGAAGAACCCTTCTCGTGCACGCCGCGCAGGGATCGTGTACGTGCCCCACGATCGACACCGCGAGGGGCTCTTCGGCGCGATGTCGGTGAAGGAGAACCTCTCGCTCCTCGTGCTACGTGAAGTCGAGTCCGCAGGCGTGCTCCGGCGCGACCGTGAGCAGGCTTTCGCGGAGTCGCAGATCAAGGCGTTCGACATCAGGCCTTCGCGCACGGACATCGCGGCAGGCAACCTATCGGGGGGGAACCAGCAAAAGGTCGTCATGGCTAGGGCCATCGCCGCGGAGCCGACAGTCCTCTTGGCAGACGAGCCGTCGCGTGGAGTGGACGTCGGTGCGCGCATCGAGATCTACAACATCCTGCGACGCGTCGCGGACAAAGGGACGGCCGTCGTCATCGTCTCGGCTGATGCGATGGAGCTCGCTGGTCTGTGTGACCGTGTGCTCGTGTTCTCCCGCGGGCAGGTGGTCGAGACCTTGTCCGGTGACGACCTGACGGAGGAGCGCATCACGGGTGCTGCCATCACGGCGAAGGTGGAACGCGCCGAGTCGAGCGTGCGCAGGCAACAGCAAGGCGTGCTCCGCCGCGCCGCACGAAGCGACGCCTCTCCTAGCGCGATCCTTGCCGTTCTCGTGATCGGACTCGCGTTGGGAACCGGTGTTGGGCACTCTCTGTTCTTCGGGGCGAGGAACGTGAACGACCTCCTGTTCCTCGCGACCATCTTGTGCCTCGGCGGGGTCGGGCAGTTGACCGTGCTGTTGCGTGGAAGTTTCGATCTGTCGGTCGGACCGATGATGGGGCTCACCGTCGTGATCATGTCGTTCTTCGCGACGTCGGGCTCTGGACTCACCGGACTCCTCGTCGGCGGGCTCGTGGCGGCAGCGGCTGGAGTGCTCGTCGGCGTGATCAACGCGTTCTTCATCCGGAATCTCGGAATCGGGCCGGTCATTTCCACGATTGTCACCTACATCGGCCTGCAAGGAGTGTCCTTGCTGTTACGGCCACAGTCGGCGGGCCCGATCGGCACATCGGTCATCAACGCGGTACAGGTGAGTGCAGCGGCAATCCCGATCGTCTTCCTCGTGGCCGCGGCGATTGCGGTCGCGTGCGAGATGTACATACGGCGAACGCATCGCGGCAGGGAGCTGCGGGCCGTCGGTTCGGACGAACAGCGCGCCTTCCGCATGGGAGCGCACGTGGGACCCTCGTTGTTCCTGTCCCATGTCGTGTGCTCACTGTTCGCGGTGGGTGCGGGGATCCTCCTGACGACCCAAGTGGGTATCGGCGACCCGACCATCGGGGCGAGCTACACGCTGACGACCCTTGCGGCTGCGGTGCTCGGAGGCGCGAGCATCTTTGGAGGGCGCGGCTCCTACGTCGGCGCGTTCCTTGGTGCCCTCTTGATCCAGGAGGCGATCACCTCGACGTCGTTCTTGGGATTGCCTCAGGCGTGGTCGGAATGGCTGCCCGGCGTGCTGATCCTCGGCGGTGCCGCCCTCTACTCTCGCTTGCGCACGCAGGCGTCGGGCGACGCGGTGGCGGAGCTCGTATAGCGGCGCCGGTGGATCAGCGCGCTGCGGTGCGAGGCGCATGAGCGAGAAGAGCCTTGCCCGCGCCGGCGCGCGTCGTTCCCTGGCCGCGGTCGCCTCCATGCTCGAGACCGCCTACGGCGAGCTCTTCGCCTCTCAGCGACGACTTGCGAGGGTGAGCAGGAACTCGCCGTCCTCGGCGCCCCACTGGTTCTCGACGGAGAACCGTGCGTCATCGAGCTCCGCGGCAAGACCCTCGGGCGTGAACTTCGCGCTGATCTCGGTGAGGAGCTCCTCTCCAGCGTCGAACTCCACCGTCATGTCCAGTGCCTCGACGTGGACGCGCTGCGAGCCGATTGCCCGGAGCCGCATCTCGATCCACTGCGCGTGCTCGTTCCACTGGGCCACGTGGGCGAAGTGCTCGGGCACGAAGTTCGCGTCGAGCGAGCGGTTCATCACTCGCAGCACGTTCCGGTTGAATTCCGCGGTGACCCCGGCACTGTCGTCGTAGGCGGCGACGATGCGTCGAGGGTCCTTCACCAGGTCGGCCCCCACGAGGGCGTGGTCGCCCGGTGCCAACGTCGCGCGCAACGCCTGGAAGAACCGCGCGCGCTGCGTAGGCACGAGATTGCCGATCGTCCCTCCCAAGAACGCGACCAGACGCGTGCCAGTGGTCGGGATCCGGTCGAGATGGCGGAGGAAGTCACCGATGACCGCGTGGATGTGCAGACCGTCGTACTCACTTGCGAGTGACGCTGCTG
This sequence comes from Actinomycetes bacterium, assembly GCA_021810205.1. Lineage (GTDB taxonomy): Bacteria > Actinomycetota > Acidimicrobiia > Acidimicrobiales > RAAP-2 > JAJYVT01. Next base: position 26,780 of record JAJZJC010000003.1, read on the forward strand.
CGTCCTCCAAGAATTCCGCGCTGACGTCGAAGGGAACGTACCGGCGGAGGGTGCCCAGCTCTTTCATGGCGTCGAGCAGGATCCGCGTCTTCTCGCACGATCCGGCACCGAGCTCGACGAGGGTGTCGGCACCGGCCAGTGATGCGATCTCGACCGCGTGGGCCTCGAGGAGCGCGCGTTCGGTCCGGGTGGGGTAGTACTCGGGCAGCTTGGTGATCTCCTCGAAGAGCCTGCTGCCCTCCTCGTCGTAGAACCACGTCGGGGGGATCGCTTTGGGTCGGCGGCACAGCCCGTCGCGCACGTCGTGCTCGAGCGCGGCGCGCATGTCGTCGTCGCGGAGGTGGACGTCGACGGTGATCGCAGAGAGCGCGGGCACCGCCTAGAGGTCCCGGGCGAGCCGCAGGCCCGCGAACACCCAGCGAGCGGAGGCGGGGAAGAAGTTCCGGTAAGTGAGGCGGGAGTGGGCCGGCGGCGTGATGCACGCGCTCCCGCGTAGAACTTGCTGGTTCACCATGAACTTGCCGTTGTACTCGCCGACCGCGCCGGGGGCGGTGCGGAACCCCGGGTACGGGCTGTAGCTGCTCGACGTCCATTGCCACACCGCGCCGAAGAGCTGGGCCCCGGCGGTGGCATCTGGGTGGAGCGCGTGCTGCTCGGGCGCGAGATCCTCACGACTGCGATGTATGCCCGCGGCGAACGTCTCCCATTCGGCCTCAGTGGGGAGCCGTGCTCCGCTCCAGCGGGCGAAGGCGTCGGCCTCGAAGTAGCTGACGTGGACGACGGGAGCCGCCGGATCGACCGGGCGGCGCCCGAAGAGGGTGAAGACGCCGGTGTCGTCCCAGTACAGCGGAGCGTGCCAGCCCTGTGCCTGCGCGCTCGCCCAACCTTCGGAGAGCCAGAGCTCGGGACGTTGGTACCCGCCGTCCTCGATGAATTCCTGCCAGTCTCCGCAGGTGACGAGTCGGTCGCCGATCGCGTGCGGGACCAGCTGGACGACGTGACGCGGCGACTCGTTGTCGAACGAGAAGCCACCTCCTCGGTGGCCGATCTCGACGGGACCCCCGGGATGCTCGACCCACTGGGGCTTCTCGGGGTCCGGGGATGCCACGCACGCCGCCGTGCTGGCGTACGCAGGCTCCAGGGGACTGCGCGACAGCACGTGCTTGATGTCCATGAGCAACAGCTCTTGATGCTGCTGCTCATGGTTGAGCCCGAGCTCGACGAGGTCGAGGGACTCGGGGCTGAGCGCCTGGTCGAGAAGCTGGGCCATCGCCGCGTCGACGTGGCGGCGGTACTCGGCGACCTCGATCGTCCCGGGCCGGGAGACGAGGCCCCGTTCCGCTCGCGGGTACCGGTCCCCGGCGGCCTCATAGTACGAGTTGAAGATGTACGCGTATGCGGGGTGCGCCACGCGGTAGCCCGCCAGCTCGGGGCGAAGCAAGAAGGTCTCGAAGAACCAAGACGTGTGGCCGCGGTGCCACTTCGTCGGGCTCACGTCAGGCATCGACTGGACGGTCTGGTCCTCGGGGGAGAGGGGCGCGGCGAGCTGCTCGGTGAAGGAGCGCACCGACTCGTAGGCGGCGCGCAACGCGCGCTGACGCCGATCGGCCGATGTCGGGTGCGACTCTGTGACGGATCGGACCACTCCGCACCATCCCTTCGATCACACGCACGCACGTGCAGGCGTGAGCGTCGTTGGTCCCCCTTCTGCTTGTCCACAAGGTAGTCGGCACTCCCGGTTCCCGCGCGCTCGCGTCCCGAGCTGAGCGGCGGGGCCCCGGTTACGCTCAGCGCGTGGACGGCGCAGGGAGCCCGGGCCCGGCACGCGACGACCTCGCGCGCGGCCACGCGGACAGTGTGGTCGGGGCCGGTGGAGCGGCCGTTGTCGCCGGACTTCCTGCCACGTCCATCCCTGCCACTTCCATCCCTGCCACGTCCAGCTCCCACGAAGGCGCCGGTCGGACGACGTGGGGGTGGTGGGGCAGTACGACGATCGTTGCGCTCGGCGCCTACGCCATGGGGCTCGTCGCGTTGTGGCAGGCGGCCTACATCACGCATGCAACCGTCGCCGCGACGGCCGACAAGTGGGACGGGGCGTGGTACTACGAGATCTCTCGGCTGGGCTACGTCTCGGCGCTCCCGCGCCCAGGGGGCGCCTACGCGGCGCTACGGCCCGCGTTCTTCCCTGGGCTCCCCCTCGTCGAGCACGTCACCCACGCGGTGGTCGGCGGCCCGCCAGCCAGGAGCATCCTGTTGCTGGGGGCGATCGCGCTCGTCGCGTCCTGCCTGCTGTTCCGGGCGCTCGTCGCCCGGATGTTCGACGAGGCGGCAGCGTGGCGGGCGACGATCCTCTTCGCCTTCTTCCCGGGCGGCTACGTCTTCATCTACGGCTACAGCGAGCTACTCGAGATCCCGCTCGCGCTGCTCGTCCTCTACGCCATCCGTCGCCGGTGGTACGTGCTCGCCGGGGTGGCGACGCTCGCGGCGACGGGCACCCGGCTCCTCGGGGTAGCGCTCGTCGTCGCATTGATGATCGCAGCGGTGCGCGAGGTGCTCGCCGGACCCGCGGGCAGCGCTCAGGAACGGCGCCACGTCGCCGCCGCGCTCGCGAGCCCGTTGGTGGGTGCCGCGGGGTTGGTCGGCTACATGGTCTTCTTGAAGGAGCGGACCGGTCGATTCCTCACGTTCGTGACAGCCGAGCGGGTGGGCTGGCGCAACACGGTCGATGTCGCAGCGCCGTACCACGCGCTGCTCGCCTTCTTCGCCCACCCGCTCGGCCCTCCGTGGACGACGGTGGACGGGATCGGGGTGATCGTCGTAGGGGTGAGCATCGTGTACCTCGCCGTCGGCGGGCGCCGGTGGTTGCGCCTCGAGGAGCTCGCCTACGCCGTTCTCGTCCTCCTCGCCTGGCTCTGCACCTCGAACACCGGGGCCTGGTTCCGTTTCGTGCTCGCGGCGTTCCCCCTGATCGCCCTCGTCGGCGCACGCCTCGATGGGCGCTACGTACCCGCGCTGGCGTGCCTGGGCGCGGCGCTCCTCGGGATCCTCGTGGTGCTCTTCGGCACCCCTGCGTTCACGTTCGCGCCGTAGTCGGGACGCGCACCGTTTAGGGTGGTCGAACGGATGCCGCACGGTGCGGATCAGCCACATTGCAGGTGGGTGTTGCACGCCGGTGGGCGACGGCACCTGAAGAGATGCGAGGAGTGCGTGATGGGTCTGTTCACCGATCGCAAGACGCAGATGGTCGGACCTGATGAGTCGCTCCCGGGACGAGCGCGCCCATTGGCCGTCCCCGAGCGCCACGAAGTGCTCGGGACGCCGCTCGTGCCGCCGTTCCCATCGGGGACCGAGAAGGCGGTGTTCGCGATGGGCTGTTTCTGGGGCGCAGAGCGCAAGCTCTGGCAGCTCCACGGCGTCTATACGACCGCGGTTGGTTACAGCGGGGGCTTCACGCCGAACCCGACGTACGAAGAGGTGTGCTCGGGGCTCACGGGGCATGCCGAATGCGTGCTGTGCGTGTTCCATCCCACCCAGGTGAGCTACGAAGAGCTCCTCGCCCAATTCTTCGAAGGCCATGATCCGACGCAGGGTATGCGCCAGGGCAACGACGTCGGGACCCAGTACCGCTCGGCGGTCTATGGATGCTCCGACGCTCAGCTCGAGGCCGCGCGCGCTGCCGTCAGTCGCTATCAAGCGCTGCTCTCGAGCGCGGGCTACGGCGTGATCACTACCGAGCTCGCGCCGGCAGGACCCTTCTATTACGCTGAGGACTACCACCAGCAGTACCTGGCGAAGAACCCCAACGGCTACTGCGGGCTCGGGGGGACCGGGGTGGCCTGTCCCGTGGGCGTGGTCGGGCGGTAGGTCCGGAGGGCTGGTGCGCCCGTCGATCGGCAGCGCTGTCCGTCCGTCGAGTCCCGGTGGCCGGGCACTCGATCGGATTGCCCTCTCAGGCGCGCTCGACGCCCCGAGCCGCCGTGCCCAGCGCAGCGTCGGCCTCCGCGACGATGCGGCGGACGAGTGTGCCGGCGTCCACCAGCTCGGCGATGCCGCCCACCCCCTGGCCGGCGGGATAGCACTCGCGCCGGGGGTCCACCCCACCCGCTCGCTCGTCGACGCCGAGGTGCATTGCGCCGTCTCCCATGGAGCGCTCCAGCTGCTCGGGGAAGGGACGCAGTGTCTCGGGGTGCTCGTCGAAGAAGTCCGTGTACTCGTTGCGCAGGACGCGCATGGTCTTCCCCGAGTACGCACGGCTCACGGTGGTGCCGTCCTCTCGCGCCGCGAGGAGCGCCTCCTTGAAGCCGGGCGCGCTACGAGCCTGCGGGGTCGCGATGAAGCGCGTCCCGATCCATACGCCATCCGCACCGAGGGCGAGCGCCGCGGCGAGCCCCCGTCCGTCGAAGATGCCGCCCGCCGCCACGACGGGCACCTGTGTGCCGACGGCGTCGACGACGAGCGGGACGAGGGGGAGCGTGGCCACCTTCCCGGTGTGCCCGCCCGCCTCGGTCCCCTGCGCGACCACCAGATCGCACCCGGCGTCGACCGCGCGCTCGGCGTGGACCACTTTCCCGCACATGTTGACGACCAGGAGGGCGTGGCGGTGGCACAGGTCGACGACCTGGGACGGGACGCCCAGGCCCGCCACGAACACGGACGCGCCGCCCTCGATGGCGAGCTCGACCTGCCCAGCGAGGTCGCCGGGCATCGCCGTGAGGAGATCGACGCCGAAGGGTTTGTCCGTCGCCTCCCGGACCGCCGCCATCTCCGCCACCATTCGCTCCGGTCCCATGGTGGAGCCGCCGAGACATCCGAAGCCGCCTGCTGCCGACACCGCTGCGACGAGGGGTGCATAGGACACGCCGCCCATGCCAGCGAGCATGACGGGGTGCTCGACGCCGAGGAGCTCGGTCAAGCGGGTGCGCACGGCTCTCTTTGTAGCTCCTCCGCGGCCGCAGTGCGCAGCGCAGCGGTGGCGTCACCGATGCGATCGACCGACGCGAGCGAGGAGCGCGCATGAGCCAGTGGGAGCCGGCGTCGAACGAGGTGCCGAGTCAGCCGCCGCCGGCGCTGCCGGGGGCGGACGACGTCGCGTCGAGGCGGCCGGGCGGCGGGCGAGGCCGCGACGTACGGCTCGTCGTCACCGGCGTGGCGGTGGCGCTCCTGGCGTGGTTCGCGTTCGTCAATCTGCAGACCGTGCGTATCCGCTTCTGGCTGACCTCGGCCCACGCGCCCCTGATCTTGGTCATCGTGATCTCGGGCGTCCTCGGCGCGCTCGCACCGGGCGTGTGGTCCCGGGTGATCCGACGACGACGCCCCGGTGGACGGTCCTGACGCAGGTCGCCAGACCTGTGCGGGGGATCGGGCGGGCGAAGGACTGTTGCACCCGTCGCGCCGTAGACTCTGGTGGCGACCGAAGAACTGCGCGAATATCGGAGACGGCGACGGGCGAGGAGGTCCATCACCGTGTTGGGTTCAAGGGACCGGTGGGGAGAGGAGGGATCCGGTGCCGCTTTCTGAGCACGAACAGCGGATCCTTGCCGAGCTCGAGGAGTCCCTGGTGCGCCACGATCCGCAGTTCGCCGATCGTGTCCGCTCGAAGACCGTGTACCGGCACGCTGGACGCCAGTGCAAGTGGTCGGCGCTCACGTTCTTGGCCGGGCTCGCGGTGCTCGTGGCCTTCTACTCGCAGTCGATCGTCGTCGGCCTCTTCGGCGTCGCGGTGATGTTCGGTTCGGCCGTCGTCTTCGAGCGGAACCTCCGGCGGCTGGGCCAGGCGGGATGGCACGACTTCACCCGTCCGCGCCAAGAGGGCGAACAGCCTCGCGTCGAGCACGCCCTCCACGGCACGCGCGACTGGTTCCGCTCGCACTTCCGGCGCGACCACTGAGCGCTGATCTCGTCCTGGCCGTCGACGTCGGCGGCACGAAGCTGGCTGCCGGCTTCGTTGGTGCGGATGGCACGCTGACCGGCGCCGCGACCGCGCCGACGCCCGCGCACGGCGGTGCCGAGGCGCTGTGGAGCACGCTGGCAGATCTGGTGCGTGCGGTCCTCTCTGCGCTCGACGCGAGGGCCCCGCGTGCGTGCGGCGTGGGCAGTGGCGGGCCGATGACGTTGGGGGGGGAGGAGGTGTCGCCGCTCAACATCCCGGGGTGGCGTGGTTTCCCGCTGCGTGCCCGGCTGGCCGAGCTCACGGATCTCGACACCTACGTCGAGAACGACGCCAAGGCACTCGCGCTCGCCGAAGGTTGGCGTGGGACGGCCGCGGGTCGTCGCCAGTACGTCGCCATGGTCGTGTCGACGGGCGTCGGAGGCGGCGTCGTCGTCGACGGCCGCCTGCTCCACGGTCGGACCGGCAACGCTGGGCACATCGGCCACGTGATCGTGGAGCCCACCGGAAGGGAGTGCGCGTGCGGCGGGCACGGCTGCCTCGAGGCCGAGGCGTCGGGGACCGCCATCGCTGCGATGACCGGGCGCCCCGCCGCCGAGGCACCGCCCGAGGTCGTGGCGAGGACCGGCACGTTGGTCGGCCGTGGCGTCGCCTCGGTCTGCGCGCTGGTCGATCTCGACTTCGCCGTCGTGGCCGGCTCCGTCGCGCTCGGCTTCGGCGCCCCGTTCTTCGCTGCCGCCCAACGCGAGCTGTCTGCCCGAGCGCGCCTCGACTACGCCGCGGGGGCACGGATCGTCCCGAGCACGCTGGGGGCCGACGGTCCGCTCATCGGCGCCGGCGCGGTCGCGTGGCGCGCCCTCGGCGCCCCGGTCGGCGGTGTCGGATGAGCGCCCCGCCGGTGCGGGATCTGTGGCGTGCGGCCCGTGCGGTTGGCGGGCGGCCCGACCTGTGGCCCGCAGCCGTCGTCATGGCATGGCGCCTGGCCCCCCAGGGCTGGTGGCGGCGCTGGCCTCCGCTGCCCTTGCCCGATGCCGCCTACTGGCGCTTTCGCATGACGACGGCATACGGCGGTGCCGGGAACGCAGCTGCAGCCCCGGCGGACGTCGTCGAGTACCTCGAGTGGTGCTCGACGAGGAGGCGCCGGGTACGGCCGCCGCTCCGGTAGCCTCTTCGGGCATGGAGCGGGTCCTCCTGCTCAACGCGACGTACGAGCCGCTGGCCCTGGTCTCCGAGCGTCGCGCGGTGGTGCTGCTGCTCGACGGCCGGGCCGAGGCGGTGGCCTTCCGACCCGCAGCGTCCGTGTTCCGTTCCGCGCAGTTGCGAGTCGAGGTTCCCGCCATCGTTCGGCTCAGCCGCATGGTGCGCATCCCGCGCTGGGCGCGGACCCCCCCACTCACCCGTCGCGCAGTCTTGCGCCGCGACGGGGGGGTGTGCGCCTACTGCGCGGACGCCGCCGACACCATCGACCACGTCGTGCCGAAGAGCCGGGGGGGGAGGCACGAGTGGACGAACGTGGTGGCGTCGTGCAAGCGGCACAACTTGATGAAGGGGGACCAGCTGCTCTCCGAGCTGGGCTGGACGCTGTCGTTCACCCCGTGGGCGCCGGATGGCCATCTGTGGCGCCTGCGGCATCTCCAGGAGGTCGACCCACTATGGGAGCCCTACCTGGCGGCGGCATCCTGATTCCGTCCGCTGCGCCTTCGAGCGGCGAGGCGGTCGTCGTGGGTCGCTGGTTCGACGTCGAGCGGTTCCGCCATGCGGGACGGCGGGTGGTGGTCCGTGCCGTCGGCGAGCCCCTCCTCGTCCTCGGGAGCGCGCAACGCGCCGAGGTGGTCGACTACGCCCGAGCGGCGCGGGCTGGGGTCGAGGTCGTGCGCCGGCGAGGCGGCGGTGGCGCGGTCCTCGTGGCCCCGGGGGCTCAGGTGTGGGCGGACATGTGGATCCCAGCCACAGACCCGCTCTGGGCGCCTGAGCCGCGCCGCACGGCGGTGCACGTGGGCCGATGGTGGGCGGCCGCCCTGGAGCGTGCGGGCGTCGACGCGGCGGTCCACGATGCCCCTACTGCGCGCACGCCGTGGAGCGATCTGGTGTGCTTCGCCGGCGTCGGCCCTGGGGAGGTGCTGACGGATGGGCGCAAGGTCGTCGGCCTCGCCCAGTGGCGGAGCCGCGAAGGTGCGCTCGTCTTCGGCTGCGCGTACGCCCGGTTCGATCCCGCGCTGCTCGCCGAGTGCCTCGATCTCGGTCCCGCAGCCCGCGTGGAGCTCGAAGGGGCCCTCGGCGACACGGTCACCGACCTCTGCGACTTGGGCATCTCTGCGTGGAACGCCGAGGACCTCCTCGCGGAGCTTCCCCCGGGCGGGCATTGGGACGTGGTCCGCGGCTGAGGCCGCCCGGTCCCCTCTGACAACCGCCGCACGCCGTTCCTCCTGACCTACCGGCGCGCTCGCGCGCTGTGGCTCGCACCGCGCCGTGCGGCCCGTTGCCACTCTCCTCGCGCCGGGCGCCCGCGGGTCTTCTCGCACCGCGGAGGGGCGGAGGAGTGGCGGGTATCTGTTGACCGGTGGCGGTAAGGGGCGTAAAGTGGAGCGAAATGGTTTGAAGTGGAGTATGACGCACAGGGCCGCGGCCTTGGAGGAGTCGGTGAACGGGGACGGGGACAGGAACGAGGCCGGTGGCGGGATTCGTTGGCAGGTACGAGCACTCGCTCGACTCCAAGGGGAGGGTGATCCTCCCTGCCAAGTTCCGCACCGACTTCGAGCGGGGTGGCTACCTCACCGAGAACCGCGAAGGATGCCTCGCGCTCTGGACGCCAGGCGAGTTCGAGCGTCAGATGCAGGCGATGCAGGAGTTGGCGGCGGCTGGGCGAGCAGAGCGAAACCGAGCCCGGTTATGGGCGGCGAGCTCCTACGAGGTGGAGATCGACCGGCAGGGCCGGATGGCGATTCCGGCGCACCTGCGCGAGTTCGCGTCCTTGGAGGGCGACGTCCTCGTGCACGGCGCGATCGACCGGATCGAGCTGTGGAACCCGCAGGTCTGGCAGGAGCGGGTGGCGCCCGAGGAGCGCTGGCTGCTCGAGGAGGAGTGACCGGCTCGCGCGGGGGCCCGGGCAGTCACTCGGACGACGAAAGGATGGAACGACTGGACACGACCGACGACCGCCGGCATCGCCACTGCATTCGCGTGGGACGCCGGACCATGCGCAGCCCCTCGACCGGTACGGTGGAAGACTTCTTCTCCGCCCTCTTCTATCCGGCTGCACGCGGGAAGTGCCGCTGGCACTGCTCGCTCGTCGAGGGGCTGCAGATGGTCCACGCCTTCACTCACGAGCCCGTCATGGTGCACGAGGTCGTCGAGCTCTTCGCCCCGGTTCCCCCAGGTGTCGTCGTCGACGGCACTGCTGGCGGTGGCGGGCACTCGGCGGCGATCCTGGCCGCGCACGGGCACCTCGGCGTCCTCGCCCTCGACCGCGATCCCGACGCGGTCGTCGCCGCGCGCGACCGACTTCGCCCCTTCGGGCGCCGAGCCGCCGTGCGGCACGCGGAGTTCTCGCGGCTCGACGCAGCGCTCACCGCTGCAGCGGCCGACCCCACGGGTTGGCCCGCGACGAGCGGGGAGCGCGCGGGCAACGGTGGCCAACCCTCCACGGCGGTCTCGGGGGTGCTCTTGGACCTCGGCGTCAGCTCGCCGCAGCTCGAGCGTGCCGAGCGCGGCTTCTCCTACCGCCACAGCGCGCTGCTCGACATGCGCATGGACCCGACGCGCGGCCAGAGCGCAGCGGACATCGTGAACGGCGCGGACATCTCGGAGCTCGCCTCCCTCTTCGCCGCCAATGGCGAGGGCCGCCTGGCCGGACGCCTGGCACGCGCGATCGTGGCTGCACGCCCGGTCACGACTACTGGGGAGCTTGCCGACATCGTGGCGCGGGCGGTCCCCGCTGCCGTTCGCCGACGGGGTCATCCGGCGCGTCGGGTGTTCCAGGCGTTGCGTATTGCCGTGAACGACGAGCTCGGGCAGCTCGCTGCGGTCCTGCCGGCAGCCCTCGGGATGCTGGCGCCAGGGGGTCGCATGGTCGTGATCGCGTATCACTCAGGGGAAGATCGCCTGGTCAAGGCGGCCTTTGCCGAGGCGGTCGCCGGCGGTTGCACGTGCCCGCCGGGCCTGCCCTGCGTGTGCGGCGCGCAGCCGGAGCACCAGCTCGTGTTTCGCGGCGCTCGTAGGCCGTCGGCGGCCGAAGTCGCTCGTAACCACCGCGCCGAGAGCGCGCGGCTCCGTGCCGTCGAGCGCCTGGGGGCGGCCGCATGAGCACCGTCGCTGCCCGTGCCGCGTCCGGGCGCAGCGCGCCCGGTCCCGATCGCCGATCCGGCGATCGTCGGGCCGCCTTGCAGGTCGTCGCACGGCGTACCTCGCGCGTCGCGCGGCCCAAGCTGCTCCCCATCGTCGCCGCGGGCATCGTCGCGGCCAGCCTGTTCGCCGTGGTGATCGGCCACGCCGTGCTGGCCCAGGACCAGCTCCGCCTGGCGACGGTGCAGTCGGCGATCACAGCCGCCCAGGCAACCCACCGGCGCGAGGTGGTGTCGGTGGCGAACCTCGAGAACCCGTCGCGCATCGTCGAAGTGGCGGAGCAGTCGTTGCACATGGTGACGCCGTCGACCGTCGACCAGCTGCCCTACGTCACACTGCACAAGGCGTTGCCGCCACCGAGCGTCGCGCCCGCAGCGCCCGGTACGACGCCGTTGGCGGGTACTGGCGGGTGAGCCCCCTCGACACGACGGCGCGCCCGGCGCCGCCCGCCACGCGCCGCACCCGGGCCATGCCAGCGCCGTCACGTGCCGACCGAGGCGAGCGGCGTGGTGGGGCGCGACCGGTGGCGCGCCCGCTCTCGGCCAGCCCGGCGCGCGCCCGGACGACGCTCCAGCGTCGACTCAAGTTCTTCCGCTACGGGATCGTGCTCGTCGCTCTGGTGGTGACCATCCGCCTCCTCGACGTCCAGGTCTTCCACTCCTCCCAGTACCAGCACGAGGCGAGCCAGGAGCTGACCGTGCACGTCACAGTGCCGGCACTGCGGGGGCCGATCACCGACCGCTCCGGCGTCGTCCTCGAGACGTCGGTACCGACGAAGATGGTCATCGCGGACGACTTCCAAGTGGCGCACCCACTTCAAGAGGCGCGGGCCCTCGCTCCCATGCTGGGCCTCCACGTCGCGACACTGGCCGTCCAACTGCATGAGAAGTCGGGCTACGTCCCGCTCGTGCGGAACCTGAGCCTCACAGAGGCGAAGAAAGTGGCCGCCGACGCCTTCCCGGGCATCACCATGGTCGGCAGTTCCATCAACGAGGCGGCCGCCGGCAACCTCGCCGCACCGGTGATCGGCGGCGTGAACGCGGCTGGCCAGGGTGACGCTGGGCTCGAGGCGCAGTACAACCGGCTGCTCCAGGGGCACGCGGGCTCCGAGACGCTCCTCGAGTCGCCGATCGGGGTGCAGCTGCCGGGCACGGGTGTCACCAAGAAGACCGCAGCGGTCGCGGGTACCGGCATCCAGCTCACGCTCGACGAGCCGTTGCAGTACACCGCGGAGCAGTACCTGGCAAAGGAGATCCTCACGTCGCACGCGCACGGCGGCCAGGCGGTCGTGATGAACGTGAAGACCGGCCAGATCCTCGCCATGGCCAATCTGGTCGCATCCACGTCGGCCACGGGAGGTGCCACCTCGCCGACGCCTCAGGCAGGGTCACCCGCCACCAGCACCTCGGCAACGTCACCGGTCAACATCGGCCGCAACGGCCCGGTGCAGGAGGCGCCGACCAACCAGGCGGTCACCCAGCTCTACGAGCCGGGCTCGGTGTTCAAGCTGGTGACCTTCTCGGCCGCGCTGACCGACGGAGTCATCACCCCGCAGACGACCTTCACCGTGCCCGACATGCGCATCCTCGACGGATGGGTGTTCCACGACGCGACACCGCATCCGACCCAGCCGATGACGGCAACCCAGATCCTGGCGCAGTCATCGAACATCGGGACCTCGTTCATCGCCCAGAAGCTCGGCGAGACACGCCTGCTGCGCCAGGTGCACCACCTCGGGTTCGGCACAACACCGCTGCACTTCCCGGGCACCTCGCCCGGACTGTTCGTCACGCCGGCGGACTGGTCGACAACGGACTACGTGTCGCTCGCGATCGGGCAGACCGACGCAGTGAGCGACCTGCAGGTGCTCACGGCGTACAACGCGATCGCCAATGGCGGCGAGTACGTCGCGCCCAAGCTCGTCAAGGCGACGATCGGTGCCGACGGCGCGACGCGCCCAACCGCACCGTCGGCCACGCACCGGGTCGTCCCCGCCGGCGTCGCGAGCGAGCTGACGACGATGCTCGAGCAGGTCGTCGACAACGGCACCGGCGTGGCGGGGTCGGTGCCCGGCTACTTGGTGGCGGGCAAGACCGGCACCTCGCAGATCCCTGCCGACAACGGCACCCCCGGGTACATCACAGGCGCCTTCGATGCCACCTTCGTCGGCTTCGCCCCGGCGAACCATCCGGTCCTCTCGGCGATCGTCGTGCTCGACCAGCCGACGCCGATCTACGGCGGGGCGGTGGCGGCACCGGTGTTCTCCAAGATCATGTCGTACGCCCTGCACCGCTACGACGTGCCGACGAGCCCGGGCTTGAAGGGCAAGTCACAGGCGACAGTCCCCGCCACACTCACAGCGCTGGTCAAGCAGGCGACGTGAGGCGGCTACCATCCGCACGGGCTTCGGCTCACGGATGGTCCGTGCCCCCGAACCCCACCTGCCTTCCGTGCGCATGACCCGCCTGCTCGACGACATCGAGGTGCTCGAGACGTCGGGCGATCCAGCTGCCGTGGAGGTGCGCGGCGTCGAGCACGACAGCCGCCGCATCTCGCGCGGCGACCTGTTCTGCTGCCTCGTCGGCCAGCGTGCCGACGGGCACGACTACGCCCGTGACGCCGTCGCGCGGGGCGCCGTCGGCCTGCTGTGCGAACGCCTGGTTCTCGGCGTGCCCGACCAGGTGGTCCAGGTGCGGGTGGCGCCGGGCCGGGCTCGACGCGCGATGGCTCGAGCGGCGGGAGCGTTCTGGGGGCATCCGGCACGGTCGCTCGTGATGGCTGGGGTCACCGGCACGAACGGCAAGACCACGGTGACCCAGCTGCTCGGTGCCGTACTCGAGCGTGCCGGGCACCCGACGACCGTTGTCGGCACGCTGACGGGGCCGCGGACGACGCCGGAGTCCACCGATCTCCAGCGGCTGCTGGCCGGTGTGCGCGACACGCATCCTCCCTCGCCCCGCCCGGCGGTCGCGATGGAGGTCTCGAGCCATGCCCTCGTCCAGTCCAGGGTCGACGGCATCTGCTTCGACGTGGCGGTGTTCACGAACCTGAGCCACGACCACCTGGACTTCCACGGGACGATGGAGGCGTACTTCGAGGCCAAGGCGTTGCTGTTCGACGCCGAGCGGACCAAGGTGGCGGTCGTCTACGCCGACGACCCTTGGGGGCGGCGTCTTGTCGAGCGTGTCGCGGTCCCGGTCGTCGAGGTGCACGACGACCAAGTGGGCGGCGTGCAGCTCTCGGTCGGGCGCTCGCGGTTCACGTGGCGGGGCATCGACGTCGTTGTCGCCCTGACCGGGGCGATGAACGTCCGAAATGCCCATCTCGCGGCCGAGGCCGCCCTGGCGCTGGGCGTGGGGCCCGAGGTCGTCGCCGAGGGGTTGGCGGGGGTGCGGTCGGTGCCCGGCCGCATGGAGCCCGTCGCCGTGGCAGGAGAGAAGATGGCGGATGTCGACGTGCTGGTGGACTACGCGCACACCCCTGCTGCGTTGGAGACGGTGCTCGGGGAGGCGAGCCGGCTGGCACGAGCTCGTGGTGGCCGTACCGTCGTGGTGTTCGGCTGCGGTGGCGACCGGGACATGGCGAAGCGTCCCATGATGGGAGCGATCGCGAGCCGCCTCGCCGACGTGGTGGTGGTGACCTCGGACAACCCGCGTAGCGAGGATCCTGGGGCGATCATCGACGACGTGGTCGCCGGCATCGTGCCCGCACATGGTGCGACCGTGGTGCTCGAGCCCGCCCGCGCCGCCGCGATCGACACGGCGATCCGCTCGGCACGCCCGGGCGACGTGGTCGTCGTCGCTGGCAAGGGCCATGAGACGACCCAGACGGTCGGCGCGCGCGCGATCCCCTTCGACGACCGGCAGGTGGCCGCCGAGGCGCTTGCACGACGGGCAGCCCGAGACGGGGTTCCCGAGACGGCCCCGGACGACGGCGCCGACGCGACGCAGGGGGGATGAGCGGTGCTCTCGATCATGTCCGCAGGCGCCGCCGCGCTCTGGCTGTGCATCCTCGCCACTCCGGTCCTCATGCGCTGGCTCCACAGGAAGCGGATCGGCCAGCACATCCGCGAAGACGGGCCGGCGACGCACACGGCGAAGGCGGGAACGCCGACGATGGGTGGGCTCGCGATCGTTGGCGCGGTCGTCGGTGGGTACCTCATCGGGCATCTGGGGACTGCCGTGAACTTCAGCGCCGAGGGACTGCTCGTGGTCATCACGGTGGTGCTCTTCGGAGGGATCGGCGCGCTGGACGACTGGATCAAGGTGCGCAACCGCCGGAGCCTCGGGCTGAACAAGCGCGCGAAGTTCGGCGCGCAGGTCGCGGTGGCGATCCTGTTCGCCGAGCTCGCCGTGCATTGGGCGCACACGTCGACCACCCTGTCGTTCACGCGCATGACATCGCCGGGCCTGCATCTCGGGGAAGCCGGATGGGTGCTGTTCGCCGTGTTCGTCCTGGTCGGAACGTCGAACGCGGTGAACCTCACCGACGGTCTCGACGGACTGGCTGCAGGCTCGTCGACCTTCTGCTTCGCGGTGTTGGCGATCCTCGGGTACTGGATCTTCCGCCACCGGGCGATCTTCCACCTGCTCCCGGCGTACGGGATCGACCTGGCGCTCACCGCGGTCGCGCTCGGCGGCGCCTGTCTCGGCTTCTTGTGGTGGAACGCGGCACCCGCCAAGGTCATCATGGGCGACACCGGCTCGCTCTCGCTCGGGGCCGGTCTCGGCGCGCTCTGCCTGCTTTTGAACCTCGACTTGCTGCTCCCGATCCTCGGCGGCCTCTTCGTGATCGAGACGCTTTCGGTGATCGGACAGGTTGTGAGCTTTCGTGCGTTTCACAAGCGCATCCTGCGGATGGCGCCCATACATCATCACTTCGAGCTCGGCGGCTGGCCCGAGACGACCGTGATCGTGCGACTGTGGATCCTCGCGGGGCTGTTCGCTGCGCTCGCGCTGGGGATCTTCTACGGCGTCTACCTCACGGTCACCAAGTTCTGATGTCCCAGATGATCCCCCACACGCGCCCCGTCTTCGGCGACGATGGTGGGGCGGGGAACCGAGTCGGAAGGGATGACCGCGTGGTGGCGACGAAAACGGAGACACGCCCGGCACGTTGGGTGGTCGCCCTGCGTGCCGCGCCGACGTCGAAGATCCTCGTGGCGCTCGTGGCCATCGCGTGCGTGTTCGGCACGACCATGGTCGGAGCAGCGTCGGAGGTGGTCTCGATCCAGACCTACGGCTCCGCGTGGGCCATTCTCATCCGCCAGTGCCTGTGGGTGGTTCTGGGCTCGGTGGCGATGATGGTGCTGTCGCGGTTCGACTACCGCAAGCTCCGCCGGTTCTCCCGGCTGCTCATCGTCGGCGCGTTCGCAGGCTTGCTCCTCGTGCTCGTCCCGCACCTCGCGGTCCAGGCGACAGGATCGAGCAGGTGGCTCGGTTTCGGTGCCTTCGACGTCCAGCCCTCGGAGTTCATGAAGCTCGCGCTCGTGATCTTCTTGGCGGATCTGGTCGTGCGGCGGGAGGAAGCGGGGACCTCAGAGCGCACCGTCATCGGTCCGCTCCTTCTCGTCACGGGTGGCGCGGCGGTGCTCGTCATCGCCGAGCCCGACATGGGCACGACGGCCGTGATCGTCTCGATCGGCCTCGCCGTCCTCGTGGCCTCCGGTGTCTCGCTGCGCCCGGTACTGAAGGTGGCGGCGGCCGTCGTGGTGCTCGGGGTGATCGCCGGCCTCGTCGATCCTTATCGCCGCCAGCGCATCCTGTCGTTCCTCGATCCAGGCGCGCACGCCTCGAGCTCTGGGTACCAGGTCGTCCAGTCGCTCATCGGCCTCGGCTCAGGTCATATCCTCGGCGTCGGGCTGGGGAGCGGCATTGTCCAATGGGGGTTCCTGCCGAACCCGCATTCGGACTTCATCTTCTCGGTCATCGGGGAGGAGTTCGGGCTCGTCGGCAGTGTCTTCGTATTGGTGCTGCTGGGGTCGATCTGCTGGTTCGGGCTGCGCGCGGCCTCCCGCGCACCCGACCGATTCGGCGCGCTGCTGGCCGTCGGGATCTCCGCGTGGATCGCCGTCGAGACCTTCGTCAACATCGGCGCGGTGATCGGGCTCCTGCCGGTGACGGGTATCCCGCTGCCCTTCGTGTCCTATGGCGGGTCCTCGCTCGTGCTCACGATGGCGGGCGCGGGGATTCTCGTGAACGTCGCCCGCCAGGAGCGCACTGACGAGCGACGACGCCTTCGCGTCGGGCGACGCCGTGTCACGACGGCATGAGCGAGCGGTCGTACGCGGTGATCTCCGGAGGCGGGACCGGCGGGCACGTCTTCGAGGCGCTCGCGATCGCGCGAGCCCTCGTGGAACGCGGGCACCCGCCGTCTGCAATCGAGGTGTTCGGCTCCCGTCGCGGCCAGGAGGCGATGCTGCTGGCAGGAGAAGCGTTTCCACTGACGCTGCTCCCCGGACGCGGGCTCGTCCGCCGTTGGGGGCTCGGCGACCTGCTGGCGAACCTCGGAGCCTTGGGCGGCCTGGCATGGGGCGTGTGCCGCGCGGTCGCACGCGCCGCACGCCGCCGGCCCCGCGTCGTCGTCTCCGTCGGCGGCTATGCAAGCGTTCCGGCCGACGTGGCGGCGGTCGTCCTCGGCATCCCGCTCGTGCTCGTCACCATCGACGCCGTCCCGGGGCTGGTCCACCGGCTGCTCGCGCGGCGGGCTGCAGCGAACGCCGTCGCCTTTCCCGGCTCCCCGCTGCCGCGCGCGGTCGTCACCGGCGTCGCGGTACGCCCCGAGATCGTCGCCGTCGACCGCTCGCCGGCCGCCGCCGCGCGTGCCCGCGCCGCCCTCGGGCTCCCCTCGGACCGCTCGGTCGTCGGCGTGGTCGGAGGGTCGCTCGGCGCGCGCCGCTTGAACATCGCCGCTATCGAGCTCGGGCGCCGGTGGGCCGGGCGCGCCGACCGGACGCTGTACCACGTCACCGGCAGGCGCGACTGGGAGGAGATGCGGGCACGGTCCGCTACTCCGAGCGGTGGCGCTGGCATTGGCGGTGCCGGCTCGGGAGGGGAGCTCGCGCACCGGATGGTGCCCTTCGAGTACGACATGGCTTCGCTCTACGCCGCCGCCGACGTGCTCGTGTGCCGTGCAGGGGCCAGCACCGTCGCGGAGCTCACCGTGGTCGGCGTGCCGTCGGTGCTCGTGCCCCTGCCCAGGGCCCCGTCGGACCACCAGGGGGCGAACGCCCGGGCCCTCGTCGAGGCGGGCGCGGCGGTGCTCCTGCCTGACGATCGCTGTGACGGAGCGGCGCTCGACTCGCTGCTCGACGAACTGCTCTCGAACCCCTCTCGCCTGCGCGCGATGGGGACCGCTGCTCGCTCGCTCGGTCATCCCGACGCGGCCGCCCGGGTGGCAGAGGTGGTGGACGCCAGTGCCCGCTGACGATCCAGTGCCCGCTCGAGACCCGGTGCCGACGCTGCTGTCGACGCCGCGGCGCGTCCATGTCATCGGCGTCGGCGGCGTCGGGATGAGCGCCATCGCCTCGGTCCTCGTCGGAATGGGCCACGATGTGAGCGGCAGCGACGTGAAGGACTCACCGGTCACCGAGCGACTTCGCGCCCAGGGCGTTGCCGTCACGATCGGTCATGATCCCGGCGCTGTTGTCGACGTCTCCCTCGTCACGTACTCGCCGGCGGTGCCCGAGAGCAACATCGAGCTCGCAGAGGCTCGGCGCCGCGGCGTCGAGGTCGTCCACCGTTCGGCGATGCTTGGCGCGATCGCCGCCAGCCGCCGCTGCATCGCAGTCGCCGGCACGCACGGCAAGACGACGACGGCCTCGATGCTCTCGCTCATCCTCGTCGAAGCCGGGTTGCATCCTTCCTACCTGATCGGTGCCGACGTGAACGAGACGGGCACGAACGCGGTGTGGGACGAAGGTGAGTGGCTGGTCATGGAGGCCGACGAGAGCTACGGCTCCTTCGCGGCGCTGCGCGCCGACGTCGCGGTCGTGACGAACGTGGAACCGGACCACCTGGACCATTACGGAACGTTCGATTCCCTGGCAGACGCGTTCGAGTCCTTCCTGCGGGCGGCCCGCACGAAGGTGGTCTGTGCCGACGACACGGTTGCCGCGCGTCTTGGTGACGCGTGCGGTGCCGTATCGGTGGGCACCACCGCTGACGCGACGTACGTGATGGCGGACGTCGGCGCCGCGCGGAGCTCGGTCCACTTCTCGCTGCGCGGCCCGACGGGGCCGCTCGGCGTGATCGAGCTCGCGGTCCCCGGCGTGCACAACGCGCGCAACGCGGCCGTCGCGACGGTGGCCGCCCTCGAGGCGGGCGCGTCGTTCGGCCATGCCGCGGCGGCGCTTGCCCGCTTCGCCGGCGTTCCTCGGCGTTTCGAATTCCGGGGCGAGGCTCGTGGGGTGACCTTCGTCGACGACTACGCCCACCTGCCGAGCGAGGTCCGAGCGACCCTGGCAGCGGCGCGGGCGGGCGGCTGGCGCCGCATCGTGGCGGTCTTCCAGCCGCACCGCTACACGAGGACGCGCGCCCTCGCGGGCGCGTTCGCCGGTGCGTTCGACGACGCGGACCTGGTCTTCGTGACCGACGTCTACGGCGCGGGAGAACCACCGGTGCCCGGCATCTCCGGTCGGCTCGTGGCCGACGCCGTCGCTGCCGCCGACCCACCAGGGCGTGTCGTGTACGTCTCGTCGCGCGATGAGCTGCGTGCCGCGGTCGCCTCGTTGCTCGAGCCCGGCGATCTGTGCTGCACCCTCGGTGCGGGCGACCTCACCACGCTGCCCGAGGAGCTCATCGCGGCGCGGAGCGGCGGATGAGCGGCACGGCGCAGCGTCGAAGCGGCGCCGCCGCTCGTCGAAGCGACGCGGCGTTCGACCGTCTTGCCGAGCGCCTGCGCGACGCGGGGCTCGACGACGTCGCGCGTGACGCCCCGCTGGGTACGCTCACGACCTACCGCGTGGGGGGTACCGCGGCCCTGTCCGTCAAGGTGGCGAGCGAGCGCGAGCTGCGTCAGGTGCGTGACGTGGTCTGCTCCTCGGGCGCTCGAGCCTCCTCGGGCGCTCGAGCCTCCTCGGACGACGGTGCCTGCGAGGGTGCCCGCGACGGACTTGCAGTGCTCGTCGTGGGGAACGGATCGAACCTCTTGGTAGCAGACGCGGGCTTCCGCGGCCTCGCGCTGCACCTCGGCAGCGAGCTCGCCGAGATCGAGCTGCCGGGCGGACCGAGCGATGTGCCGCACGACGGCGCCGGCGCGGTCGTACGCGCTGGCGGCGCTGCGGGCATGCCGGTCCTCGCCAGGCGTACGGTCGATGCAGGCTTGCGCGGTCTCGAGTGGGCCGTGGGCATCCCCGGCTCCGTTGGCGGGGCGCTGAAGATGAACGCTGGCGGGCATGGAGCGGACACGGCCTCGTGCCTCCGGCGCTACCGCTGGCTCGATGTCCTCTCTCCCCAAGAGGGAGAAGACGGCGCCTCCCGCCTCGGGCTGGGCTATCGCACCTCATTGCTGCTCGACTCCGAGGTCGTGGTATGGGCGGAGTTCGACGTACGGCGGGGCGACAGGGCCGACGGGCGGGCCGAGCTGTCGGCGATCGTGCGATGGCGCCGCGAGCACCAGCCTGGCGGGAGCAACGCCGGCTCGGTCTTCGTCAATCCCCCCGACGATGCCGCGGGCCGCCTCATCGATGCCGCAGGGCTGAAGGGCTTCCGGCTCGGCACGGCGAAGGTGTCGGAGAAGCACGCGAACTTCATTCAAGCTGACGACGGAGGATCGGCGGACGACGTCTTGGACTTGATGCTCCACGTCCGCCGAACGGTCGCGTCGACCCACGGTGTCGAGCTGCGGGCCGAGGTGAAGCTGGTCGGCTTCCCCCCCGCCCGGGTGGCTGCGCTCCGTGGGCTCGACGATGGCGAGACCGTCACGGGGGTCGACGCGTGAGCGCCGCGCAGCGGCCCCAATCCCGCGCTCGCTCGGGTCCTCGGCGATCTCGGACGTCCATCCGGACCCGGGAGGCGGGCCGGAAACGGCCTGCTGGCACAACCGGCACCGGGGGACGGGCGCCGGCTCGGCGCGGACGGTCGAGCGCGATCCAGCGGAAGCTGTCAGAGCGACGGGGCTCCGTCCGCGAGGCCCTCGGGCGTGCACGCCCTCGAGGGGGTGGGGTCCGTCGGGGCGATACGGCGGCACCGATCGACCCGCGCATCCGCGCTCGACGCGCTGAGGTCCTCCGGGGCCAGGCGCGCCGGCGACTCGGTATGGCGGTCGCCGTGCTGACCGTGCTCATGATCCTGGTCGGGTGCTGGGCGTTGCTGCACTCGAGAGTGTTCTCCGCCAGGGTGATCAGGGTGACCGGCGCTGTGCACACGCCAGCCTCGGAGATCATCGCCGCGGCTGGGCTCGCCGACCATCCACCGCTCATCGACGTCACGGGCGCTGCGACTGCACGGCTCGAGCGCCTGCCCTGGGTGGCACACGCGACGGTCACGCGCGAGTGGCCCGACGGCGTCCGGATCCAAGTGGTCGAGCGCTCACCGGTCGCGGCGGTCTCCGACGGCACGGCGTGGGTGCTCGTCGCGCGCTCGGGAAAGGTCCTGGCACGCGTGGCCGTTCCGCCAGCGACGGTGGTGCGCGTGTCGAGCCCCTCGGCGCCCGGTCCCCCCGGCACGACACTGACGTCGGCGCGGCCGGCCCTGAAGGTCGCTGCCTCGCTCCCAACTGCCTTCAAGACCCAGGTCGCGAGCGTGGCGGCTGGTCCCCGCGGCACCGTCACCCTCCACTTGACGTCCGGCCTCACTGTCAACCTTGGGTCGACCGCCGCGCTCACGCGCAAGTACGAGGACGTCGCTGCCATCCTCGCCGGAGCCAAGCTCACGGTGGGGGAGGTCATCGACGTGGCGGCGCCGGCTGCGCCCATCGTGACCCACTGAGCGCTCGCACCGAGTCGGCAGAGAGTCGGCGGAACCGAAAGGGGATCGCTTGACCCCGCCCGGCGCCTCCCATATCGTGTCCGCGGGTCACGTCGAGGAGACGTCGACCTCCGCGTCAGGGTGAGAAGCTCTCGCGGACTTGCGGAGCCCGCTCCCTTGCCGGCTGTGGCGGAGCCCCGGGCACACATCGTTCGGCCGGCTGGCCACAGCGTCGAGGGAGCACATGACCGGTCCGTCACACAGCAACTACCTGGCGTTGATCAAGGTGGTCGGCGTCGGCGGAGGCGGCGTAAACGCCGTGAACCGGATGATCGACGCGGGCTTGAAGCACGTCGAGTTCATCGCCGCCAACACCGATGCGCAGGCGCTGCTCATGAGCGATGCCGACTTGAAGCTCGATATCGGCCGGCAGCTGACCAAGGGGCTCGGCGCCGGCAGCGATCCCGAGGTGGGGCGTCAGGCCGCCGACGAGCATCGCGCCGAGATCGAAGAGGCGCTCCAGGGTGCCGACATGGTGTTCATCACCGCCGGGAAGGGCGGAGGCACCGGCACGGGCGCTGCGCCCGTGGTGGCTGAGATCGCCAAGAACCTCGGCGCGCTGACCATCGGGGTCGTGACTCGTCCGTTCACCTTTGAAGGCCGTCGCCGCGCGATGCAGGCGGAAAAGGGCATCCAGACCCTGAAGGAGAAGGTCGACACGCTGATCGTGATCCCCAACGACCGGCTGCTCACCGTCTCGAACGAGAAGACCTCCATGGTCAACGCCTTCAAGATGGCTGACGAGGTGTTATTGCAGGGCGTGCGCGGTATCACCGACCTCATCACCATCCCAGGGCTGATCAACACCGACTTCGCCGACGTGAAGATGATCATGCTGAACGCCGGCACCGCCATCATGGGGATCGGTGCCGCGAGCGGCGACGGCCGGGCCGTGAACGCGGCGCGCGCAGCCATCACGAGCCCACTGCTCGAAGCGTCGATCGAGGGAGCCCGCGGCATCCTGCTCAACATCGTGGGTGGAAGCGACCTGGGCCTCTTCGAAGTGAACGAGGCTGCGGAGATCATCCATGCCGTCGCGCACCCCGACGCCAACATCATCTTCGGTGCCGTCGTCGACGACGACATGGGCGACGAGGTCCGCGTGACGGTGATCGCTGCAGGCTTCGACCGCTGGGAGGAGCCCGCGCATGCCGCAGAGCCAGAGCGCAGCGGCGCGCCGGCGACCCGAGGGTCGACCCTCGAGCCGCCGCCACTGGACATCTTCGGCAACACGACCGACCACGGCGTCGACATCGACGACGACGACTTCGACGTGCCGTCGTTCCTGCGCTGACATGCCGAGCGAGGGCACCTCGCGCGCCGACGTGCCCGCAGCGCTCGCTGTCGCGAGGAGGCGCATCGAGGCGGCGGGAGGCGACCCGGACGCCGTGCGCATCGTCGCCGTCACCAAGGGCTTCGGGCCCGACGCCGTCCTTGGCGCGCTCGCCGCAGGGTTGCGCGACGTCGGCGAGAACTACGCGCAGGAGCTGTTGACCAAGGCGGCGGCGCTGGCTGAGACCACGCTGGGGACGGACGCGCTGGGCGCGCGAGGGCACGGCGGGGTCCGTTGGCACTTCCTTGGGGCCGTCCAGCGCAACAAGGTGCGGGCGCTGGCACCGTTGCTCTTCTGTTGGCAGGGCGTCGCCCGTGCCGTCGAAGGCGAAGCCATCGCCCGCCACTGTCCGGGTGCCTCCGTGCTCGTCGAGGTCGAGCTCACCGGCGACTCGTCGCGCAACGGCTGTCCTCCCGACGAGGTGCCAGGGCTCGTGGCGGCGCTGCGGTCCTGCGACCTCGACGTCCGGGGCCTCATGACCGTTGCCCCGGCCGGTGGCGGCGACGACGCCCGTCAGGCGTTTCGCGCGTGCCGGGACCTCGCCGATCGACTGGACCTGCCGGAACGTTCGATGGGCATGAGCGACGACCTGGAGCTGGCAGTGGCGGAGGGCACGACCATGGTGCGCCTCGGGCGTGCCCTCTTCGGCGATCGCCCGCCTCGTCGATGACCGGCTGGGCGCAGCTCGAGCCAGACCCGCGCGCGGCGCCCGGGAGTGTCCGCCCATCTGCCGATGAAGGCAGTACGCTACGCCCCGAGGAGACGTGCGATGCCCACCTTTTTGAAGAAGACGATGGTCTATCTCGGCCTGCTCGACGACGAGTACGACGAGTACGACGACTACGACGACCACGGTCACCGGGGATTCGCGACCGCAGCGCGAACCGAGACGCGGGTCCCGCCCGTCGAAGATCCCGTCGAGGACGAGCCGCCGCCGGTCACGTCGCCCACCGGGCGCATCCGCACGCTGCCCCGTGATGCGGCCGCGGGCGCGGCCGGTGCTTTCGGTCCAGGTAGCGTCGCCACGCGGGCGCCGGTGATCCGGCCGATGAGCGCAGACCACGCGACGAAGGTACAGGTAGTGGCGCCGACGCGCTTCGGCGATGCCAAGGAGATTGCCGACTGCCTGAAGGCCAACAGGCCGGTCATCGTCAACCTCCAGGTTGCCGAGCGGGATCTGCAGCGACGGATGATCGACTTCTGCAGCGGCGTCACGTACGCGCTGAGTGGTGAGATGGAGAAGGTTGCCGACGAGGTCTTCCTGCTTGCACCGACGAACGTGAAGGTGTCCGAGGAAGAGCGCCAGCGGCTCCAGGAGCGAGGGTTCGGCCGGGCGTGAACGCCCTGAACGTCATCGCCTATGTGGTCGAGGCGTACGTCATCGTCCTGATCGCACGAGCGCTCCTCAGCTGGTTGCCCGCGCGGCCCGGCACGCCACTGCACCATGTGGTGCGCGCGCTCGACATGGTCACCGAGCCCGTTCTCCGGCCGGTGCGGCGGGTGCTTCCCACCGTCCGGGCGGGAGGGATGGGCATCGACCTCTCGATCATCGTGGTGATCGTGATCGCCGAGCTCGTGGTGATCCCGCTGCTCCGAGGCTGACGACGCGAGGCCTACGTCCTTCGATCGCACCCGTGCCGCATCGCACGAGCTCGGCACGGCCGCCCGCTCTTCATGCAGTGCGCGTGCGACGATCAGGCATTCCGGGTGTGCACGTATCGCGTTCGGCATCGCTGAAGTGTCGTGCAATCCAAGGTCTGCGATGGCCGCAGGAGTACACTCGAGCCACATGGACAACACCTCCGCCCCCCAGTCGATTCTCGACACCTTGCGGACCGTGGAGTTCCGCCTCGGGCTCAAGGGGTACAACGTCGACGAAGTAGACGAGTACCTGGAGAAGGCTGCGGTCGAAGCCGAGTCGGTCAAGGACCAGCTGCGCAGCCTGACCGATCGGTTGCGTCAGGCGAACGATCGCATCAGCCAGCTCGAGTCCGAGCTGGACCAGCTGCCGGCGGAGCGCGCGCAGGATCGGGAGGGTGACCTCGCCGGAGCGGTCGCACCGGCGGGGGACGAGACGCTGCAGCGCACCTTGGTGCTCGCACAGAAATTCGTCGACCAGATCAAGCGGGAGAGCGAGGCCGAGGCGGCACAAGTGCTGGCCAAGGCCGAAGAGCGCGCTCGTGTGACGGTCGCGCAGGCAGAGGAGCACGCTCGGCGTGTCACCGCCGAGGCGGACCAGCGCCTGCGCGACGAGGTGGCCCGTCTCGAGTCGGTGCGCACGCGCCTGGTGAGCGAGGTCGACGCGATGTCCACGCACTTGGAGCAGCAGCGGGCCCGAATCCGAGAGTCCCTCACCGACGCGCTCCGCTGGTTCGACGAGCACGTGGAACCGCCGTCCGCCCCGCAGCGCCCCGCCGAAAAGGCGCGCGCTGCGGATCGCGCTGCCGACGGCGGGGCGCAGGGTGGCGAGCGGGAGCCGATGGCGCGTGTGGCGCACGGCGGGACGTCGGGGGCCGGGTCGTCGGAGGTCGGGTCGTCGACCCAGCTCATGCCGGCGGCCGGGGCCGCCGCGACGCAGTCGATGCCGGTGGTCCCCGTGAGCCCTCCGCCCGACGCGACCCAAGTGCTGCCGGTGACGCCCCCGGCCTCCGATCGTGCGCCGGCCATGGCCCCGTACGCTGACGGTGGCACGACGGGCAGCCTCTTCGAGAACGGCCACCGAGGGGACTGAGCCGACGGGCGGCTCGTGTCGCCGGCTGCCACCGTCAGGGGGTGGTTGAAGGGGGTGGGAGCGTCCGCTATGGTCTCCGGCTCTCGCGCTCGTCACCGTCGCCGGCGCGCCGAGGACCGTGCCAGGCGGAGAGGAGGGACCACATGACGCCAGCGGCCAGGTCGGATGCGTCACGCTCGGCGACGAAGCGGCAGCCGCCGGTGAGAACGGCGGGTCGAACGGGTAAGGTCACCGCCACGGCCACCGGTACAGGGTCCGCGACCTCCTCTCGACGCTCGAGCGGCGCGACGCGCGGACGAGCGGCATCCCGGGTCCCCGCCAAGCGCATGGAGACGGATGGGGCGAGTCGTCGCGCGAGAGCTGCCACCGGTCGAGCGACTTCGGCCCGTGCGCCAGCTGGGGGAACGCGTGCAGGATCTGTTGGGAAGTCGACTGCGGTCGCCACGAAGGCGCCCGCGAAGGAGAAGGTGAACAGCGCAGTGACCTCGACCCCCCGCACGAACGCGAAGAGTGCGCCCGCGGCGAAGTCCGCATCGTCAGTGAAGAGCGCGGCAGCACCCAAGGCGGCGGCGAACACGTCGAAGTCCGCGACGACCGCTGGCAAGCCGACCAGTCGATCGAAGGTGTCCGAGACGACGAAGGCTGCCGCTGGCGCCAAGGCCACCTCCGGCGGCGCGGCTGGCACGCCGGTGTCGGGCAACGGCGCGGCGTCCGGCATGCCAGCGCGTGTCACCACGGCAGGACCGTACGAAGGCGACGAGAAGTTCCTTGCCGAGCAGCGCCAGTTGCTCGAGAGCGAACGAGCGGTATACGAGGGACAGGCGTCCGACTTACGTGCCGAGGCCGACTCGCTCGCGCAGGAGCGGGAGCCCGGTGACGTGCAATTCGACGAAGAGTCGGGCGAAGGCGGCACGGTGACCGTCGATCGTGAGCGTGACCTCGCGCTGAGCGCGCAGGCGCTCGCGGCAGTTGACGAGATCGACGCTGCCCTCGCGCGGATCGCCGACGGCACCTACGGCGCGTGCGAACGTTGCCATCAGGCGATCCCGAAGCCTCGCCTGAAGGCGTTGCCGTTCGCTCGGCTGTGCGTGGCCTGCAAGAGCGGGGGGCTGTCGCGGCGCTGAGCAGGTGCCGGCACCGGCCCTTGGTGGCGACCGTTGCCGTCGCAGCGGTCGTGATCGCGGCCGACCAGGCAACGACCTCGTGGGCCCTCGCGGCCCTTCAGCGTCCCGAGCATCTCGTCGGTCCGCTCGGCTTGGCGCTGCAGTACAACTCGGGTAGCGCGTTCAGCCTCTTCACCGGTGCAGGGAACTGGATCGTCGCGGCGGTCATGGCGCTGCTCGTCGCCATGTGCTGGCTGGCCTGGCGTGCCCGGCGCCTCTGGGTCGGGGTGGCGTACGGGCTCGTCCTCGGAGGCGCGCTCGGCAACCTGGCCGACCGCCTGTTCCGCGGCCATCACGGCGACGTGGTCGACTTCGTGACGCTGAGCCACTGGCCGACCTTCAACCTGGCTGACGCGGCCATCACCGTCGGAGTGGTGACGTTGATCGTGATGATCGTGCTGCGGCCGGCGAGTGACTTCCATCACCCCTCCCAAGCGAGCCCAGAGCCGCCGGTGCCGGCGCGCTCGTGCCCGGATGCGTCACCCCGAGCACCAGCGCACCCCCCCGCGCGGCGCGCGGGGGCGACGGGTCGGCAGCGGTGACGTCGCGTGCACGAGAATTCGTCGCCGCGGTGCCGCGGGCGCTCGACGGGGTCCGTGTCGACCGCGCCGTCGCGATGCTGACGGGGGTGTCACGCGCCGAGGCGGCAGCGCTCGTCGCGGCTGGGCAGGTCAGCGTCGACGGGCGCGCAATGCGCTCTCGAAGCGCGCCGCTCGTGGCGGGTGGGGAGCTCGTCGTCGAGCTCCCCAGCGGGCGCCCCGCGCTCGAGCCGGAGGCGACCGTGCCCTTTCGCGTCGTGTACGAGGATCCAGGCTTCGTTGTCGTCGACAAGCCTGCCGGTGTGGTGGTGCACCCGGGTGCCGGCCGACGCGACGGGACGCTCGTCGCCGGGCTGCTCGCGCGCTATCCCGACATCGCCGGGCTCTGCGGGGTGTGTGACCCCACGCGTCCGGGCATCGTGCACCGCATCGATCGCTCGACGTCGGGACTGCTCGTGGTGGCACGCACTGCGGGTGCCTACCGTTCACTTGCCGCGCAGATGGCCGCGCGTTCGGCAGGGCGGCGGTACCTCGCGTTGGTCCTGGGGCACCTCGAGGACGAGCGTGGGGTCATCGACGCGCCGATCGGCCGCTCCGTGCGCACGCCGACCAAGATGAGCGTCTCGTCGGCAGGTCGACCGGCCCGCACTGGCTATGAGGTCCTCCAGCGCCTCGACGAGGTGACTGGTCCTCACGGCGCGGTGGCGCTGCCAGCCACTCTCGTCTCCTGCCGTCTCGAGACGGGGAGGACGCACCAGATCCGTGTGCACTTCGCGGCGATCGGCCACCCGGTGCTGGGCGACGACCGCTACGGGCGTCTGCCGACTGGGGTCCTCGCGCCGGGTCGGCTCTTCCTCCACGCCGCAGAGCTGGCGATCGACCATCCCGAGAGCGCGCAGCGCATGTCGTGGAGCTCACCGCTCCCTGACGACCTGGTGTCGGTGCTCGGTGGGCGTGACGCAGATCCAGCCGCGGCCGGACCCGCGACGGCCGGGTCGCAGCGGCCAATCGATGACGGGGCCGGGAGCGGCGCGTAGGCCGCGCAGTCAGGCTGCGGCGACGGCGGCACCGGCGAGGGCGCCGTCCACCGACAAGGTGGCAAGGGCCTCTTCCTCGGCCCGGCGCACCCGGCGGACACCGACACCCAGGCGCTCGGCAGTCGTCTGAAGGGATGCCGGGGTGTCCCCGCCGAAGCCGAACCGCAGCCGCAGGACGTCGCGTTGGAGCTCAGGGAGCCGGTCCACCGCCTCCCGGATCCGTTCGAAGACCATCTGCTGGTCGACGCGCTCCGACCAGTTGTCGTCATCGGGGGCAACGAGGTCGCCGAGGGAGGTCGACGAGTCGACGGCGGCCGGCTGGTCCAGGCTTGCGGTCACGCGCGCGACGTCCTCGAGCGCCCGCCGCTCCTCGAGGGTCATCCCGGTGACCTCGGTGAGCTCCTCGTCGGTCGGCTGACGACCGAGCTGCCCGGCCAGCTCTGCAGTGATCGCGTCGAGGCGCTGGAGGCGCTCGCCCACCTCGAGGGGGATGCGGATGGTACGGCCGTGCTGCTGGACGGCCCGCTGGAGGGCCTGGCGGATCCACCACGTGGCGTAGGTGGAGAACCGAAATCCGCGCTCCCAGTCGAACTTCTCGACGGCGCGCAGCAGGCCGAACGTGCCCTCTTGCACGAGGTCGGCCAGGTCCACGCCTCGGTCCTGGTAGCGCCGTGCCCAATGGACCACGAGGCGCAGGTTCGCGGCCACCATCTCCTTGCGGGCGTGCTCGTCGCCGGCGGCCACCCGCTTCGCGAGCGCGATCTGCTGCTCGTGGTCGGGCATCGGGTACTGGTCCAGATCACGCAGGAGCAGCCCGAGGCTGTCGGTCGCGCCTGCCGTCGTCTTGGTGAGGGTGCTCATGATGCCGCTTCGTTCGCTCTCTGGTCTCTTCCGCTCTGTCCTCGGTCGGGTATGTCCTCGGTCGGGCGCTGCCTGTCCTGTAGCTCCTTACCCGTTCCATCGAATACAACGCCCATGCTGGCGATGGCATTCCGTGCCTTCAGGAGTCCTTAGCCGCTCCTTAGCTCCGCCTCATGCCAGCTCCGCCTCGTGCCGCACCCCGCGTCGGGGCGGCGTCGCTTCGCGCCTCGGGCGAGCTCGCCGGCCCGTGAGGTTGCGCCGAGGCGGCTGGGGGTGCTGACGTGAGCCCGTGGGCGTGTGGCTGATTCGGCACGGGGCGACGAAGTGGAGCCAATCAGGACAACACACCGGCCGGACCGATATTCCCCTGCTCGACGAGGGGCGGCGGCAGGCAGCCGCGGTCGGCCACTGGCTGGCCGCCAACGTGCCCGCGCCGTCGCTCGTCCTCACCAGCCCGCTGCGCCGGGCAGCGGAGACCTGCCGCCTGGCCGGGTACGGCGAGCACGCCGAAGAGTGCGAGGACCTGGCGGAGTGGGACTACGGGGACTACGAAGGCCGTACCACCGCCGAGATCCGTGCGCATGCCCCTGGGTGGACGCTGTGGGCCGACGGTGTGCCGGCGGGGGAGCGGGCTGCGGAGGTCGGCCGGCGTGCGGACCGGGTGATCGAGCAGGCCCGAGTGGCGTCGGGCGACGTGCTCGTCTTCTCCCACGGCCACCTCCTGCGGGTGCTGGCGGCGCGCTGGGTGGGACTGCCTCCCGCCGGTGGCCGCCTCCTTGCGCTCGACGCGGGCGCGGTGAGCGAGCTCGGCTGGGAGCGCGAGACGCCGGTCGTCGTGCGCTGGAACATGCCCGTCGCCCCTGCCGACGTGGCCGGTGGCTGAGCTCGCTCGGCGAGCGGGTGCCTCAACGCGCGGAAGGGACCAGGCGGACAGGGCCCGGTGGTTTCTGCTTCTTCTTCCCTTCGGCCCTCTCCTCGCTCGCCGGCGCGGTGCCGCGGGCTCGCTCCACCATGCCCGCGAGCGTGAAGGACTGCAGGTGGTGGCGCATCGTCTCACCGACGTCCGCCCAGACTGCGAGCAGCACGCACTGCCCTTCGTGGTCGCACGCGCCGTTCTCGTGGGGCACGCCGAAATCTCCGGCGACGATGGGCCCGTCGACGGCCGACACGATCTCCGCCAAGGTGATGTCGGCGGGCTCGCGGGCCAGCACGTAGCCGCCACCGACCCCGCGCTTGGAGCGCACGAGCCCCGCTCCTTTGAGCGCGAGGAGGATCTGCTCGAGGTACGGCTGGGGCAGGCCGGTGCGGTCCGCGATGTCGCGCACCGAGGTCGGTGTCGTCGATGTGCCGTGAAGCGCCAGCGAGAGCAGGGCGCGACACGCATAGTCGCCCCGCGTGGACACCTTCACGCCACCCGATGCTACCGGCCGAGCGCCGGCGGCAGCGGATCGGGGGGCCGAGCCTTGGCTGGTGTGCGGGCACGTGGGCTCCTCTACGCTGACCCCCGTGACCGGCCACGGCCAGTGCGGCGACGAACCACGGCCGTCGTCTGCGCCCGAGCCCGTTGTACCCGACTTCGGTGGGCGATGCCTGAGCGAAGTGGTGCCTGCACTGCTGGGGCAGGTGCGTCCCGGCGCCGAGCGTCCGATGCCCGACTGGGTGCCCGCACCGCTGCGTGCAGCCCGTCAGATCGTGCTCCTCGTGCTCGACGGTCTCGGGGCGGAGCAGCTGCGCGCCCGGTCGCTCATCGCGCCGGTGCTCTCCTCGGGTGGCGCGACGACGATCACCTCGGTCGTCCCGAGCACGACCGCTTCGGCGCTCACCAGCCTCTGTACGGGGCTGGCGCCGGCGGTCCACGGCACGGTGGGGTATCGAGTCGCGCTGGGCGCGGAGGTCCTGAACGTCCTCACCTGGCGGGTCGGGGACCGCGACCAGCGCCGCATCGTGCCCCCGCGCGAGTTCCAGCCGTACCCTGCGTTCCCTGGCGCCCCGCCGGTGCCGGTCGTCTCCCGGGTCGACTACGGACCGACGGGCTTCACCGCGGCGCATCTCGGTGATGCCGTCCTTCACGGATGGCACACCCCAGCGGGCATCGCCGTTGGGATCCGCCGACTGCTCAGTCGAGGGGAGCCGTTCGTCTACGCCTACTACGACGGCATCGACCGCACGGCGCATGCCTCGGGGCTCGGCGAGCTCTATGACGCGGAGCTGCGTGCCACCGACCGCTTGGTTGCCGACGTCCTCGACGCGTTGCCGCCCGGAGCGGCGCTGGTGGTCACCGCGGACCACGGCCAGGTGGAGGTGGGCGGTTCGGTACAGGTGCTGGGCCGGGAGGTGATGGCCGGCGTTCGCATGCTGTCGGGGGAGGGTCGGTTCCGGTGGCTGCACACGCGGCCGGGGGCCACCGACGACGTCGTGGCGGCGACGCGCGCATGCTTCGGGCATCTTGCCTGGGTGCGAACGCTCGACGAGATCGTCGGAGATGGGTGGCTCGGCGGCATCCCGTCGGACACGATTCGCCAGCGGCTCGGCGATGTGGTGCTCGTGCCGCACGAAGCGACCGCCTTCTTGGACCCCGCCGATACGGGGGAGCAGCGCCTCGTCGCGCGCCACGGTTCCCTCACCCGTGCCGAGATGCTGGTGCCGTTGCTCGCATGGCTCCCGGACGGATGAGCCCTTTGCCCCGCGCATCTGGCATCATCGGACGATGAGCGCATCCGACGAGGCAAGCGAGGGGACGACCGCGGACCGTCCCGGACCGGGGCCGGTCTCACCAGATGAAGTGCTCCCGGCGCGCGGGCGCCCCGGCGTGCCAGGGCCCGACGGCGTTGCATCGGACGATGCCGACGGCGATGACGGCGAGCGCCGGGAGGCAGTCGAGCAGCCCGGCAAGGTCATGCGGATCGGGACCATGGTGAAGCAGCTCCTCGACGAGGTCCGCCAGGCGCCGATGGACGAAGCCGGCCGCGCGCGCCTGAAGGAGATCTACGAGCAGTCGGTTCGCGAGCTGTCGACCGGCCTCTCGCCCGACCTCTCCGCCGAGCTCGACCGCATGGCGCTGCCGTTCGAGGGCGAGGTGCCCTCCGAGGCCGAGCTGCGGGTCGCCCAGGCACAGCTGGTCGGATGGCTCGAAGGGCTCTTCCACGGAATCCAGGCGACGCTCGTCGCTCAGCAGATGGCCGCGAGGGCCCAGCTCGACGAGATGCGTCAGCGAGGGCTGCCCAGGGGCGGCGACACCGAAGGTGCGGGCGCGCCGCGGCCGGGCACGTACCTCTGAGCCGACCCCAAGGTGGCCCTCGCGCACATCGGGCCAGGTCGCAGGCGGCGGCGGGGGCGGACGGGGTGAACCGCCGTCGCCGGGTCGGTAGAATCTGACCATGCCGATGGTGGTCACAACGAAGGATTGCACTGCGCTCAGCGACGCAGAGCTGGAAGAAATGGCCGATCTCGGAGTAGAGCCCTCGGGCTTCGACATCGGGTTCCTCTCCAAGCAGCGCGAGGAGTGGGTCCTCATCAGCTCCGTGCGCGATGGCCGGAAGCTGCGGGGTTACTCCTTTTGCACCCTCGAGCGGATTGGTGGGACTCCCTCCTTGCTCGTCGGCGTCGCCTCGGTCGACCGGACCGCTCGCGCGGAGGCGGCCCTCAAGGCCATGATGGCGGACCAGTTCCGCCGCGCCCTGCTCGCCTTCCCCGACGAAGACGTCCTCCTCGGGACTCGCCTACTCGGGCCGGACGGGTTCCGTGCCTTCCTCGGCTTGAGCGACGTGGTCCCCTCCGCGGGCCAGCGTGTGACCGGAGAGGAGCGTGCGTGGGCCCGGCGGCTCGCCAAGCGCTTCGGTGCAGAGGAACGTCTGGACGATCGGACGTTCGTCGTGAAGGGGGACGGGTCGACGGCCGGCGGCCTCGACTTCGTGCATCCCAAGGTGAAGGTGCCCGAGGGTGCCGACGAGCTGTTCTGCTCCCTGGACGCCGTGAAGGGGGACCGTCTCGTGGCCTTTGGCTGGGCGATGGCCGAGGACCTCGCATCCGGGAAGCTCTCCCGCTGAGGCGCCGGGGCGCTCATTCCTTGGGCAAGAGCGCCGTGCACAGTTTGTAGCAGTGGCCCTCGCGGGGGCGGCTGACGGCCGCGACGAGGTACTGCGGGGTGAAGCCCAGGGCAGTGGCGAGCGCCTTGCCTGACAGGCGGTCCGCCCGCGAGGCGTCGAGGGCCCTGAGGGCCCGCCGGTCCTCCACAGGCAGCCATACGTCGTCGCGCTCCCACCCGAACCTGACCCACGTCGACCCGTCCGCGGGGCGGCGGAGCAGCTGGGGGTCCCGGGCCGCCTTCACGAGCGCGACCGACGGGCGTAGCCCCCGGAACTCCCAGTAGGGCGCGGACGGCCCCGGGAATCCCAAGAGCGGGCCGTCGGGGGGTGCGGCGAGGCGCTGGAGCATGTGGCGGACCCGGCGCCCTCGCAGCGTGCCCACGTGCCGGGGTAAGCCCGCGGGGGTGACGGCCTCGGGCTGCGCCAGGTCATCGCGCTCGGGGTCGTCTGCCAGGACCGCCTCCACGACGTCGAAGGGTGCGAGGTCGGGCTCGTGGCCTGCAGGCCAGGGCACGCGGAGCCGGACGAGTGCACCAGAGGCGATGTCGATCGCCGTCGTGTCCTCCTTCGTGCAAGCCAGGACGACCAGGCGGAGCTTGGCGCCGCCGATCATCGCCGTGCGGTCTCGTCGCGTGACGCCGCGCACGAGCGCGCGACCCGACAGCTTGTGTGTCGCGGCGAGCGGCGCCGCCGTGGGCAAGGGGCGCTCGTCGACGGCGGCGGCGGTCGACGCCCCGGTCGAGGAGGGCGCCACCGCTGTCGGTGCAGGGGGTGGCGGCGCAAACGGTGCCCCCTGCTCCTCGCCGCCGCGGCGCGCGTGAACAGGTGCGTGCCGTCCCTGGCGTCTCGAACCCCGCACGTCGTGTCCTCTTTCCTGCTCGTCTTCGCGCGCCGGCTCGTCGACTGGCACGCCGGCAATCTCCGAGGAGCCTAACCGGGTGCTCCCTTGGACAGAGGGACAAGCTGCGCGCGCAGCGTGGCAGGGTCGGACGCGGGTGCGGCGCAGGCGAAATGACGACAGACGTACGCCGCGCCCTCCTCCGCGCGCCCCAGCCACAACGGCGAGGCAGTCGGCTCCCCCCACGCGACGACCGCGTCGGGGAGCCAACGGGCCCGTACCTCGGCGAGGAGGTCCGGACGGTCACCCGAGACGACGATCTCGGCGCCGCCGTCGGCGACCAACGACGCGATCACCGTGTCCGCGACCGCGAGTGGCTGGTCACGCAGAAGCGGCGCCGCGCGTGCGACCAGCTTCGCGCCCGCGTCCCGCCAGCGTGTGCGGCCCGTGAGCATGGCGAGGCGCACGAACGCCTGAGCAGCGATCGCGTTGGCCGACGGCACCGCGGCGTCGACGACGTCCTTGGCCCGTACGACGAGCCGTTCGGCGTCGTGGCCGCTCGTGAAGAGGCCGCCGGACCCGTCGTCGGCAAAGAGGTCGAGCAGCTGCCCCGCCACCTCCTCCGCGCGCGCCGTCCATCGTGCGCGCCCGGTGAGCTCAGCGAGCCGCGTGCAGCACTCCACCACCCAGGCATGGTCGG
Source organism: Actinomycetes bacterium (assembly GCA_021810205.1). Classification (GTDB taxonomy): domain Bacteria; phylum Actinomycetota; class Acidimicrobiia; order Acidimicrobiales; family RAAP-2; genus JAJYVT01. The sequence goes on from JAJZJC010000003.1 coordinate 61,262, forward strand.
CCGCGAAGGCAGGGATCGCGCCGCCCGCCGCCCGCAGCCATCGGCCGTCTTGTCGGCGGTGGCGTGCGAAGAGGGAGTTGCCGAGGGTGACCGCATGTGCAGCCCACTCGGGATTGCCGCACACGGCGGCTGCTTCGGCGAGGGCGGCGACGAACATCGCGTTCCACTCGGTGAGCACCTTGTCGTCGCGCGCCGGTCGAGGCCGCTGACGCCGGGCGTTCAGCATGGCGCGCCGGGCTGCGTCGATCTCCGGAGGGCGTTCGAGGGGCGCGCCGATTGGCCGGCGCGGCACGGACCGCCCCTCTTGCCAATTGCCCTCATCGGTGATGCCGTACCAGTCGCAGGCGGCGGACGTCACCTCGCCGAGGTCCGTTTGAAAGAGCGCCTCTCGGACCTCGGCGGGCGTCCAGGTGGCGTGGCCACCTTCGACCCCGCCTGCATCGGCGTCGAGCGACGCGCACAGCCCCCCTGCCGGGGCTGCCATCGTCTCGAGGACGAAGTCGATCGTCTCGGTAGCGACCTGGAGGTAGCGCGGCTCGGTAGTCACCTGCCACGCGCGCACGTAGATCCGTACGAGCAGTGCCTGGTCGGTCAGCATCTTTTCGAAGTGCGGGACGAGCCATTGCGCGTCGGTCGAGTAGCGGGCGAAGCCACCTTCGAGGTGGTCGTAGATGCCGCCGGCGGCCATGGCGTCGAGCGTCCTCGTGGCCATGCGTAGCGACGACTCCTTCCCGGATCGCAGGTGATGGCGGAGGCAGAGCTCGACGAAGGTCGGACGGGGGAACTTCGGAGCGGGACCGAACCCGCCGAAACGATCGTCGAATCGCGTGGCGAGCTCGTCGACCACTTCGTCGAGGAGCCTCGTGGCGTCGGGTACCGTGGTCGTTGCGGTCTCGTCGGCGACGAGCCGGTCGACC
>JAJZJC010000004.1 GCA_021810205.1 Actinomycetes bacterium
CTCCCAGCCACGCGTCGCCGCCATCGAACGCTCGCACAACGTGACGATTGAGGTACTCGAACAGTACGTCGAGGCGCTCGGCGCAAAGCTCGAAGTGAACGTCGTCAAGGGTCGCCGCAAGACCCGGCTGCTGGGGGCGAACAACGAGGCTGCCAAGTCGGCCTGAGCGGATGACCCATACTGTCGGCGCTCGTCGGGAGAGACTCGCAGCGACCGCCGGGTAGTCACGCGCCTGCCGGCCCCCCCTTCCAATCTTCGATTGGTACTAGTACAATAGGGACCATGGACCTGCGCATCGACCGGGGCGATCCGATGCCGCTCGCAGAGCAGGTGGCGGCCGAGATCCGGCGGGCCATCGCAGACGGGGAAGCTGGTCCCGGCGACAGGCTGCCCCTCGCCAAGGACCTCGCTGCCGTGATGGGGGTGAACAAGAACACGGTGTTCCGGGCGCTTCACCTGCTCCGTGACGAAGGTCTCCTCGAGTTCCGGCGCGGCCACGGGATCACCGTCGCGGGCACGCCGGAGCGGAGCATCCTTTTGACCCAAGTACGGAACCTGGTTCGCTCCGCACGGCATTACGGCTACAAGAAGAGCGACCTCGTCGCCATGATCGAGGCGGTCCGCTGAGGTGACGGTGCGACCTCCTCTTCTGGAAAGACCACCGGACTCTCAAGTGCCGCCGCCACTCGAGGTCCTCTTCAAAGAGGCCCACGAGCGGCGCAGACGGCGTTGGATACGGACCCTCGCGGTGCTCGTCGTCGCCGCAGCGGGCGCAGGGATCTGCTACGGCGCGATCGGCAGCGGCGGACGCGCCCCCGCGTCGAAAGGCGCTGCGCCCGCGTCGAACAACAAGGCGTCGGGAACGACCTCGCGCGCTACGACCAGCGGATCGTTGTGCGGGAGCGGTGCCGTCGCCGTGACGAACTGTCTGATCGCGCTCTCCTTCGTCTCACCCAAAGTGGGCTTCGGCGTCTACAGCCCAGCACCGAACATCACGGGGCCCGCGGGGCAAGCCCAGATCGTCTCGACCACCGACGGCGGCTCGACATGGCACGAGGTGGGGCGCGCCCCTGTTGGCTTCGGTCGGACCGCCGTCTACCTGCCCACCCTCACCTTCGTGGACCGCTCCAACGGCGTCGAGTACGGGACACGTGGCGCCTTCGTCACCCACGACGCCGGCCGCAGCTGGGCGCCGATCCCGCTCCCGGGCCGCGTGGTCGCGAGCACCGCCGTCGGACGCCGGCTGTGGCTCACCGACACGACCTGTACACAGAGCCCGAGCACGGCATCGTGCACCGTCGGCGTCGAAGCATCGAGCGATGCCGGCCGCACGTGGCGGGCGCTCGACCTCCCGCCCGAGCCATTTCGTGCAGCGGAGACCGCTGTCGGACGAGGGGGCACGTTGGTCGTGGCCGAGTGGGGCGACCAGGAGGGCTACGTCAGCAACAATCCCGGCGTGCTGCTCGTGAGCGCCGACGGTGGCGCAAGCTGGCAGACGTCCTCCCTGCCGTGTCCCGCGGACTTCCGTCTTGGCGGCCAACTCTCCCTCGCGCCGTCGTCACGCACCCTTTGGCTGATCTGCAGCGGTCCGGGGGCGGTCGGATTCAGGCCGAACGTCGTGTACCGCTCGACGGACCTGGGCACCTCGTGGGTCGCCGAGTCCAGCTACCCCCCGGCCTTGGCCGCCACAGCCAGGCTGCCGGCGGGCGCACCTACAAGCACGATCGACGCGCTGGTGGCTCGCTCGAGCACCGACGCCTGGGTGCTCGAAATGACCCGGGGCGGGCTGCTCGCGACCAGCGACGGTGGTCGCAGGTGGCACGAGGCCATGCCCCAGACCATCCAGCGCGGCATCGACACAACGCGCGACACGCTCGACATGGTCAGCCCCACCCGCGCGTACCTGGCGTCCCACGCGTTCTCGCCCACCGACCACGGCGGATTGTGGCGCACCGAAGATGGCGGTCGGACCTGGCACAGGCTTCGGTAGCAGCGCCGCGTCGCTGTGAAGATACTGACTGCCCCTGACACGAAGCGAAAGATCGCGTAATCCCTGGGACTGGACTTCAATAGTTGGATCGCCGCGTTCGCGTCACCTTCGACGACCCGACGGCGAGGCTCGTCAGCCTCAAGCCGGATCATCCGTTGCGTCTGAGGGACTTGTCCTTCGTGACAACTCATCTGGATGCATGAAAGCGCCCCATTCCACCTGGCAGCGGCACCAGGGTGGGCGTCACCAACCGCCGACAAGGCGTTGCTCGCGAGTTGTACCACGGACGTGTGTCAACTGATCTCGCCAGAGTCGCTCTCTTCAGCGGACCCGCGCTCGTCATCCGCAAGTGGAGTGGGTGGAGACTCTTCCCCCGAACTCGGCGCGTCGGGCTGGTCGTCTTGCTCCTCGGCTTCTTCCGGGGGGAGTTCGTGAATCACCGAGAGCCGGAGTCCCGGTCCGTCGTCGGTGTCGACCGAACTGAGATGGAGGCGGCTCTCGTTGACACCGTCGAGGCCAAGCCTGCGGGCGAGCTCGACGAGCCGGTCATATGCAGCTGCGAAGTCCGTTGGCCCCCGCCCGGCCACGACGACCTCCGCCGAACATCGGCAGCCGACTGCTAGATTGCCCCGCCCGGCCATCTTCCATCGAGACGTGCCGGTCGGTGCGCCGAGGGCATCTCCTCTTTGGTAGCCGGACATGAGTTGGATGACCTGCTGGCGCACCCGGCCCAGATCGGCCCCCAGGCTCACGAGCACCTGAGCGGCCACGCCTTCACCTTCGCGCACGACGCCGAGGAGGAGGTGCTCAGTGCCTATGTAGCTGTGTCCGAGCTGGAGCGCTTCGCGCAGGGAAAGTTCGAGAACCTTCTTCGCCCGGGGCGTGAACGGGGGCGACCCGCTCGGGGCGCCCGCCGCTATGCCGACCGTCTCCTCCACCTTCGCGCGCGCAGCTGTGAGCGAGATGCCGAGCAACCCAAGTGCCTTCGCCGCGACACCCTCACCCTCGTGGATCAACCCCAAGAGGATGTGTTCGGTCCCGATGAAGCCGTGGTTGAAGAGGCGCGCTTCTTCCTGGGCCAACACCAGCACTCGCCGTGCCCGGTCGGTGAAGCGCTCGAACGTCTCACCATCCTCCCACTGTCGCGTCTCTTTCGTCGTCCGAGAACACTCGACGAGCTCTTCGCCGATGGCGGCAGCAAGGGACAGTGCCTCGAGGGCAACGCCGTCATTTCCGACGGTGAACGCCAAAATGGGGGTCGTGACGATCCACCGCACCAGCCGGGCAGCGGCTCAGTCCCGCCCGGCGATGACGATCGGGGAGCCCGCTGAGCTCACCTATGTCGAGGGCGGCCGATCCCGGCTCCCTGCGGGCCGAAGTACAACCGCAGGCACCCGCGGCGCTACATGTTCGACTACCGGCGTGCTGCCGGTGCCTTCGCTGGCGCGGCTCGAGCTGGATGTCGTGAACTCGTCTTGGGTGAGACGCACTGAGAGTCGGCGGCCAGCGCCCGCCCGAGCGCGGCAGCGGCCTCGCGGTCGCGCTGCTCGAGGGCGTGGCTGTAGACGCGCAGGGTGACACTGGCGTCGGCGTGCCCCAGCCGACCGGCTGCCGTGCGCACGTCGATGCCGGCAGCGATCATCTCCGTCGCCGAGAAATGCCGCATTTCGTGAAGGTGCGTCTTCACGCCGGCCGCCCGGGCCATACGCGTCGTGAACTTCGTGACCAGTGCCGGCATGTAGGGCTCGGCACCGACCGGAGAACGGGAGAACACGAACCCGTCGTTCGGGACCTCGAGCCCGAGCTCGTCGGCCAGCGCGTCCACCTCGGCGCGGTGCCGCTCGAGGACCGCCATCGCGACGACGTCGAGCCCGATCCGGCGCTCGGCGTGCGTCTTGGTCGTCTTCTCAGCCCATCCCCCGCCGTGGGTCTCGTAGACCGAGCGGGCGATGGCGAGCGTGGCGACCTGCCAGTCGATGTCGGACCACCGGAGCGCGCACAGCTCCCCCCGACGAGCGCCGGTGAGCGCGGCCATGAGGATGAACGACGCGAGGGCCGGTTCCACCTCTTCGGCCTTCCGCACGATCGCTTGGACCTGCTGTGGGGTCGGTGCCTTCACTTGGGCCGCGTGCACTGGCGGCGGCGTGGCCCGGAGCGCCACGTTGCGGTCGACGAGTTCCCAACGCTCCGCCTGGTGCAGCGCGGCACCGATGAGCGCATGCACGCGCCGCACGGTCGTCGCCTTGTTCCCCTTGGCCGTGAGCTTGGCGTACAGCCGGTCGAGGTCTGCAGCGCTGAGCTTGGCGAGCCGCGTCTTGCCCAGCTCCGGCCGCACGACTGCATCTGCAATCTGGCGGTACTTGACCATGGTCGTCGGTGACCGGCCGAGCGATTCACCGTGAGCGAGGAAGCGGTCGAGCAAGTCCCCTACCGTCGTCGTTCCAGTCGCGCCGTTGCCACGCGCGACCGTAGCGGCCATCTTCGCCAACTCCTTGTCGGCGAGCCGCTTGCCGGCGCCCGGCTTCACCGCCTGGGGCGTGCCGTCATTCGCCTTCGCCCGCGTGTCAAGGGTCTTCGTCACCTGTATCGGCGTTCCGTTGGCGCGGCGTCCCGCGTACACGCGCAGTCGCCACACTCCGGGCCTGATCTCGGTCTTGGTGCCGTTCACGCTGCCACTGTAGTCACGTTGTAGTTACAGCCGCTCGCATGCCGCTCAGAAATAGCCTTTGACCAGGTGGGGCCGGCAGGGATCGAACCTGCGACCGAGGGATTATGAGTCCCCTGCTCTGACCACTGAGCTACGGCCCCGCGAGCGCCACCGTGCTCCGGCGCTCGGCTCAAACTATCGGCCACAGAAAGCGGCGCACCACCACCGCGGCACCACGAGCGAGCGCCCCCACCCGCACCGACGGCATCACCGAGGCGGCAGGCACGATCCCCGGCGGCGCGCTGGCGATGGTCCGCCTCGACGGGACGCGCGCGCGAAGCTGGCCTGCGTGCGAGCTCATGACCCACGGGCAGCTGACAGTGGAACGCCGGCTGCCGGCGACCGGTGGGGGTCCGCTCTCTTGGAGAGAGCGGGAGACGGGAAGCTTCGCGGGCTCGCCGTCGAGCTGATCCGCCACGCGCCGGCCAGCTACCGAGAGCGCACGCCTCCGGACCAGGCAGCGCTCGACTTGGAGGAGCTCCGGGCCCTCTACGACGACGTACGGGCTGTGCAGGCCACAGGAGCACTCGGCGGCCACCAGCGCTTCGTCGTGCGCCCATTGGCCCCGCGCAAGTTCCACATCCGTCGATTCGCGGACCGACCAGTCGACCTCACGTCGCTCCTCCCTCTCTTGGAGAGCTTCTCGCTCGTCGTCGAGGACTCGGTGCCGCACCGCTTCGAGATCGAGCCCGACATCGAGACCTGTATCGACGACATCGGCGTCCGGCTGACCCAACCGACCGGTGGCTCCTCGTCGACCTTCGATCCCGCGGCGGGAGGCCAACGGCTCATCGACGCGCTCGACGCGGTCGTCCGGGGCCGCAGCGAGATCGACCGGCTGAACGGGCTCGTCTGCTCGGCACGGCTCGACTGGCGAGAGGTGTCGGTGCTGCGCGCCTATGCGCACTACTGGGCCCAGTGCGCCCCCGCGATCGCATCGTGCGACCTCGAAGACGCCGTGCTCGATCACCCCGCGGTGGCACGGGCGCTCCTCGACTACTTCACTGCCAGATTCGACCCGGTCACCCATGACGTGCCAAACGCCTCGATCGCACGCGCGGCATGTGTCGCGGAGCTCGGCAAGGTGCCACAGCTGCGCGCAGACCGCGCGCTCCGTATCTTGTTGTCACTGATCGATGCCACCCTTCGCACGAGCTACTTCCAGCGCGACACACTGGGCCGGCCGCACGAGACGGTGTCGCTGAAGCTCGCGAGCGCGAAGGTGCCCCAGCTCCCGGCGCCCCATCCCCACGTCGAGACGTGGGTGCACGGGCCGCGCGTGGAAGGAATCCACCTTCGAGCAGGTCTCGTCGCTCGCGGCGGGATCAGATGGAGCGAGCGCCCCGACGACTTCCGCACCGAAGTACTCGACCTCATGGTCGCGCAGGTCAAGAAGAACGCGATCATCGTGCCGACGGGGGCAAAGGGCGGCTTCGTCTGCCGGATCCACGAGGTGGCCGGGCGCGACGAGGTGCGCCGGTGTTACGTGACCTTTGTGCGCGCGCTGCTCGACGTGACCGACAACCTGGTCGGGGGGAAGGTCACGGGACCACCGGCCGTCGTTGCCCACGACGGCGCCGATCCCTACTTCGTCGTGGCTGCGGACAAAGGAACGGCGGACTTCTCCGATCTGGCGAATGAGGTGAGCGCCGCGCACGGGTTCTGGCTGGGCGATGCCTTCGCATCGGGCGGCAGCCACGGCTACAACCACAAAGAGATGGGTATCACCGCTCGCGGCGCGTGGGTCGCGGTGCGACGCCACTTTCACCAGCTCGGCATCGACGTACAGCGCGAGCCCATCACGGTGGCGGGTGTCGGCGACATGTCCGGCGACGTCTTCGGCAACGGCATGCTCTCTAGCGACAAGCTCCGGTTGATCGCGGCGTTCGACCATCGACACGTCTTCCTCGATCCGGACCCCGACGAGGCCGCATCCTTCGCAGAGCGCAAGCGACTCGCGTCCCTGCCCACGTCGAGCTGGGCGGACTACTCCCGACACACCATCTCGCAGGGTGGGGGGGTGTGGTCACGCGACACGAAGGCGATCCCGCTCGCACCCCAGGCGCGCCGAGCGCTCGGGGTCGACGCGGAGACGATGTCACCGCCCGAGCTCGTCAGCGCGATACTCGAAGCGCCCGTGGACCTGCTCTGGTTCGGGGGGATCGGCACCTACGTGAAGGCGACGGAGGAGTCCGACGCCGACGTCGGCGACCATGCCAACGACGAAGTCCGGGTCGTCGCCGAGCGCGTGCGCGCCCGCGTCGTCGGAGAAGGGGCAAACCTCGCGCTCACCCAGCGGGCTCGCATCCGCTATTCGCGCCGGGGCGGGCGGATCAACGCCGATTTCATCGACAACGCCGCCGGGGTGGCGACCTCCGACCGCGAGGTGAACCTGAAGATCCTCCTGGCGCTCGCGATCGAAGACGGGCGCCTCACGCCGTCCGAACGGGATCGGTACCTGGAGCGGGCCCAGCACGAGGTGGCTTCCGAGGTGCTCCGGCAGGTGAGCCACAGCGTCGCGGCGCTCACTCGTGCGGTCCCTGACAGCGCACTTCAGCTCGACGCCTACGCCGCGCTCCTCGATCTTCTCGAGGCCCGTGGCACCCTCGACAGGCGAGTCGAGGCGTTGCCGGACACCGAGGAGTTCGCGTTGCGGCGCGGAGCCGGTGCCGGCATGATCCGCCCGGAGCTCGCCGTGCTCCTCGCGTATGCCAAGTCGGATCTGAGCGCCGCCATCGAGTCTTCACCGGTCGTCTCGGATCCCTCGCTCATGGCCTCGCTCAGCGCCTACTTCCCATCGGCGATGCGCGAGGACTTCGCGGACCTGATCGGCGAGCATCGACTCCGCTCGCAGCTGCTCGCCACCGACCTCGCCGGCGAGATCATCGACCAGCTCGGGGCAGTGTGGGCCCACGAGACCGCCGCCGAGCTGAGCCGAGACCTCGCCGATGTCGCCGGCGGGTTCTGGGCCTCTCGCCAGGTGGTGGGCGCCGACGCACTGTGGGGTGAGCTCGACGAGCGATGGAGCGAGCTCTCGGCCGACGCCGACGCGATGCTGCACCGCGTGGCGGGCGACGCCACCGCTTCCCTCGCCCGTCGCTACGTGCGGCAAGGGGAGACCTCCGCTCCGAGCGTCCTCATCGACCAGGATCTACCGATCGCCGACGAGCTCGTGACTCTTCGGCTCTCGGAGCGCGCACTGAACGAGCTCGTGGCAAGCGGCGTCGACCGTCCGAGCGCCGAACGATGGCTGTCGGTTACCGCACGTGCGAGAGTCGGCGAGGTCGGTCCGCTCGTTCGGAGCACGGGCCGCTCGGTGCGCGACGTCGCCGCCGCGCTCGACCTCGTCGACGAAGCCGCAGGCGCCGCCCGGATGCGCGAGGCCATCGAGAGAGCACCGACGACCGACCGTTGGCGGGCATGGCTCGCGCGAGCGATGCTCGACGACCTGGAGGACTGGTGCCAGCAGGCTGCCGCGGACCTGCTCGCACGTGGGGGCGACCCGGCAGATCCGATGACCGGCTGGGCCGCAGTGCACGAAGCGCAGCTGGCCGCCGCCCGTCGTCTCCTTGTCACGCTCGACAGCCACGGGGCAGACCCGGTCACGATCGTGGCGGTCGCGCTCCGGCGTCTCCCCCGCCTGACGAGCACCACTGCATAGGCATCGTTCGACGTCGCGGTCCTCGCCGGTCAGTCCGAGAGCCGCTCAGGAGGCAGCCGAGACGGTCATGGCCACCTCGAGATGCCGCACGCCGCGCAAGACGACCATGTCCTTCCACTCGGGGGCTCCGACGAGCCGCAGGTCACGTACCCCTGCAGCGAGGGCGCGCAGAGCGATCTGCGCCTCCATGCGGGCAAGCGGCGCACCCAGGCAGAAGTGAATGCCCTGGCCGAACCCGAGATGCACGTTCGGTGCGCGGGTGATGTCGAGGTGGTCGGGTTCGAGGTGCGCTTCGGGGTCGCGGTTTGCCGCACCCAGGAGGAGCAGCACAAAGGATCCTCTCGGTACCGGCACATCGCCGATCTCGGCGTCCGCGAGCGCCATGCGCATCGTGAGCTGGACCGGTGAGTCGTAGCGGAGGAGCTCTTCGACCGTGCTGGCAGCGAGCCCGGCGTCATCACGCAGGCGTTGAAGCTCCTCGGGATGCCGTGAGAGTGCCAGGACCCCGTTGGCGATGAGGCTGGTCGTGGTCTCGTGCCCGGCGATGAGGAGCAGGATGCACGTCGCGACCAGCTCTGCTTGGCTCAGCCCATCCGCGCGATCGTGGGTCTCGACGAGGGCGGAGAGCAGGTCGTCCCCCGGAGACCGGCGGCGCTCGGCGATCGCGTCGACCAGGTAGGCCGCGAACTCGTCCCTGGCCGTCACCTGGGCGCGGCGTTCCGCGTCAGTCACCACGAACGCAGGGTCGAGACCCTTGGCCAGTGCGTGCGACCACCCCACGAGGCGGGGACGGTCCTCGCCCGGCACGCCGAGCAGCTCACAGATCACCCGCACCGGCAGCGGGGACGCGAATGCGTCGACGAAGTCCACGGTATCGGTACCCGACTCTGCGATGTCGGCCAAGAGGGTCCGGGTGATCTGCCACACCTGAGGTGCGAGCGATTCGACTCGCCTGGTCGTGAACGACCGCGAGACCAAGCGTCGCAGTCGTGTGTGGTCTGGAGGATTGAGCCCGAGGAAGGAACGCACCGGTGCGCGCTCCTCGGCCGCCGCGCCGCCGAGCACACCGGCAGGGGGTCGGCGGTCGACGAGCTCGTCGCCCTCTGCGTGCCCGAACCGTGCGTCGCGCAGCACCGCCGCACAGTCACGGTGACGGCTCGCCACGAAAAAGCGGTCTGCGACCTGCCAAATCGGCCGCGTCGCGCGGAGGTCCGCGTACCCCGGATAGGGATCGATCCGGTGCGCTGGCGCGAACAGCGCAGTGAGCTCCTCGAGATCTCCCTGCGCCCGGTCAGCCATGGTCAGCTTCGAGGTGGACGGTCAGCCTCGAGATGGAGAAGCCGGCAACGCACTCCCCTCGAGACTACAGCGAGCCGACCACGGCGCCCACACCGGCGAGTGAGGATGCGCGCCAGGATACCGCTAGCGCGCCTCGCGCGGGTCGTCGTGAAAGCGCTTCCCCGTGAAGCTTTCCAGCTTCTCGAGGCTGTGCTCCGCGATGATCCGCCGACGCGTGCCCGAGAGCGACCGCATCACCAAGGAGTCGGTCACCACCGAGTCAGACGTGACCCGCACGCCATCGACCAGCGCCCCTGCCGTGACACCGGTGACCGCCACGAAGACGTCGTCGCCGGCGACGAGATCGTCGGTCTCGAGCACCCGATGCACGTCGTAGCCGCCTTCCGCGAGTGCCACACGCTCCGCGTCGTCTCTCGGCCACAGCCGGCACTGGATCGCGCCGCCGAGGCACTTGATCGCCGCAGCCGCGAGCACCCCTTCGGTCCCGCCACCCACCCCGATCACTGCGTCGACTTCGCCGTCGCCACGCGCGGCAGCAATCGCCGGGGCCGTGTCGCCGTGTGGGATCAATTGCACTTTGGCACCCACTTCCTCGCGAAGCTCTTGGATGAGGTCCCGATGACGGTCCCGGTTCAGCACCACGACCGTCACGTCCTTCGGGCTCTTCCGCCTCGCGTGGGCGATGCGGCGCACGTTCTCGGCCGGCGACCGGCGGATGTCGATGGCCGCGGCGGCCTCCGGTCCCACGGCGATCTTCTCCAGGTAGAAGCTCGGGGGAAAGTACATGGTGCCCCGCTGCGACACCGCGATCACCGAGATCGCGTTCGGGAGCCCCAACGCCGTCAGCTCCGTACCTTCGAGCGGGTCCACGGCCACGTCGACCTTTCCGCCGTTTCCGCTGCCGACGCGCTCACCGTTGTAGAGCATCGGGGCCTGGTCCTTCTCTCCCTCCCCGATGATGACGACACCGTCCATGGCGACCGTGTCCAGCATGAGCCGCATGCCGTCGACCGCCGCCTGGTCGGCCTCGTTCTTCCTGCCGCGTCCGATCCATCGGGCCGACGCCATCGCCGCAGCCTCGGTGACGCGGACGAGCTCGAGCGCGAGGTTCCGGTCGGGCATGGACCGATCAGCTCCGCCCGGTCGTCGCCGCAGCGGGGGAGGACGCCTGCGGCTCCCCGGTACCCGCGCGGCCGTAGTCGTCGTCGAGGCGCTCGATGTCGTCCTCGCCGAAGTAGTCGCCGTGCTGCACCTCGATGAACGTGAGCTCGACGTCACCGAAGTTGGCGATCCGGTGCGCCGCTCCGCGAGGGACGTCGACGGACGTACCGGCTGACACGGGCATCGACCTCCCGTCGATCGTCACCTCTCCGGTGCCCGCGACGACGAACCAGTGCTCGGCCCGCCGAGCGTGACGCTGATAGCTGAGCCGCTGGCTCGGCAGGACGTCGATCCGCTTGACCTTGTACCCGGGGACGTCCTCGAGCACGGTGTAGGAACCCCAGGGTCGCTGTTCGCTCATCCCTGACATTGTGACGAACCCAGGCGCTGGCGTCGACACGACCGCAGAACAGGCCGCGGGAGGCGACGCTCGAAGGCTGACGCGCCGGCTGCTCGGCAGATCATCTTCCCAGCACCACGAGGGCAAGGCTGCGCCGCTCAGTCGTGCGCCGCGATGTCGGCGAGACGGTCGAGCGACGCTCGGAGGCTGTCTTGCGTCGTGGCCCGCGCCCGGACGATGCGCTGCGCGTCGGTCAGCTGCGTCCAGTCGTAGGTGTGGGTGACCAGCGTCCGGGACGCGTCGACCGGCTCGAGCGTCCACGCCCACAGGTGCCCCGGCGGTGCGCCCCCCGGCTCTGCGGGCCGCCAGGCGATCCGACGTCCCTCTTCGAACTCCACCACATGGTTCTCCCGGACGGCGCCGTTCCGCAACGTCATCACGAAGACGTCACCGACGGCGTGGACGCGCTGCCCGCCGTCGGCACGCGCAAGGTTGTCGTTCCCATCCCACCGAGGCTGCTGTGCCGGATCGGCGATGAGCTCGAACACACGTTCCGCGGGAGCCGAGACCTCCCGCGTGGCGCTGACGATGCGCGCAGCGTCTGGCTCTTCCATACGGCCCATCCAAGCACACAGAGCCCACAGACTCCCCGGCTCGGGGTCAAGAACGGCGACGCCGAGCCGATAACCAGGGCGATGCGGGATTCGGCAACCGAAGAGCACCGGCACGACCAAGACGATCTCGTCATCGCCGCGTGGCTCACGCAAGAAGAGCACGATCGACTGCGTGAGCGCTACCGCCGGGCGACGCTCGACAAGCTGCGCGACCAGGTCCCTCGTCGAGCCGACTGACCGTCGCTGGAGCTCCGGGGGAGAGACTCGAACTCTCAACCTAGCGGTTAACAGCCGCTTGCTCTGCCATTGAGCTACCCCGGACCGCGTGCCCGAGCGACGATAGCAGCGCGCCGCTCAGGCCTCTTCCAGATAGTCCCTGAGGAGATAGGCGGCATCAGGCCGGCGGAGCTTGGCCAGCGTCTTCGACTCGATCTGACGCACCCGCTCCCGGGTGACGCCAAACTCCTTGCCGACCTCTTCGAGAGTGCGGATCTTGCCGTCGTCCAGCCCGAACCGGAGCCGGACGACGTCTTGCTCCCGCTCGGTGAGGAACGCCAGGGCCGCCTTGACCGCGCGGTCCAGCATCGCCCTCGTCGCTGCGTCATCGGGCACGACTGCGCCACGATCCTCGATGAGGTCGGAGAGACTGAAGTCGTCCTCGTCGCCGACTGGCTGCTCCAATGAGACCGTGTCGAGACTCAGGCGCTGGATCTCGCGCACCCGCTCGATCGGGAACTCCACACGCTGGGCGACCTCCTCGGGGGTCGGCTCGCGGCCGAGCTCTTGGAGCAGCTGGCGTTGCGCCCAGACGACCTTGTTGATCGTCTCCACCATGTGCACCGGGATGCGGATGGTACGAGCCTGATCGGCGATTGCCCGCGTGATGGCCTGGCGGATCCACCACGTCGCGTACGTCGAGAACTTGAAGCCCTTCTCGTAGTCGAACTTGTCGACCGCGCGCATGAGCCCGAGGTTGCCTTCTTGGATGAGGTCCAAGAAGGCGAGGCCGCGATTGCGGTACCGCTTGGCGATCGAGACGACCAGGCGGAGATTCGCCTCGATCAGGACCTCCTTCGCCTGTTCGCCGAGCCGCACCGCGCGGGTGGCCTTGAAGCGATCGTCGGGCGAGAGGAGCCCTTCTCCCCCGGCGGCCGCCACTTCCTCGTCCTCAGCGAGACGAGCGGCGGCGGCATTCCCCGCCTGAATCCTGCGGGCCATCTCGACTTCGAGCTCGGCGTTCAAGAGCGGAACCTTGCCGATCTCCTTCAGGTAGGTGTGGACGGGGTCCTCGGCACTGCCGTTGAAGTAGTCGCCGCCCGAACCCGACGACGAGCTCCCGTTCGACGACTTCGCCTTCCGTAACGGGCGGCCGCCGTCGGCACCAACGTCGTCGCCTTGCGCGCCGCCCTCCCCTCGGCCCCCGCTCGTGCTCATGTCGGCTCCGTCGTCATCGTGGCCCCTCCGTCGGGGCCCTACTGCGTCCCGTCCACCAACCACGCTACCAACAGGGCTGACGTTTCGCGGCTGCGCGCCGGGTCGTCCAGCGACTCCAGCCACCGCCGGACCGTCGCGGTCTCGCCAGCCAGGGAGATGAGGTCGACATGACCGGTGCGGCCTGCCGCCTGGAGGTCCAGGAGCGCTCGGGTCGTCGCCTCGCGAACCAGTTGGCAGATCACCGGATCGGCGGGATCGACCGCCGGGTCGTCGGGCTCCAAAGGCTCCTCGACGGCGAGCCGGCGGAGCAGGTCCGCGACCTCCGAGTCTGCCCGGTCCACGGCGTCGCGCAGGCTGTCGGCTCCGACGAGCGCGTCGAACGCCCGCCGTTGCAGGTCGTCGACGAAGAGCACGGCTTCCAGCCGGTCGGCAACCAGCTCAGGACGGTGGACCGCCAAACGGAGGGCCTCGAGCCCAGGGCGGCTCGTGTGCATGGTCGCGCGGCGATCGTGTCGTGCACCCGTGCGCGCGCCCCGCGCGCGCTGGTGTGGCGTGTCGTCGGCTGGTTCACCCTTCCTCGCCGTGCTGTCCGCACGGCGCGTGACCAAGGAACGCAGGCGCTCGGGATCGATGCGCGTGAGGTCGGATACCCGCATCACGTACTGGTCTCGCACCAATGGGTCCGGGTGCTCTGCGATCGCCGCCAGCGCGGTATCGGCGGCCTTCGCACGCCCCTCGGCCGTCGACAAGTCACCAGCGGTCAGGATGCGGTCGACGCGGAACTCGAGGAACGGGAGCGCGTTCGTGATCGCGGCGCGCAGCGCCTCGGGGTCGGTGCGGGCGAGATCCCCCGGGTCCGCGCCGCTCGGGAGCGGCGCGACGCGCAGGTCCACATCGTGGCGGCGCTCCCACTCGTAGACGCGCGCGATCGCCGACTGGCCCGCTTGGTCCGCGTCGTAGGCAAGCACGATGCGTCGCCCGTAGTTGTGCAGGAGCCGGAAGTGCTCTTCGGCGAGCGCGGTGCCGCACGTCGCGACCGCCCGCTCGATGCCCGTCGTGAAGCAGCCGATGACGTCGGTGTATCCCTCGCACACGACCACCTCGCCCGCTGCCACGATGCCTTCTTTGGCCCAGTTCAACCCGTAGAGGGTTCGGCGTTTCGAATAGATCGCCGTTTCCTGCGAGTTCTTGTACTTGGGCTGCCCGTCTTTCGCTGCGCCGGGCAGGACGCGCCCCCCGATGGCGACCGCGCGTCCCGAAGGGTCGAAGATCGGGAACAGCACGCGCGCGCGGAACGCGTCTTGTAGCCTGCCCGCCCGGTTCACGAAGCCGAGGCCGCTGTCGACGAGCACCTTGTGGGGCACGCCGAGCGACGAGCCGAGCGCGTCCCAGGCGTCTGGCGCCCAGCCCAGCTTGAAGCGACGGACGACATTGCCGTCGTAGCCGCGCGATCGCAGGTAGTCGCGGGCGCGCCCCGCGTCGGGCGCCGAGAGAAGGCGCTGGTGGTACCACTCGACGGCTCGGGACATGGCGTCGTAGAGCTCGGCACGTCGTTGACGACCGTCCGCCGACTCGGTCGTCTCGTGCAAGGCGACCCCTGCGCGCTCCGCGAGGAACCGGACCGCGTCGGCGAAGTCGAGGTGCTCGGTCGCGCGCACGAACGTGATCGCGTCGCCCGACGCGTGACAGCCGAAGCAGTAGTAGAAGCCCTCCTGTGCGCTCACGCTGAACGAGGGCGTCTTCTCGTCGTGGAACGGGCACAGCCCCACCCATCGACGGCCCTGCTGGCGGAGGGCGGCATGCTCGGAGATCAGGCCGACGATGTCGGTGGCGTCCCGGACCTGCGCCACTTCGTCGTCGGGAATGGTCACGCCGGGAGGGTAGCCCGCAGGAGCTGGACATCCCGCGAGGGTTCAATGGCGAGCCGAGCGAGATGCGCGAGCGGGGCGGCTGCCGTTGCGCGTCGGACGGGCACCACGCGTCCGCGTCTCCTTGGCGGTCTTGGCGGTCTTGGCGCTGGCGTTGCTCACCGTCACCCTGCTGGCCGTCCGAGCGGGCCGATCGCTGGCTCTTCCTGCCGCGATCACCGCCTGGGCCGCCGCCAGCCGCGCCACTGGGACCCGGAAGGGCGAGCAGCTCACGTAGTCGAGCCCTGCGGCGTAGAAGACGTCGATCGACGCTGGATCGCCGCCGTGCTCGCCACAGACACCCACTTTGAGGTCGGGACGGGTCTGGCGCCCCCTGGCGGTGGCGAGGCGGACGAGCTCGCCGACGCCGTCCGGATCGATGGTCTCGAACGGGTTCCGGGAGAGGAGCCCCTGGTCGAGGTAGGCGGACATCATCCGGCCTTCGACGTCGTCGCGGCTGAATCCGAACGTCATCTGCGTGAGGTCGTTCGTACCGAAGGAGAAGAACTCGGCCACCTCCGCCAGCTCCCCGGCGCGCAACGCGGCCCGGGGCGTCTCGATCATCGTCCCGATCAGCACTTCGAGGGAGCCGCTCTTGGCAGACGAGCGACCCCGCGGGCGGCTCGCCGAACCCCGTCCCTCATTGGCCGACGACGTGGCCTCGGCGACAGCCTCCTCGACCCATCGGCGTGCGAGCGCCAGCTCCTCCTTCGTGACAGTGAGGGGGATCATGATCTCGACCACCGGGTGCCCACCCGCACGAACGCGCTCGAGGGCGGCCTCCATGAGGGCTCGGACCTGCATCGCGTAGAGCCCGGGCTTCAGCACTCCCAGCCGGACGCCGCGGGTCCCGAGCATCGGGTTCGCCTCCTGCCATGATCGAGCGGCGTCATAGAGCCGGCGCTCCTCGTCGTCCAATCCGACGGTGGCCTCCTTCAGGGCGAGCTCTTCGGTGGATGGAAGGAACTCGTGGAGCGGAGGGTCGAGCAGGCGCACGGTCACCGGAAGTCCATCCATCGCCTTCAAAATGGCGCCGAAGTCCTCGCGCTGGACGAGACGAAGCTGTTCGAGCGCCTCACGCTCCTCATCCTCGTCGGCCGCCAAGATCATCCTGCGCATGACCGGCAGCCGGTCCTCTCCGAAGAACATGTGCTCGGTCCGGCACAGGCCGATGCCCTCGGCCCCGAGCCGCCGCGCGTTGGCAGCGTCGTCGCCAGTGTCCGCGTTCGCCCGCACGCCCAGCTCTCCGAGGCGGATCTCATCGGCCCACCCGAGGATGGTCTCGAACTCGGCGGGCGGTTCGCCCACGGAAAGCGCCACCTGACCTGCGACGACCTCCCCCGTCGACCCGTCGATGGAGAGCCAGTCGCCCTCCGAGACCACGACGTCGCCCGCGCGCACTTCCTTGCGCCCGACCTTCAGCGCCTCCGCGCCGACAACTGCTGGCTTTCCCCATCCGCGGGCCACGACGGCGGCATGGCTCACCAGGCCGCCACGCGCGGTGAGGATGCCCTCGGCCGCGAGCATGCCGTGGACGTCCTCCGGCGAGGTCTCGTTACGCACGAGGACCACGGGCTCGCCACGCGCCGCGGCCTGCTCCGCCTCGTCGGCGCTGAAATAGGCACGTCCGACCGCGGCGCCTGGCGACGCCGCGAGGCCCTTGGCGATGACCTTGTGACCCCCGCGCGCGAACTGGGGGTGCAGGACCGAGGAGAGGTGGTCCTCCGTGATGCGCGAGACGGCCTCCGCCTTGGTGAGGCGGATCTTCGGCTCCTTGGTCATATCGACGGCCATCTTCAGCGCCGCTCGGCCCGTCCGCTTGCCGACACGGGTCTGGAGCATCCACAGCTTGCCCTGCTCGATGGTGAACTCGGTATCGCACATGTCACGGTAGTGACGCTCCAAGCGCTCGAATATCCCGAGGAGCTCCCGGTACACCTTCGGGAAGGCGGACTCGAGCGCCGAGAGCGGCTCGGTGTTGCGGATGCCGGCGACGACGTCTTCGCCCTGTGCGTTCACGAGGAAGTCGCCATAGACGCCCTGCGCTCCCGTCGCCGGGTCACGCGTGAACCCGACGCCCGTGCCCGAACGGTCGTCGCGGTTGCCGAACACCATTGCCTGCACGTTCACAGCGGTGCCAAGGGTGTGCGCGATGTGCTCGCGCTCGCGATAGGCAACCGCGCGCGGGCCGTTCCAGCTCCGGAACACCGCCTCGATCGCGCCTCGCAACTGGTCGTCGGGGCTCTGGGGGAATGGTACGCCCGTGTGGCGCTCGACCAGCTGCTGGTAGGAGTCGACGAGGTAGCGCAGCAGCTCGGTCGGGACCCGCGCGTCAGAGGTGGTCCCGGCGAGCTCCTTCGCGGCGTCGAAGAGCGCGTCGAACTCGTCACCGGCCATCCCCAAGACGATCCGGCCGTACATGGAGATGAACCGACGGTAGGAGTCGTAGGCGAAGCGCTCGTCGTCGGTCTGCTTTGCAAGGCCCTCCACGGACCGGTCGTTCAGCCCGAGGTTCAAGACGGTGTCCATCATCCCGGGCATGGAGAACTGGGCGCCTGAGCGGACCGAGACCAGCAGCGGGTCCCCAGGATCCCCGATCTCCTTGCCCATCGCCTTCTCGAGCCGGGCACGGGCGCGTGCCACCTCTTCGCTCAGGCCGGCTGGCCATCCGTCCTCCATGTAGGCGCGGCACGCGTCCGTCGAGATCGTGAACCCCGGCGGCACGGGCAGTCCGAGCACCGACGTCATCTCCGCCAGGTTCGCCCCTTTGCCCCCGAGGAGATCCTTCATCTCCATCGGTGGCCGGCGATGCTTGTGGTCGAAGTCGAAGACGTACTGCATGGATCCTCCTCCGCCCTGCGCAGGCGTCGACACGGGGACCCGCCCACCTTATGGCGTCGACGAGGAGCCGGCGAGCGCCGGATCAGGCAGGTCACAACTGCGCGCCCGGGGGCCGTGCCTTGTGCTGCCATGCGGTGCCGCCCGACGTGGCGGTGCCGTGCCGGGGTAAGTTCCCGTGCCGTGGCGTCCGAGCCGGCCATCGTCGCCGACAACCTCGTGAAGGTATTCCGGGCGAAGCGCATGGTCCGTGCTCTCGACGGCGTGTCGCTCAGCGTCGAGCGCGCGACGGTCCTGGGCCTTCTCGGTCCCAACGGTGCCGGCAAGACCACCGCCGTTCGTATCCTGACCACGATCCTGTCGCCAGACAGCGGCCACGGCCGCGTGCTCGGGCACGACGTCGTGGCCGACGCAGACGTCGTGCGCCGGATGATCGGCCTCGCCGGACAGTACGCCACGGTCGACGAGAACCTGACCGCACGCGAGAACCTGCGCATGGTGGGCCGCCTCAGCCACATGCAGAAGACCACGACGCTCGGACGCACCGACGAGCTGCTCGAGCAGTTCGACCTCACCGAGGCCGCCAACCGTCCGGTCAAGACCTACTCGGGGGGCATGCGGCGGCGGCTCGACCTCGCAGCGGCGCTCATGGGCCGGCCGCCGGTCCTCTTCCTCGACGAGCCCACGTCGGGTCTCGACCCCCAGAGCCGGCAAGGCCTGTGGGAGGTGATCGAAGCCCTCGTGAAGGACGGCACGACCGTCCTGCTCACCACTCAGTACCTCGAAGAGGCCGATCGCCTCGCCAACAGGATCGTGATCGTCGACCACGGCCGGGTGATCGCCGAGGGCACGCCCGCGGAGCTGAAGGCGGAGCTGGGCGCGACCGTCATCACGGTGACCGTCGCCGACGACGGCACCGCCGCGCGGACGGCGGAGCTCGTCTCGTCGCTCGCGCCTCGCCGGCCGGTGGTGGACGGGTCGACGGTGGCGCTCACCGTGGAGCGCGGCGCGGCCGTGGCCACCGAAGTGCTCCGCACCCTCGACCAGCAGGGCGTCGAGGTGCTCGGCCTCGCGATGCGCGAACCCAGCCTCGACGACGTCTTCCTGCGACTGACCGGACACCACACCGACGACGCCACCGCAGGCGGGGACGCGGCAGGCGGGGACGCGGCAGGCGGGGACGGCAGCACGGCGCATGGTCATGGAAGGCATCCGGAGCGGGCAGGAGGGCGGCGAGCTCGCAGCCGCGGCGGCGCTCGGGACACGGACGTGGAGTCCGCTGGCTACGGCGCGCCGCTCATGCCAGGGCTCGAGCTCGACGCCAAGCGGCGCCGATAGCGGCCACGATGAGACCGATCGAGCAACGATGAGCACCTTCGCCTCCGACCTCTCACCGACTCCCGCGCTGGACGACGGCCGGCTCGACCGCGTCGTACAGCTTCGCTGGCTCGTGAGCGACTGGGCCACCGTCACCTGGAGAAATCTCCTGCGCATGAGCAGGCTGCCCGATGCCGTCTTCTTCTCGAGCGTCCAGCCGGTGATGTTCGTCCTCCTTTTCCGCTACGTCTTCGGGGGCGCCATCAGTCACCTACCGCACTTGAGCTACGTGAACTACCTCGTCGCAGGTGTGTACGTACAGACGGTCATGTTCGGCGCGATCAGCACGGCCGTGGGCCTCTCCGAGGACCTCCAGGCAGGGCTGATCGAACGGTTCCGCGCCCTGCCGATGGCGCGCTCGGCGGTCCTTGCCGGGCGCACCCTCGCCGACGCTGTGCGCAACATCGGGGTGCTGGTCCTCATCACCGGCGTCGGGTACGCAGTCGGCTTCCGCGCGCAGACGAGCCCGTGGATGTTCATCCTGGGGTTGCTCCTCGTGCTGGTCTTCGCGTACGCGCTCAGCTGGGCGTTCGCGATCATCGGTCTGAGCACGCCGAACAGCGAGACCGCGCAGCTCGCATCGTTCCCGATCCTGTTCCCCTTCACCTTCGCGTCAACGGCCTTCGTGCCAGTGACGACGATGCCTGGTTGGCTGCAGGCATTCGTGAAGCACCAACCGGTCAGCCTGGTCATCAACGCCACGCGCGAGCTCATGCTCGGCACGGCGACCGGCCGCCGGCTCGGGCTGTGGTCGCCTTCGGATGTCTGGCAGGCCCTCGCATGGGCCATCGGCCTGCTCGTCGTGTTCGCGCCGATCGCCGTGTGGCGATTCCGGCGCGCCGCCTGATCGCGCGAAGGCACCCGATCGCGCGAAGGCACCAGATCGCGCGAAGGCACCAGAGCCGTGGGCGAGGCCTCAGCGACGAGGAAGCCGCGCCGGCGTCGCGGCCCGTCCCCGCAGCTCTTCGATGAGCCCGTCGATCGGGACGCGCACCTGCTCGGTCGAGTCGCGATCGCGCACGGTGAGCGAGCGGTCCTCGAGCGAGTCGAAGTCGACGGTGACACACCACGGCGTGCCGATCTCGTCGAAACGGCGGTACCGCCTGCCGATCGACTGGGTCACGTCGTAGTCGCACGTGAAGTGCGGCTGGAGCATGGCGAGCACCTCGCGGGCGAGCGGCTCGAGCACGTCCTTTTTCGACAGCGGTAGGACCGCCACCTGGTAGGGCGCGAGGTCGGGATGCAGATGCAAGACGGTGCGTGCCTCCCCGCCCACCTCGTCCTCGTCGTAGGCGGCGAGAAGAAAAGCCATCATCGATCGCGTGGCGCCCGCAGCGGGTTCGATCACGTGCGGGACGTAGCGCTCCCCCGTCGCCTGGTCGAAATAGTCCAGGCGGACCCCTGACGCCTCAGCGTGGTGCCGCAGGTCGAAGTCGGTGCGGTTCGCAATGCCCTCGAGCTCGTCCCACCCCCAGGGGAACAGGAACTCCACGTCGGACGTCGCAGTCGAGTAGTGCGAGAGCTCGTCGGGGCCGTGCGCCCGCAGTCGAAGCTTCGATTCGGGGATGCCGAGCTCGACGTACCAGCGGTACCGCTCCTGCAACCAGTACTCGTGCCATTTGGCGCTGTCGTCGGGCGGGACGAAGTACTCCATCTCCATCTGCTCGAACTCCCGGGTCCGGAAGACGAAGTTGCCGGGAGTGATCTCGTTGCGGAACGACTTGCCCACCTGCGCGATGCCGAACGGTGGTCGCTTGCGCGTCGCCTGGAGCACGTTCGCGAAGTCGACGAACATTCCCTGCGCGGTCTCGGGTCGCAGGTATGCGACGGCCCCTTCGTCCTCCACAGGGCCCGCGTGGGTCTTGAACATGAGGTTGAACGGCCTGGCCTCGGTGAAGTCGATCGAGCCACAGTTCGGACACGGGCCGTCGAGATGGTCGGCACGCCACCGGCTGTGGCAGTTTCGGCAGTCGACGAGCGGGTCGGTGAAGTTGGCCAGGTGGCCCGAGGCCTCCCAGATCGCCGGTGGCGTCAGGATGGCCGCGTCGAGCCCCACCACCTCCTCTCGCAGCTGCACCATGGAGCGCCACCAAGCTTGCTTGACATTCCGCAGCATGTTGACGCCCAGCGGGCCGTAGTCGTAGGTCGACCGGAAGCCGCCGTAGATCTCCGCCGACTGGAAGACGAATCCGCGCCGCTTGCACAAGTTGACGATCTTCTCCATGAGGTCGGGCTGCGGCACGTCGGTCATGGCGGGGCAGGTTACCGGCCAGGGCGACCCGTCCCCGACGTGACCGGCACGCGAAGGAACGTCGAGACCGCGGTCGCCATGAGCCGCCCGCGCACCGTGAGGATCGCTCGATCGGCGCGGCGCTCGACCAGGCCATCGAGAAGCCCTTCTTCTTCGAGGGGCAAGGCGCTCTCGGGCACCCCCGCCGGCGTCCGCAATGCCAGCATCAACCCTTCCAGCACTCTCGCGTCCCCTTGGACCCGCTCCTCGGCTGCAACGGGCGAAAGCCCCTCCTCCATGGCGGCGACGTAGCGGTCCGGCGTGCGCAGGTTCCACCAGCGACGGCCTCCTTCGGGAAAGTTCGTGTGCGAGTGCGCTGCAGACCCGATGCCCCGGTAGTCGCCCTGGCGCCAGTACAAGGTGTTGTGTCGGCAACCGTGTCCTGGCCTCGCCCAGTTCGACACCTCCTCCCACTCGAAGCCGGCCGCGCCGAGGACCGCATCGGCCAGCTCGTAGCGCGCAGCCTGGACGTCATCGTCGGGATGGCGAGCGGCGTCGGTGGCGAGGGGAGTCCCGGGCTCCACGGTGAGCGCATACGCGCTGATGTGGCCCGGCGGGTGGGGGAGGCAGAGGATGTCGTCGAGCGTGCGCGCCCAGTCCTCGTCGCTCTCCCCCACCGCTCCGTAGATGAGATCGACGTTCACCTGCGCGAACCCTGCGGTGTGCGCGAGCTCCACGGCGCGTGGGACGAGCTCGGGATCATGTCGTCGTCCGAGCGCGGCGAGGACGTGGCGCGCCGTCGACTGCACACCGAACGACATCCGCGTCACGCCAATGGCGCGGTACGCGTCGAGGCGCGCGGCGGTGGCGTCCTCCGGGTTGCACTCGACGGTCACCTCAGCGTCCGTGGTGCGCGGTAGCGCGGCGAGGATCCGCGCCAGCGCGTCGGTCGGGAGCCGAGACGGCGTGCCGCCACCGAAGAAGACGCTCGTCGCCGGCACGAGCTCGCCGGCGTCCTCCGCCCCACGCACCTCGGCGGCACATGCCTCGGCGTAGCGGTCCATGAGCGAGTCCCGGTCGGTGTACGTGGCGAACGCGCAGTAGTCACAACGGTGCCGGCAGAACGGCACGTGGACGTAGATCCCGAACTCGCCGGGCCCGGTCGGATCCGTCACCACGTCAGGCTCACCGACGAGCGGACCGCCCGCAGCCTGCGGTCGAGATGCGCCTCCATCGCCTCGGTCGCCAAAGCGGCCACCTCGTCGGCGCACGCCGGCCGCGGCGCGGCAAGCACACGGGCCAGTGAGCCTCCGAGGATCTGCTGGACGACGTCGAGCGCCGCGGCGCTCACAGGACGTCCGCGTCTGCAGTCCCGGCAGAGTGCACCGCCTTCGGTGATGTCGAACGCCACGAGCTCGATGTCGACCTTGCGGCACGACGCACAAGCGGTGATCACCGGTTCGGCCCCTTCGAGCGCGAGCACTTTCAAGAAGAAGGCCGGCACCACGATCGAAGGATCGTGACGTGGCTCACCGAGCGCGCGCAATGCGCCCACGACCATGCGATACAGCCCCGGATCGCGATGCCCCTCTTGGGAGAGCTGGTCGGCGACCTCGGCCATCGACAGCCCCGCTCCGACACGCTCGAGGTCCTCGCGCACCGCGCGGAAGTGGTCCAGTACCTCGGCCTGGTTCACGACTGCGAGCTCGTTACGACCCTGCCACAAGAGCAGTGCGACGTGGCTGAGCGGTTCGAGCCGAGCGCCGAACTTGCTCGAGGTGCGCCGTACCCCCTTTGCCACGGCCCGCACCTTGCCGTGCTCCTCGGTGAGGAGGACGACGATCCGGTCGGCCTCGCCCAGCCTGTACGTGCGGAGGACCACTCCCGAATCGCGGGTGAGCGTCACGTCTGACCAGACTCGGGAGGGTCGATCACGTCGCGGTCCACCTCGCCCCACGGTGCGTCACGTGCGGCGGGTGCCGGCGGTGCGGGCGCGGCGGGTGCCAGCGGTGCGGGCGCGGGCTGCGGCGGCGGCTCGCGGACCGGCATCGACGCAGCCGGCGAGCGCCGCGCGCCGTACGCCCCCCTCCCTGACAACAGGTTCCCGCCAGCGACCATGACCACGAGCGCGAACAGCGTGACAAGCCCCTCGGTGACCGCAGTCATCCCTTTGGCTGCGAGGAAGCAGAGGAAGCCGAGCAGCACTACGCCGCACGCGGCGACAACTTTGGTGAACGTCACTTGGACGCCACCACCCCGCCGTAGCGCCGATCGCGTCGGCGGTACTCCTCCACGGCGTCGAACAGGTGATCGCGTCGGACGTCCGGCCAAAGGACGTCGAGAAACACGAGCTCACTGTAGGCGGCCTGCCACAGGAGGAGGTCGGGGATGCACCGCTCGCCACCGGTCTTCACGAGGAGGTCGACGTCTGGCAGGTCGAGATAGCGCGCAATGGTCGACTCGCGCACGTCGTCGGGATCGACACCGTCATCGGCGAGCCGTCGGATCGCCTCGACGAGCTCTTGGCGGCCCGAAGCCGGAGGTTCGAGCACTACCAGCAGGCCCTCGTGCTCCGCCGCGTCGAGGGGGGCGCCCAAGCGGCGCCGGACGACTCTGATGCCGGGCCGATCGCGTCCTTCCAGCGCACGACCGGACGAAGGCTCCTGGATGGTGAGCCACCGGATCCCCAAGCCCGCGGCACCGTCGACCAGTTCGAGGAGCGCCTGGTCCTCGGCCGCGGCCAACGACCCGTCACGACCACCGGCGGACACCCATTGGCTGCTTCCGGCAGCCACCCACGCCACATGCCGGGGCACGGATCCCTGGCGAGCGGTGCGGGCCACGGCCAGAAGCTACCGCCCAGCCGTCCGTCAGCCCGGTCACGCTTGTCACACCCTCCTGGCAGGCTCGTCAACATGACGTCGATTGCCACCCCGTCACGAGCCACAAGGGCCTGCACCATGGCGGTGGGGCAGATCCGGCAGGCGACCGCACTCGTCCGGGCGGCGCTGCGGATGGCCGAGCCCGATCGGGTCTCGACCGCCACCGCCACCGAGATGGCGTCGCTCCTCGGGGCACTGGAGAGGCTCAGCGCCGCAGCGGCTGTCCGCTACGCCCAGCACTCCGGCAAGGACGCGCCCGGCCTCCTCGCCACGGTCGCCGGCACCGCTCGTGGCGCCGCGCGCAAGCGCCTGGGCCTCGCCGCCCAGCTGGACGCGGTCCCGGCCTGCCACGACGCCTTCGCGAACGGCGAGCTCTCGATCGATCAGGCCGCCGCGATCGCGCCGGTCGCGGCCGTCTCGCCGCAGCATGCCGGCGACCTCGTCCGCGTGGCACGTACGTCGTCGGTGAAGGAGCTGCGCGCCGAGGCCGCGCGGACGATGCAACAGGCGCTGGGCGAGCAGGACGCCCTCGAGCGCGCCAGACGGCTCCACGCCCGGCGGTACTGCCGCACGTCGATCACCGACGGCGGTGGCGTCCGCCTCGACGCGCTCTTCGCCCCCCTCGACGGGGCGGCCGTCCTCGCAGCGCTCGGCAGGGAGACCGACGTCATCTGGAAGCGCTTCGCGGACGCCGGGCATCTCGAGAGCCAGGAACGTTGCCGGGCAGACGCGCTCGTCCTACTCCTTTCCGGCGGGACGAGACCGCCAACGGCGAGCTCGGGATCGGCCGCGCGCGGGGGGCAGCCGGCACCGGGCCACCAGCACGCTGGCACCCCTGTCGGCGCTCCCGAGGCACGACGTGGTGCCGTATCCGCCGATGTCCTCGTCCGGGTCGACGCGGCGGCGCTCGTACGTGGCGAGGTCCGCGACGGCGAGTGCTGCGAGATCGCCGGCATCGGCCCGGTCCCGGTCGAACACGCCCGTCAGCTGATCGGCGACTGCTTCTTCACCCTCTTGGTCCAAGACGGCGTCGACATCCGGACGGTGACCTCGACCACCCGCACGGTCCCGACGCGCGTGGTGAAGGCACTCTTGCTTCGAGACCTCAGTTGCGTCGTCCCGGGGTGTGGGGCCACCGAGCACCTCGAGATCGATCACTGGCGGATCGACTTCGCCCGCGGCGGGCCCACGCAGCTGGACAACCTGTGCCGGCTGTGCACCCTGCACCACCGCATGAAGACCAGGACAGGGTGGCGTTTGACCGGCGGTCCAGGTCGTTGGCGGTGGCTTCCCCCCCGCCGGGCCGGGCCCGGGAGACGGGTAGGGTGACGGCATGCCCGAGGTGGAGCTGAGCGACGACGAATGGCGGGCGCGCCTGTCACCGGATCAGTACGAGGTGCTGCGCAAAAGTGCGACGGAGCCGGCCTGGACCGGCAAGTACCTGCACGTCGATGAAGACGGCGTGTTCCGTTGCGCCGGCTGCGGGACGACGCTCTTCAGCACCGAAGCCAAGTTCGACTCCGGCTCCGGCTGGCCCAGCTTCGACCGCGCCATCGCCGCAGGGACCGTCGAGGAACGCCCTGACGACAGCTACGGCATGGCGCGCACCGAGATCGTGTGCGCCCACTGCGGCGGTCACCTCGGACATGTGTTCCCCGACGGCCCCACTGAGACGGGCCTGCGGTATTGCGTGAACTCGCTGGCGATCGAGTTCGAACCGGGAAGCTAACCGGCGAGGCCGGATTCGGCGAGCTCGAACGCACCGGCGACTCGCGCCGCCTCCTCACGGAGCCCCAGACGTCGCAGCGCCGCTTCGGCTGACGCCAGCGCCCCGCAGATCTCGAAGACATCGTCCTTCGCGTAGCGCGCCCAGGGCGCGATCCGCAGCGGCATCGGCGCGGTCATGCCTCCACCGGCACCGCGTCGGTACGCTGGCCCCCCTCATCTGCCTCGGTGCGCTCGTGCTTGTGCACCTCGGCGGTCGCGAAGCGAAGGCTCGGACCGATCTCGTCGGCGACGATCTCAATCCGGTACCTGCGCTCCCCGAGCTCGGTCTCCCAGCTGCGCTGCTCGAGCCTGCCCGAGACCATCACCCGCATGCCCTTGGCGAGCGACATGGCCGAGTTCTCGGCGAGATCCCGCCAGCACACGACATCGAAGAAGGACGCAGCCTCCTCCCACTCGTGGGTCTCCTTGTCCTGCCACCGGCGGTTCACGGCAACGCCGAGCAGGACGCTGGCTTGCCCGTCACGGGTGTATCGGATCTCGGGATCCCGGGTGAGGTTCCCGGTCACGGTGATGTGATTGCTCATCTGGCGCTCCTTCCTCGGAGCTGGACGGTCGTCCAGCCGCCGTCAGGATGGAGCAGCGACCTTGCCAGCAGTCTTGCTGCCGGGCTGGCTTTCAGACGTCGAGAAAGCGGCTGATCGCCAGCGCCGAGCCACCAGTGCCGATCAGGACCCCGATCGCCACGACCACGACGTCGGTGACGAACACCTCCCAGCCCGTCATGCGCATCTGGGCGAGGACGGATCCCGATGTCCCCCCTCCGATCCGGTCGAGAAGCACGTGCAGGCCGTAGACCACCGCGGCGGCCACACCCGAGCCGAGGAGGCCCTGGACCATACCCTCGGACATGAAGGGCAGCCTGATGAACCAGTTGGTCGCTCCGACGAGCTTCATGACCGACACCTCGCGGCGCCGGGCGAAGATCGCCATGCGGATGGTGTTCAAGATCAGCACCGCCGCCGAGATCAAGAGCACGAGCGCCACGAGCAGGAAGACCCATTGGAGGATGTTGATGACGTGCTGCTCGGTTCTGATCTGCTTGAGCGGCGCCGTCGCCTTCAGCACACCGGCCTGGCCGGCAAACCGCTTGATGACGGCGTTCGCGTCTGCGGGATGCAGCGGCGTGCAGCGCCATGACGCCGGCGTCTGCTTCGCGGTCACTCCTGACTCGACGTACACATTCCCGACGAGCTGCTTCGCCTCGTGCCAGTCGTATGTCTGGTTGTAGAACCGGCAGCCGGTGAGGTAGGAGAGGCCCCGCAGCTGCGTCCCGACCGCCGTCTCTTCGGCATGGGTGGCTGTCGGCTTCATCCACACCATGACTTCGGTCCCGCGCTGCCACTCCGCTTCTGCCCGTGCAGCTCCCTGCTTCAAGAGCAGTGCCGCGCCCACGAGCGAGAGCGACACGGCGACGGTCAGCACGGCGGCGATCGTCATCAACCGATTCCGCCACAGGTTCGACACGGTCTCCCGCGCCACATACTCCGTAGAGATCGGCATCAGGCAGGCTCCTGGCCCCGGGCGCGTAGGCGCGCTCCCGCTGCCGCGACGATCGGGAGGCGACCACTAGGCGGTCCCGACGTCGCCGACCCTTCGATGCCGTAGACCCCGCGGGCCTGGTCACGGATGACCGTGCCATGGTCGAGCTCGACCACTCGGCGGCGCATCCAGTTGACCAGCACCTCGTCGTGGGTGGCGACGAGCACGGTGGTCCCGGTGCGGTTGATCCGGTCGAGGAGCTGCATGATGCCCTGACTCGTGTTCGGGTCGAGATTGCCCGTCGGCTCGTCGGCGAGGAGGATCAGCGGCCGGTTCACGAACGCTCGGGCGACCGCGACGCGCTGCTGCTCACCGCCAGAGAGCTCGCTCGGCAGGTTGTCCCGCTTCTTGGCAAGACCGACCAGCTCGAGCACCTGGGGTACCTGGGTCGCCACAACGTGCTTTGGTCGCCCAATGACCTCGAGCGCGAACGCCACGTTCTCGAAGACCGTCTTGTTCGGGAGAAGGCGGTAATCCTGGAAGACACAGCCGATGTTCCGTCGAAGGTACGGTACCCGCCACTTCGGCAGGTGGACGATGTCGCGGCCCGCTTCCCAGATGCGGCCGCTGTCCGGCAGCTCTTCGCGTAGGAGGAGCCGGATCAGGCTGGTCTTTCCCGAGCCCGAGGCGCCGACGAGGAAGACGAACTCGCCCTTGTCGATCTCGATCGACACGTCACGCAATGCAACGGTGCCGTTCTTGTAGGTCTTGCTCACGTTCTGAAAACGGATCATTTGGGAATATCTCCGTCCGGCAAGTGGATGGCGTAACAAGCGGCCGCCAGTAGCAAAGCCGCGGACGTGGGACCGGCGGAAAGCCTACCGAGCCGCGTCGGCGAAGGCGATAATTTCTGCCAATTGGCCCGTGACCTTGGGCTACGCGCCCCGCTGACGCTGCAGCTCCGCCTCCATGAAGGCGTCGAGGTCGCCGTCGAGCACCGAGTCGACGTTGCCGGTCTCGACCTGGGTACGCAGGTCTTTGACCAGCTGATACGGCGCGAGGACGTACGAGCGGATCTGATTGCCCCACGCGTTCTCCGTTCGCTCGCCCCCGAGCGACTCGATCTCGGCCTGGCGCTCGGCCCGGGCCCGCTCAGCCAGCTTGGCGGCCAGGATCTGGAGCGCCTTTGCCCGGTTCTGGTGCTGGCTCCGCTCATTTTGGACCGCGACCACTATGCCGGTCGGCAGGTGGGTGATGCGGACAGCCGAGTCGGTCTTGTTGACGTGCTGGCCGCCGGCGCCCGAGGATCGGTAGGTGTCGATGCGCAGGTCCTTCTCATCGATCTCGACCTCGGAGACGTCCTCGAGGAACGGCGTGACGTCGAGAGAGGCGAAGCTCGTCTGGCGGCGGTGCTGCGAGTCGAAGGGCGACATGCGCACGAGGCGGTGCACACCCCGTTCGGTGGCGAGCAGGCCGTAGGCGTGCCGGCCGTGCACGATGAAGGTAGCCGACAGGAGCCCCGCCTCCTGCCCCGGCGTCGCTTCGTCGACCTCGACGGCGAAGCCGCGGCGCTCTGCCCAGCGCTGGTACATGCGCAGCATCATCTCGGCCCAGTCCTGTGCGTCGGTGCCACCGGCGCCGGCGTGGACCTCGCAGACGGCGTCCCGGTCGTCGTACTCGCCGGAGAAGAGCGACTCGAGCTCGAGCTGCCCGACACGCCGCGTCAGCGCGTCGACCGAGCCCACCAGCTCCTTCGCCAGTGCCTCGTCAGGAGTGCCCGACGCCTCCGCCTCGGAGACCAGCTCCGCGAGCACCCTGGCATCGTCGATGGCGGCGACGAGGCCGTCGTAGCTCCCCACCATGTCCGTCAGGCGGCCCAGCTCGGTCGTGACCGTCCTGGCCCGGTCGGTGTCGTCCCAGAGCCCGGGCTGACCCGCTTCGAGCTCGAGCTCAGCGAGCCGTGCTCGCATCGCCTCGATCCCGAGGTAGCCCTTCGCGTCGTCGACCCGCCCTGCCAGTGCCTCGATCTCGGCACCGAGGTCGCGCGCCTCAGGTGGCGCCATGGCAGAACTTGTACTTCTTGCCGCTCCCGCACCAGCAAGGGTCGTTGCGCCCGACCTTCGGTTCCGCGTTCGAGCCGGACCCGTCGACGAGCCCGTGGCGAGCGGCCCGAGCCCCCTCGGCCGCGAAGCCGTCCTCGGCCGCCTCCGCCAGTCCCCGTCCTCTGCCGGCTCGAGGCGGTGCGGGTGAGGCGACCGGCCCGGTCCCGCGGCCCGACCCACCCCCGACGCCCGGAGCGCCCGCCTCAAGCTCAGCAGCACGCCGCGCGCGCGCCTCTGCGGCCTGCATGGACGCGACGTCGACGCCCTGGTCCGCGAGCAGCTGAGAGGCCAGCGCGACGGTCCCTTCCACGGGATCCTCGGCCGCCGCGTACACCGCTCGACCGAGGTCGAGCTCCAAGACGGGCTCGGCCACTGCCGTCACATGGAGGATGTAGCGCAGGTAGTCGTCGTCGATGGCGTCCATCAGCTGGCCGAACATCTCGAAGCCGTCTCGCTGCCATGCGACCAGCGGGTCCTGCTGGCCCATGGCCCGCAGATTGATGCCCTCGCGCAGGTAGTCCATCTCCGAGAGATGGTCCCGCCAGCGTTGGTCGATCACCTGGAGCATGACCTCGCGTTCGACCTGGCGTGCTTGCTCGACCCCGCCGGGCAACGATGCAGAGTGCTGCTCGAAGAATTCGAGCGCTTCGGCGAGCACGCTCTCGGATACGTGCGCTGCGCTCGTGCCCTCCGCCAGGTCCTCTGGGGTGAACTGCGTCGGGTAGTACTGGGAGAGCTCCTTCACGAGCAGCTCGAGGTCCCACTCCTCGGGGTAGTCGCTGGGGCACGCCGCCTGGACCAGCCCCTCCACGGTGGCGGTCAGCAGCTCGCGGGTGTGCTCCTCGAGGTCCTCCCCGTCGATGATCTGCAGCCGGCGCGCATAGATGATCTTGCGCTGCTCGTTCATGACCTCGTCGTACTTCAAGACCTCCTTGCGCATCTCGGAGTTGCGCCCTTCGACCGTGTTCTGCGCGCGCTCGATCGCCTTGCTGACCATCTTCGCTTCGATGGGCATGTCCTCAGGCAGGGCCCTGCCCATCACCGCGCTCATGAGCCCCGTCGCGAACAACCGCATGAGGTCGTCTTCGAGCGAGAGGAAGAACCGGCTCTCCCCAGGGTCCCCCTGGCGGCCAGAGCGGCCCCGCAGCTGGTTGTCGATGCGCCGGCTCTCGTGGCGTTCGCTGCCGAGCACGTAGAGACCGCCTGTCTCTCGCACCTTCTCGGCTTCTTCCCGGCACGTCTCTTCGAACTGCTCGAGGAGCCGCTGGTAGGCATCCCGGCCCTCGTCGGTCTCGACATCGATCCCGTCGATCACCGCTTGGTGGCGTGCGAGCAGCTCGGGATTGCCACCCAGAATGATGTCGACCCCACGCCCCGCCATGTTCGTGGCGACGGTGACGGCCCCAAAGCGGCCCGCCTGAGCAACGACCTCGGCCTCGCGGAAGTGCTGCTTGGCGTTCAGGACCTCATGGGGGATACCACGCTTTTCGAGCAGCCGCGACAGCACCTCGGACTTGACGACCGACGCCGTGCCGACGAGGACCGGCTGCCCCTTCGCGTGGCGCTCCTCGATGTCGTCGACGACGGCGTTGAACTTGGCGGCTTCGGTCTTGAAAACGAGATCCGGCTCGTCGACTCGCACCATCGGCTTGTTGGTGGGGATGGGGACGACGGGAAGGTTGTAGGTGTTGGCGAACTCCGCCGCCTCCGTCTCGGCGGTGCCGGTCATCCCCGCGAGCTTCTCGTAGAGGCGGAAGTAGTTCTGGAGCGTGACGGTCGCCCAGGTATGGTTCTCCTCTTTGATCCGCACTCGCTCCTTGGCCTCGACCGCCTGGTGGAGCCCGTCGGACCACCGCCGGCCTTCCAGCGTGCGGCCGGTGAACTCGTCGACGATCTTCACCTCGCCCTGGTCGACGAGGTACTCCTTGTCCCGGTGGTAGAGCTCTTTTGCCTCGAGCGCCTTGATCAGATGATGGACGTAGTTGGTCGCGACCGCGTCGTAGAGGTTCTCCACGCCGATGGCTCGCTCCACCTTCTCGATACCCGATTCGAGGGGCACGACGTGGCGCTTCTCCTCGTCCACCTCGTAGTCCGTGTCGCGGTCCAGGGTCCGAGCGATGCTCGCGAACTGGTAGTAGAGCTTGGCGGCCTCGTCCGCGGGACCCGAGATGATGAGCGGCGTCCGCGCCTCGTCGATGAGGATCGAGTCGACCTCGTCGACGATCGCATAGGGGTGCCCCCGTTGCACCATGGTCTCGCGCGACATCTGCATGTTGTCCCGCAGGTAGTCGAAACCGAACTCGGTATTGGTGCCGTAGGTGACGTCCGCCTGGTACGCCTCCCGCTTCAGCTTCGGGTCGTCGATGTCCGGCCCGACCCGGCCGACGCTCAGCCCCAGCCAGCGATACACCCGGCCCATCCATTCGGCGTCACGGGTCGCGAGGTAATCGTTCACCGTGACGACGTGGACACCCTTTCCGGCGAGCGCGTTCAGGTAGACCGGCAGGGTCGAGACGAGGGTCTTGCCCTCACCGGTCTTCATCTCGGCGATCCACCCGAAATGCAGCGCCATCCCTCCCATCAGCTGCACGTCGAAGTGGCGCTGCCCGAGAACCCGCCACGACGCCTCGCGCA
Source organism: Actinomycetes bacterium (assembly GCA_021810205.1). Lineage (GTDB taxonomy): Bacteria > Actinomycetota > Acidimicrobiia > Acidimicrobiales > RAAP-2 > JAJYVT01. The sequence goes on from JAJZJC010000004.1 coordinate 32,444, forward strand.
CCACGGCGAAGGCTTCGGTGAGCAGGTCGTCGAGCGTCTCCCCCTCGTCGAGACGCTCTTTGAACTCGACCGTCTTGTGCTGGAGGTCCTCGTCGGAGAGCGCCTCCATCTCGGGCTCGAGCTCGTTGATCATCGGCACGATGTCGGCGATGCGGCGGACCTTCTTGCCTTCACCTGCGCGGAGCACTCTGGAGAACATCGACATGACCAGTCAATGCTACCGGCCAAACGGCTTCGGGCTGCGTGCGGCTGACCTGGTCTTTGGCCCCACACTCGCCTGCTGCGGGGGTGGCAGCCCGGTACCGGCGGCCGACGCATCTGGCGTGCGACCCAGCAGCACCGCTCGTGGCCCGCATTCCCCCGTCGCCGCCCTCCCCCGCGTCTCGGGGGAACGGGGCGGGCAGGACTTACTCCTAAGCCGCACCATGCTCGGCAACCACGAGTTGCCTTACGTGGGTCGTTTCGCCTGCGACTGGCATCGACTTGCAACCACAGACCCGCACGCAGCCCATCCGTATGGTAGCGAGGCGCTACGCACGTTCGTCCTTCGACCGCCGCTGCAGCGCCTCGCTCGCTACGGCCATGACCAGGCGCACGCCGAGCACCGCTGCCGCCGCAGGCAGCGCCGCCACCTCTGCCCCCCGCGCTCGGCGCGCGGCGAACCGGAGCGCCGAACGGTGATGCGCGAGCAGCATCCGATATGGGTGCCGGCGCCGTGACACGCCGCGCACGTGGGTCACCACGGCCGCCGGTTCGACACCGACAGCCCAACCCGCCTCGTGAGCCCGCCAGCACAGGTCGATGTCCTCCGCGAACATGAAGTAGGACTCGTCGAAGCCACCGAGCTCTTCGAGCGCTTGGCGGCGCGCGCAGAAGCAGGCGCCCGAGACCCAGTCCACCGCTCGAGAGCCGGGCTCGTCTTCCTCGCCCCGATAGCGGCGGCTGAAGGGGTTGTCCGGCCAGAACAACGCGAGCAACGCGTGCCCGGCCGCATCGCGCATCGAAGGGAACCGGCGAGCCGACGGATACTCGTTGCCCGAGGGCTCGAGTATCCGAGGCCCGACGATCGCCCACTCGGGATGAGCATCGAGCGCGGCGGCGAGCGCCGCTGCCGTGCCGGGATGCACACGAAGGTCCGGATTGCTCACGAGCACGTACGGCGAGTCGCCGCTCACCGCGATCCCCCGGTTCGCTCCTGCCCCGAAGCCCAGGTTCCGCCCCGTCACGACGAGCGGCACCGGAAGGTCGCCGAGCGCGCGACGTGCGATCTCGGGATCACCGTTCTCGACGACCACGACCTGCGCGACGCCGTCGTCGTGGAGCGACCGCACGCACTCGGCGAGGAGAGCGCCGGCGTCGTAGTCGACCACGACCGCCGCGACACGGTCACCCACGTGGGCCTGCCAAGTGGGAGCGGAACCACTCGATGGTGCGCGACAGCCCGAGCGTGGTGGACGGCGCCCACCCGAGCACCCGTCGAGCACTCGTGATGTCCGGGCAGCGACACGTCGGATCGCCCGCCGGCAGCGGGCGATGCTCGACACCGGCACTGGAGCCGATCAGCCCCAGGACCATGCACGCGACGTCGCCCACGCTTGGCTCGTCGGGGTTGCCCAGGTTCACGGGCTCGACGGCCGCCCCGTCGTCACCGTAGATAAAGCTGGTCGACGCGAGCACGAGCAGGTGCCTGGTGCCCTCGCGAGCAGCGGCGAGCGTCTCGAGCGGGCGCGCCGAGTCCGCCCGCGAGGACGCGGGGCTCGCGAGGTGGAAGACGGCGTCGGCGTGACACTCCACCGGTACCGCCCGGCTCACATCGGCGATGCACAGCCGGCCCGAACTGCACGACGTTCGCCTGGGCGCCCGTCGACAGGTCGTCGACGCAGGCGGCAGGGTGCGAGCCGAGGAAACCGGCGCCGCGCCGCCGGCGACGACGACCCTGGCCATCAGGCAGCGTCGATGCGCATCAGCCCGACCAGACCGTGCGTCAACGATCCGGTGCCCGCGCGTGGGGGCCGCCACCTTGGCGAAGTCGAGACCCCGGACCTCCTGCCGCTCGGTGGACCTGCGCCCCTCTGCAAGCCTCGTAGGGGCTCGGGCACAGGTCGATGCCGACGAGCTCCTGCGGTCGTCGGTCCCCGCCTTGAACGAGAGCCCCCGCGCGCCAACCGTCTTGTCATAGAGGGATCCGCCGCAGGCGCCTCGCGCCATTTCGACCACGTGCTCACGGACTTGGCGGTTCGCGTCGACCGCCGCGCGGAGCAACGCGGAATCGTGTCCTGCCTGGGCCGCCACCTGGAGGAGCACGCCCGTGTCCTGCGGGAGACACGAGCCGCCCCAGCCCGGACCAGGGCGCAGGAGCTCGACGCCGACGCGGTGGTCCGAGCCGATGCCCTCGACGACGTCACGGACGTCGGCAGCGACAGACTCGCACCGGGTCGCGAGCGCGTTCACGAAGGCTTGGCCCGTCGACTTGTTCACCGCCACCGCCTCCGGCTCGAGCACAGCGACTCGACGTCGTGGCCGAAGCGAGCGAGGACGCCCGCCGTCGGCAAGCCCACGTAGCCGCCACCGATGACCGCCACCCGGCTCATGAGAGCACCGCCAGGAGGCGAGCCAGCCCGTCGTGCCAGTCGGGCAGCAGCGGCAGGCCGCCGAGGCGGAGGGCGGCATTGTCGAGCACCGAGTTCGCGGGACGCGGCGCGGGGCGCGGCGGATCGAGATCGGACGTGGCGATGGGCTCGACACGGCCGGGATCGTGGCCGGCTGCTTGGAGCACGGCCCGGACGAGCTCGTACCACGATGCGTCGCCCTGGTTCGTCACGTGGTGCACACCTGGGCGCCGATCGAGCGCGAGCGTGACGATCGCGGCAGCGAGATCCGCCGTGAACGTCGGTGACCCCCGCTGATCGTCGACGAAACGAAGGGGTCCGGGTTCGGTTGCGAGGCGCAGCGCGGTCTTCACCATGTTGGTGCCGGATGCCCCACAGACCCACGCGGTACGCACGACCGTCGCGTCCGGTGGGCACTCGAGCTCACCGCCGAGCTTGCTACGCCCGTAGACAGAACGCGGCGAGGGCGCGTCCCATTCGACATAGGGGCGCGTCGCTGTCCCGTCGAACACGTAGTCGGTCGAGACGTACACGAGGTGGGCGCCGGCATCTGCGGCGGCCTCGGCGACGTGCCTCGTGCCGAGCGCGTTCACTCGGAAGGCCTGGTCCGGCGCTTGCTCACAGGCGTCCACGGCCGTCCAGGCGGCTGCGTGGACGATGACGTCAGGTCGGATCTCGTCCACCGCCTGGAGGACTTCGGTCCGGTGCTCGACGCCCAGCGCGTCGTGGGACAGCCCGACCACCTCGACGCCGGGGCCTGGGCCCTCGGGGCCGAGCAGGGCACGGCGCCGCCCGCCGGGAGCGACATCGCCGCTGAAAGCGATCACCAGGTCGCGCCCCAGCTGTCCACCGGCCCCGGTGACCAGGACCCGCACAGCTACTTGGCCCAGTCGGTCTCGACCACCGGGGCCCGGCCCCGGAGCGGTTCCCACCACGCCCGGTTCGCGGCGTACCACGCGACCGTCTCGGCGATGCCCGTCGAGAACTCGACCTCGGGCTGCCAACCGAGCTCGGTGCGGATCTTGGTCGTGTCGAGGACATAGCGCCGGTCGTGACCTGGGCGGTCCGGGACGATCTGCTTCAAGGTCCGAGGTTTGTCGAGGCAGCCGAGCACGGCATCGGCGATCTCTTCGATGTTCGCCTCGACGCCGCTACCGACGTGATACGTCTCCCCGACCCGACCGCGCTCGAGGACCGCGTCGATCGCCCGGCAGTGGTCGAGCACGTGCAACCACTCCCGTCGGTTCTGGGTCGAGGCGTACAGCGGCAGCGGTTCGTCGTCGAGCGCCCGCGTCGTGAACAGCGGGATCACTTTCTCGGGAAACTGGTACGGACCGTAGTTGTTGGCGCAGTTGGTGATCGTCACCGGCAGGTCGAAGGTCTCCGAGTACGCACGGACCGCGTGGTCTGCACCGGCCTTCGACGCGTTGTACGGGGTGCGGGGGCGGTAGGGGCTCTCCTCGGTGAACTGCTCGTCGGTGTCCAGTGACAGGTCGCCATACACCTCGCACGTAGAGACGTGATGGAAACGGCGCACGCCGTGGCGCCGGGCTGCCTCCAGCATCGATTGGGTACCGAGGACGTTCGTGCGGAAGAACCGGGCTGGATCGAGGATCGCCAGCGAGTTGTGCGATTCGGCGGCGAAGTGGACGACGGTGTCGATCTCCTCGCTCTCGAGCGTCTTCGTCGCGAGCTCCACGTCGCAGATATCGCCCTGGACGAAGCCGGCATCGATCCCTTCGAGGTTGGCGCGTGTCCCGGCGTAGGTCAGGACGTCGTACGCCACCACGCGATCCGACGGATGCCGCTCGCTCCAGTAGCGGACGAAGTTGGAGCCGATGAATCCTGCACCACCGGTCACGAGCAATCGCATGGTCGAAGGAGCCTACCCGGCCCGATCACGCCGTCAGGGGCCGCAGGTGGACCACGTCGCCGACGGCGACTGACACGACGTCACCGCGGACGTCCTCGACGAGGAGATGGCCCTCGTCGTCGAGCGTCCTCGCGGTTCCCTCGAGCGGCGACGCTCCGTCGCGCTCCACGCGCACCGCGCGGCCGAGGGTGACACAGCGCTGGCGCAGCTCCGCGACCGTCGCCCGGCGCCCCTCGCCAGCATCGAGCCCAGGCACCCTCGGGGCCAGCCGATCGAGGAGCGCATCGAGGAGCGCGTCGGGCGACACCTGGCGGTCGGTGTGCATGGCAAGGCAGGTCGCGCCTGGCGCGTCTCCCCAGTGGACGTTGCAGCCAATGCCCACCACGACCGCCACTGATCCCTCCCGGCCCCCCGGCGCTGCGGCGTCCGACTCGGCGAGGATCCCCGCGAGCTTGCGGTCCCAAACGACGAGGTCGTTCGGCCACTTGATGCCCGGCGCGACGCCCGCGACCAGCGCGCAGGCGTCCGCCGCGGCAAGGCCGACCGCCGCAGTCACTGCGAAGAGCTCGTCGGGCGGCGCGATCGGTCGAAGCAGGACCGATGCGAGCAGGCTGGCACCCGGAGGCGAGTCCCAGCGTCTGCCCCTCCGGCCGCGCCCGGCGCTCTGGTGCGCGGCGAGCGCGACGGTGCCTGCCGCGGCCCCCTTCGAGGCTTCGTCGAGCAGCCATTCGTTCGTGGAGGCCACAGTGGGGAGCCGGCACACCTGCCAGCGGATCCCCTGGCCCAGGTCGGCCGACGCGGACCCCGTCATGGCAGCAACCCTATGCCACGTGCAAGTGTGGACACCGTGCTCGACAAAGTCCTCGTCGCGAACCGTGGAGAGATCGCTGTGCGCGTCATGCGCACCTGCCGTGAGCTGGGAATTGCGACTGTCGCGGTCTATTCCGAGCTCGACCGAGAAGCCATGCACGTCCGCATGGCCGATGAGGCCTACGCGCTCGGCGGCCACACGGCGGCCGAGAGCTACCTGAACACCGACGCGATCGTCGCCGCCATTGAACGCAGCGGCGCGGACGCGGTGCATCCCGGCTACGGCTTCTTCTCGGAGAACGCGGACTTCGCCCGCGCCATCGCCGCCAAGGGGGTGACGTTCGTCGGACCGCCACCCGAGGCGATGGAGGTGATGGGCGACAAGATCAGCTCCCGGCTCGCCGCCGACAAGGCGGGCGTCGCCGGGGTGCCAGGCCGCTCGGAACCCCTCACGTCTCCCGAAGAGGTGGTCTCGTTCGCGGAGGCGCACGGCTGGCCGGTGGCCATCAAAGCCGCCTTCGGCGGGGGCGGGCGCGGCATGAAGGTCGTGCGAAGCGCCCGCGAGGCAGCCGAGGCGGTCGAGTCCGCCCAGCGAGAGGCGCAGGCGTACTTCGGCCGGCCCGAGGTCTACCTCGAGCGCTACCTGGAATGGCCCCGGCACATCGAGATGCAGGTGCTCGCCGATGCGCACGGCAACGTGGTGTGGCTGGGCGAGCGCGACTGCTCGAGCCAGCGCCGGCACCAAAAGCTCGTCGAGGAGTCACCGGCGCCCGACTTCCCCGACGACATCCGACAAGCGATGGGCGAGGCCGCGGTACGGGTTTCGGCCGCTTGCGGCTACGTGAACGCAGGCACCGTCGAGTTCCTCTACGAGGGGGGCGAGTTCTTCTTCCTCGAGATGAACACGCGCCTGCAGGTCGAGCATCCCGTCACCGAGCTCGTGACCGGCCTCGACCTCGTCGCCTGGCAGCTGCATGTCGCCGCGGGCGAAGCGCTGCCCTTCGGCCAGGACGACATCGAGCGCCGCGGGCACGCCATCGAGGTGCGGATCAACGCCGAGGATCCAGCAGGCGGGCGGTTCGTGCCGTCCCCAGGGACCATCACCGCGTTCGACGCGCCGGGTGGGCCAGGCGTCCGGCTCGACGCCGGCTATGGGGCGGGCGACACTGTCAGCCAGCACTACGACAACCTCATCGCCAAGCTCGTCGTCTGGGCGGAAGACCGCGAGCTCGCCAGGAGGCGGATGCTCCGGGCGCTCGAAGAGACGCGGGTCGAAGGAGTGGCGACCACCATCCCCGCCGAGATCGCCATCCTCTCGCATCCCGACTTCGCCCAGGCTCGGCACTCGACCAAGTGGGTCGAAGAGTGCCTCGACCTCTCCGCACTCGACACCGGCGCGTCGCCCGGGGCTGGCGGAGGCGCCGGTGACGCGCGGGTGCTTCGGGAGGTGACGGCCGAGGTCGACGGTCGCCGCTACGAGCTGAAGCTCTGGATGCCGGCCGGAGCCGTGCCAGTGGCAGCGGCGGGGGCTGCGGCGGGGGCTGCGGCGGGGGCTGCGCGGCAAAGTGGCGGCTCGCGAAAGAAGAAGACGTCGGCGGGCCACTCGGCGGCCGCGACGGGCTCGGGGTCCGTCGCCGTCCCCATGCAAGGCACGATCGTCAAGGTCCTCGTGTCACCCGGTGACACGGTGCGGAGCGGACAGACGCTGTGCATCCTCGAGGCAATGAAGATGGAGAACGCCATCGCCGCGGAGCGCGACGGCGTCGTGAAAGAGGTCCGAGTGTCCGCCGGGGACTCGGTCGGCGCTGGCGACCTCGTGGTCGTCATCGAATAGTGACCCCGAAGGACCGTGCCGCATCGGTCGTGACGAGCGCGCGCGACGCGCTCGTCGAGCTGAGCCACGACCTCCACGCGCATCCCGAGACCTCCTTCCACGAGCACCGCTCTGCTTCAGCCGTCGCGGGCGCGCTGGCTGGCTTCGAGGTCGACCATGGCGCCTGCGGGCTGGAGACGGCGTTCTCGGCGCGGGCGGGCTCGGGTCCGCTCACCGTGGCGATCTGCGCGGAGTACGACGCCCTGCCCACGGTTGGCCACGCGTGCGGGCACAACGTGATCGCAGCCGCCGCCGTCGGTGCCGGCCTCGCGCTGGCCGAAGTGGCCGATGACATCGGTCTGACGGTCCTCGTGCTCGGCACCCCGGCCGAAGAGGGTGGTGGTGGCAAGGTCTTCATGCTCGAACGTGGCGCCTTCCACGGGGTGCACGCGGCGATGATGGTCCACCCCTGGCCCGAGGACCGGCTCTTCGCCAACTGCCTCGCCGTCTCGCACTTCGACGTGTCGTTCGCCGGCAGGGAGGCGCACGCCTCGGCGGCCCCATGGCAAGGCGTGAACGCGCTCGACGCGATGACCGTCTCCCAGGTGGCGATCGGCTTGCTCCGCCAGCAGCTTCGCCCCGGCGATCAGGTCCATGGCGTAGTCACGAACGGCGGCGTCGCGGCGAACATCATCCCGGCGGCGGTGAGTGCGCGCTATATGTGCCGCGCCAGCACCTTGGAGGATCTCGAGCAGCTCGACCCTCGGGTCCGAGCGTGCTTCGAGGCGGGGGCGCTCGCCACCGGCGCGTCCGTCGAGTTCGAGGAGGTCTGCCCGGTGTACTCGCACATGGAGAGCGACGCCGGTCTCCTCGACGCCTTCGAGATCAACGCGGAGCAGCTGGGGCGTCGGTTCACCACCAAAGAGCCCGTGCCGACGCTCTCCACCGATATGGCGAACGTCTCACTCGCGATCCCTACGATCCACCCGCTCCTCGGCATCGACGCGGGCGGTGCAGTGAACCACCAGCCGGCGTTCGCCGCCGCGTGCGCGCAGCCCTCCGCCGACCAGGCCGTCCACGACGGTGCGGTGGCGATGGCGTGGACGGCGATCGACGCCGCCACGCGGCCCGAGCTGCGGGAGCGCCTGCTCGCTCAGACCCCCGGCCGGTAGACGCCCCACTCGTCGCGCAAGGTGTCGGAGACCTCGCCGAGCGTCGCCATGTGCCCAAGCGCGTGCTTCATCGGCACGAGGAGGTTCTGGCTGCCCCTCGCGGCCGCGCGAACGTCGTCGAGCGCGGCGTCGACGGCATCTTGGTCTCGCTCCTCTCGCACCCGGCGCACACGTTCGATCTGGGCGCGTTGCAGCGACACGTCGACCGGGAACACCTCCGTCGGTTCTCCCGCGTCCTCGGCGAACTTGTTCACCCCCACCACGATGCACTCGCCGTCGTCCACCGCCTTGGCGTAGGCGTAGGCAGCAGCCTCGATCTCCTGGCTCATGAACCGCCCTTCGATCGCGCTGACGGCTCCTCCCATCTCGTCGATGCGCTCGAGGTATGCGAGTGCGCCGCGCTCGACGTCGTCGGTGAGGGCCTCGACGAAGTAGGACCCGCCGAGCGGGTCGACCGTATCGGCGATGCCCGACTCGAACCCGAGGATCTGCTGGGTGCGCAGCGCGATCTTCGCCGCTCTCGTGGTCGGGAGCCCGAGTGCCTCGTCGAAGCCGTTCGTGTGCAGGCTCTGGGTCCCCCCGAGCGCCGCGGCGAGCGCCTGCACGGTCACCCGCACGATGTTGTTCTCGGGCTGCTGGGCAGTCAGGGTCGACCCGCCGGTCTGCGTATGGAACCGCAGCATCTTCGAGCGCTCCTCCTTGGCCCCGAACCGCTCGGTCATGATCCGGGCCCACATCCGGCGCGCCGCCCGGAACTTCGCGACCTCCTCGAAGAGGTTGTTGTGCGAGTTGAAGAAGAAGGAGAGCCGAGGAGCGAACTCATCGACGGCCAGTCCCGCCTCGATTGCCGCCTCGACGTAGGCAATGCCATCGGCAAGAGTGAACGCGACCTCCTGCACTGCGGTCGATCCTGCCTCGCGGATGTGGTACCCCGAGATCGAGATGGTGTTCCAGTTCGGCAGGTGCTCCTTGCAGTACGCGAACGTGTCGACGACGAGACGCATCGACGGGCGGGGCGGGTAGATGTAGGTCCCTCGTGCCACGTACTCCTTCAAGATGTCGTTCTGGATGGTTCCGCGGAGCTGCGCGCTCTGCACCCCCTGGTCCTCGGCGACCAGCTCGTAGAGCAGGAGGAGGATCGAAGCCGTCGCATTGATGGTCATCGAGGTCGTGACCGTGTCGAGTGGCAGGTCCGCCAGCAGGAGCCGCATGTCGGCGAGCGAGTCGATCGCGACCCCCACCTTCCCAACCTCCCCCTCGGCGCGCGGGTGGTCCGAGTCGTAGCCCATCTGGGTGGGCAGGTCGAAGGCGCAAGACAGCCCAGTCTGGCCGTGCTCGAGGAGGAACTTGAAACGTTCGTTCGTCGTCTCGGCGGTACCGAATCCTGCGTACTGGCGCATCGTCCACAGTCGCCGCCGGTACATCTCGGCGTGCACGCCACGGGTGAACGGGTAGCTGCCGGGGTCCCCGAGCTTCTCCGCCGGATCCCACCCCTGGAGGTCGGAGCCGGTGTAGACAGGGCGGATCTCGATACCCGAGTCGGTGCACCGCTCGATGCTCATCGGTCGTCAGCGGCGCATTGCTCGTGCTGTGAGCCCATCTCCGCATCCCCCCTTTCTCCGTGCGTGCAGTCTCCCCGCACACGGCTCGGTGACGATCTTCTTGACATGGTTACGCGGCCTCCCGGCGCGAGGCAACGCCCGTGAGCTCGTGCGGGCGCCGGTCGTGTGGAACTGTCGGCTCGCAAGAGCCACCAAGAGCAGCTCCCCCAGGACGCACCATGCGCCAAGGCTAAGGGCTCGGCGTCGGGAGGGTGACCGAGTGGTTCAGCCGCACCCCGAAGCCGACGCCGGCTCCGACATGGCCGTCCAGGGGACACGGTCCATGTCGATCGGAGACTCCGACTCGCTCATCGGCGGACGCCGTGTCCGGCGCCACTCTTCGGGCAGCCAGGTGCTCCACTGCTCGCGCCTGCGGCCGGTGAGCGCAATGGCGAACGGCGTGCGCGCCAGGATGCCCGACATGAAGACGCAGGAGAGGAAGACGATCGCGACGCCGACCACCGTGACGAGGGGCCAGGGAACGACCCCGTTCAACGAGCGCCACGACAGATCTTCGAGGGCGTAGACGAAGAGCATCTGCGCCAGGTAGACCGTGTAGGAGTTGTCGGATCCCGACCGGGCCAGGACCCGGATGCGCTTGGACCGCCTTGGCTCGACGAGCCACACACCGAAGAGGTACACACAGGCGATCGCGCCGATGTTGAAGGGAATGACGATGGGCTGCAGCGGGTCGGACGCCGAACCGAGCCACGACCCCGGGTAGGCGTGCGCCGCGAGGAACCACCCTTCCGCCGCTGCAGCAGCGAGCACCGTCGCGCCGAATATCTTCCAGCCGTTCCGGCACAGCCAATCGTGCACCTGGTCGAGATGCAGGGCGGCCACCATTCCGGCGACCAGATAGAACTGGTACGAGGTGATCTCCCTCGTCGCCCAGTAGCCGCGCATGTGGGACGGCAGGACGCCCCAATGCATCAAGCTCGTCATGAGGACCTGTAGCACCAGGCTCGTGCCGAGTAGCACCCACGGATGCGCGTACGAGCGCTGCACCACCCAGAAGAGCAACGGGTAGACCGCGTAGAACTGCATGATGACGACCAGGTAGTAGAGCTGGTAGTAGCCGGTGCCGAGCAAGTAGCCGAAGTGCTGGAAGCCGGTGCCGACCGTGTAGGACTGGCCGGGCATCGTGACCACGAAGTAGATGACCGTCCAGCACACGTACGGCAGGGCCACGCTCGTCAGTCGTCGTCGGTAGAAGTATCCGTAGCCAATACGGTGCAGGTCCGAGTACCCGTACGTCAGCATGCACGCCGAAATGAAGAGGAAGGCTTCCCTCGTCACGTGCAGCAGCATCAGGGATCCCCCGACCGCTGCGAGCGCACCGGGGGCGAACGCGATGAGCGAGTGCGTGGAGACCACGCCCGCCTGCTTGACCGGCCGCATGGCGTCGACGTGGTCGAGCCGCGGCTTGGACTGCCTCGCCACCGTCATCTGGCCACCGTCACTCCACGAGCAGCGTGTAAATGGCCGATCCGTCAGCCACCGAACGTCGCCGGACCTTCCCGGTCGCCCCCTGCGGCAGCTGCCCGACGACGTGGAACGCGTACGGCCGCTTGGGACGCGACAACGCCGCCGCGCAGCGCTCCTGGAGACGAGCGACGAGCGCAGCGGCGTGCGCTCGGTCTTCGGGGCCCTGGACGCCCTCGGCCACCATGTACGCCACCGGCACCTGGCCGAGCACCTCGTGGTCCCACCCTACGACAGCGACGGAGGTCACCTGTGGCTCAGCGAGGATGACCTCTTCCACTTCCCGCGGGTAGATCTTCTCGCCGCTACGGTTGATCACGTCGTCGACTCTGCCGACCAGGAACAGGTAGCCGTCCTCGTCGAAGTAGCCCAAGTCTCCGGTCTCCAGCCATCCCTCGGCGTCGAAGCGCTCCTCGTAGCCCGGGCGCGCGTAGGAAGTGATGACGCTCGGACCGCGGATCTCCACGCGCCCGAGGCGGCCGGGCTCGGCGTCCCCGGCAATGCGGACCTCGGTGGCGACAGGAAGTCCGACGGAGCCTCGCTTGCGCGGTCCGTGCAACGGGTTGGCCGTGATCTGGCTCGCGGCCTCCGTCATACCGTAGGTCTCGACAACGGGAATACCGGTGGCGTGCTCGAAGCGCTCGAGCACGGCTCCCGGGAGCGGTGCGGAGGCCGAGCGGGCGAAGCGGATCCCCGCTGGCACCACCTCGTCCGCCTCCAGGGTGGACAAGCGCGCGAGGATCGCCGGCACTGCGTTCACCCAGGTGATCCGGCGACGTCCCAACGTCTCCCAGAACCCGCGGCGGTGGAAGCGATCGTCGAGGACAAGCGTGGCACCGGCGACGGCGGTGGCCAGCAACCCGACGACCTCGGCGTTCACGTGGAAGAGCGGGAGCGGGTTGAAGCCCCGATCGTGGACCGTGAGCTCGTGGTGCACCGCGATCGCCTGCGCGGTGTGCAGCAGGCGCTTCTCGTCGATGTGGATGACCTTGGGCACGCCGGTGGTGCCCGACGTGGAGAGCAACAGTCCTCCCCCACCCAAGAGCGGGGACCCCGAGCCGTCGAGCACGAACGCTCCCGCCGGCATCGTCAGCCACTCCGACGGGCCGGGGGACGGACGGTCCGAGACGACCAGGCTCGCGCCCGTGCGCTCCAAGACTGCCAGGAGCTCAGCGTCGGTCGCCCGTGGATCGAACGGTGCTGCCACCCGCCCGGAAGCCAGGACGCCAACGAACACCGCGGTGAAGTCGATCGGATCGGCGACGGCGAGGCCGACGACGGATCCCGGCATCGAGCCGAGATCGTCGAGCAATCCTGCCCAGCCCTGGGCGGAGCGCAGCAGCTCGCCATACACCAGCGCTCGCCCGTCAGCGGCCGGCTCGACGTAGGGGTGCTCGGGCGACTGTTGCGCCCTCAGGCGGAGCAGCTCTGCGAAGTCGACCGTGACCCGCGCCCTGCGAAGAGCCGTGGCGTCGGTCTTCATGTGCATCAGTAGATCATCCGTGGATCTCGGTAGTGCTTGAACTCCACGAGGTTGTCGAAGGGGTCCTGCAGCACGAAGGTCCGGTGCACTTCCGCCGTGCCCTCGAAGCGCGTGGCGACGTCACGGAAGAAGGGGATCTTGCGAAGCCGGGCAAGCTCTAGGAGCAGATCGAAGTCTTCGGTCCGGCGGAACGTCACGCCGAAGTGACGCGGGTACAACGACAGCGGATCGGCGGTCGGCGTGACGTCGGTGAGGTGGCACACGACTTGGTCGCCGAAGAAGTCGAGGGTGATCCTGTCGGCGTACGTGCGCGCGAGCTTGCAGCCAAGCTGTGTGACGTAGAAGCGGCGCGCCTCGTCCAGGCTGCCCACCGGGATGGCGAGGTGGAAGACGTGGTCTCTCATTCGACGCCCTCCACCCACTGGTGCTCGTACTCCTCGAACTCGGTCAAGGTGTCGGCCCTGAGGCCGAGACGTAGGGTCTCGAGCGCGAGCACCGCGGTCGGAGCGACATTTCCGAGGTTCACGTCCGGGCCGACACGCTTGACCATGTGGGCCTGCAGGCTCGTCGTCGGCGCCTCGAACATGAGGCGCTCGACGGGCAGTTCGTTCACGACCTCCTCGACGAGGCCAATGCGCAACTGGCCATCGGCGTGGCAGATCCCTGAGCTCCCGCTCTCACGCGCCTCGAGGGTGACCAAGCTGGCCCCTGCCGAAAGGTCGTCCTCTGCGTACTCGATCCAGCACCGCGGGCTGAGCAGGTCCGAGCGGTCCGCATCCTTGAAGCCCACTTCGGAGATCACGGTGAATTCGTGCGCAAGCTTTCGGACATAGCCGGCCTTCTCCAGGTTCGACATGTCGATGGTGCCGTTGGACACCTCGACATGGCTGCACTGCCACTCGTGACAGAGAGCCCGGAAGTCGTCGAAGCGGTCCTGGAGCACGTGCTTTTCGAAGAGCGTGCCGCCGAAGTAGAAGCCGACGTCGTGCGCCCGGAGAAGATCGATCTTTCCTGCCAGTTCGCCGGACACCACGGCGGTGCCCCAGCCGAACTTCACGAAGTCCAGGTACTCTCCGGCACTCGACACGATGTCGCGCAGCGTGCCCAAGGGCACGCCACCGTCCACGACCATCGTGATGCCGGAGCGGCGCGGCTTAGTCTGTCGTGCAGGAAGTCGGAGCGTGGTGTGGTTCATGGGCTCTCTCCTTTCACTTCGGGTTCAGCCGGTCAGGGCGGGTTCAGCGACGGAGCGGACGATGGCGTCGCAGTTGGCGACATCCACCCATGGCATGTCGTCAGGCGCGATCCCGTCGAGCCACGCGAGCAGGACACGTACGACGCCCCCGTGGCAGATCAGCGCGATGTCGCCGTGCTCGGACACGCGCAGCAGCTCGGCGGCGCACTCGCTCGCACGCCGGTAGAGCTGGCGGATCGACTCACCGCCTTCAGGCGCCGCGTCAGCGTCCACCACCCGGCCGTTGGCGATCCCGGAACGGTCAGCGCCCAAAAGCGCGCTCGGCATCCCCTCGGCGGTGCCGAGAGAACGCTCCCGGAGCCGCGCGTCGGTTCTCACCTCGAGCCCGAGCGACCGACCGATCGCTTCGGCAGTCTGGCGCGCACGGCGCAGATCACTGGCGTACAGCGCCGTGATCTGCTCACCCGCGAGCGCACGAGCGCGTGCTCGAGATTGGTCGATCCCGACGGCGGTCAACGCAGGAAGCGTGACCTGCCCCTGCACGAGTCCCAACGCGTTCCACGTGCTCTCGCCGTGACGAACGAGCCACAGGCGACGAGGGAGGAAGTCGTGCACCCTTCGAGAGTGCACGCTCGGGCTTGGGATTCGGTTGGAAAACCTTGTGAATTGCCTGAGTGCGACCGAATTTCTCGCTAAGAGCGGGGATGGGGCATGCAGAGATCGTCGTACTCGGCGATCACGATCTCCGGCGCGTGCTCGCCGCAAGCGGGACAGTTGGGGTCACGGCGGACCTTGAAGGTCCGAAACTGCTCTTCGAGCGCATCGTAGGCAAGGAGGCGTCCGACGAGCGGATCGCCGAGGCCGAGCAGCATCTTGATCGCCTCCACCGCCTGGATGGAGCCGACGATGCCGGGCAGGACGCCGAGGACTCCCGCTTCCGCGCAGGAGGGAGCAAGCTCGGCGGGCGGCGGCTCGGGGATGAGGCAGCGGTAGCAGGGACCGTTGTACGGATCGAAGACGGTCACCTGCCCTTCGAATCGGAAGATCGAGCCGTGCACGACCGGAATGCGCTTCAGGAGCGAGGCGTCGTTCACGAGGTAGCGGGTCGGGAAATTGTCGGTGCCGTCGACGATGAGGTCGTAGCCGTCGAAGATGTCGAGCACGTTGTCGGCGCCGAGGCGGACGTCGTAGGTGGCGACCGTGAGATCGGGGTTCATGGCGGTGAGCGTGCGCTTGGCCGAGTCGACCTTGCGGTCACCGATCCGGTCCATGTTGTGCAGGACCTGCCGCTGGAGGTTCGACGCGTCCACGACGTCCATGTCGATGATGCCGATCGTCCCGACACCTGCCGCGGCAAGGTAGAGCGCGGCGGGTGATCCGAGGCCACCGGCGCCAAGGAGGAGCACCTTGGAGTCGAGGAGCTTCAGCTGGCCCGTCTCGGCCACCTCTGGCAGCAGCAGGTGCCGCTGGTAGCGGTTCCTCTGATCGGCCGACAGGGTCCGGGGCGCTTCCCAGCGGCGGCCCTCGTCCTTCCAGCGGTTGAAACCGCCGGCCATCGACACGACGTCGGAGTAGCCGAGGTCCCCGAGGGTCTTCGCGGCGAACGCGGAACGCGCGCCGCCCGCGCAGTACACGACGACCGGCCGGCTCTTGTCGGTCAGCCGCCCCTCCACGGCGAACTCCAGGTTGCCGCGCGGGACGTGCACCGCCCCGGGAATGGCCCCCTGCTCGTACTCGTCCGGCTCACGGACGTCGAGAAAGGTCGCCGTCCCGATGCGCCTCTCGGCGTCCTCGGGGGCCACCTCGACGATGGCCGCCTTTGCCTGTGCCAATAGGTCACGTGGCGTCGTCATGGCCAATACTTTACCAGTCAGGTCAACAATCTGTCCCATCCGATGCCGGTGGACGAGACTGGACGCCGTGGAACTGGACGAGGCGGTGCGACGGCGACGGATGGTTCGCAGCTTTGCCGACCGCCCGCTCCCGGCGGGACTGGCCGACCGGCTCGTCCTTTCGACCTTACGGGCGCCAAGCGCCGGAAACACGCGAGGGACCGCGTGGGTGCTCCTCGAGGGCCCGGAGGAGACGGCGAGGTACTGGCTCGCCGCCACGACGAGCGACTGGCGGGCCTCGGCTCGTCGATGGCCCGGGCTGTCACGGGCGCCGGTCGTCGCCGTGTCCCTCGCCTCGCCCGACGCATATCTGGCGCGCTATGCCGAAGACGACAAGGCGGCGTCCGGGCTGGGCACTGCGCCGTCTGCCGCAAGCGATCGGACGGGGGCGGCGGCGGGCAGCACAGGCACCCTCTGGACGGTCCCCTACTGGTTCGCCGACGCTGCCTTCTGCGTCCATACGCTCCTGCTCGAGGCGACCGCCGAGGGCCTCGGCGCCTGCTTCCTCGGCAACTTCAGGGGTGAGGACGCCGTGCTCGACGCCCTGGGCATCCCCGCAGGCTGGCGGCTGTTCGGCGCCGTCGTGCTCGGCCATCCCGACGGCGACGACCACCCAAGCCCGTCGCTCAGACGGGACGCACCAGCACCGGCGAGCCGCGTCCACCATGGCCGCTGGCAGGTGTGACGACCCCTACTTCTTGCCGCAGACCACGTACGGCTTCAGGGTCATCACCTGGCCCGAGGGCAACGGCGAGGTCACGACAGCGACGGTCTCCCAGCCCCCCGTCACCGGATACGACGACCTGAGCGCCACGTCGGCGTTCTCGGCCGATGTCGACTTGGCCGTGCTGGCTCCCGATGCTGTCCCGGCCCCAGTCGCTCCGGAGCCCGCAGTCGACGTCGACGAGCCCCCCGACGCCGTCCCACCGGTCTTGGCACTCGTCGAGGCGTTGGCGGTCGCCACCTGACCCCCCCCACCAAGGAGGACTGCACCCGCCGGGCACGACGACACTGCCGTGAGGACAGTGCCCACGGACGGGTCGACTGCGGTCTTCATCACGGGCTTCGCCAGTATCGAGCTCGCGGCGATGGTGCCGGCCGGCCCTTGCTTTCCGGTCGCTCCACGTGGTCCAGCAGGCCCCTCGGGGCCCGCCGGGCCTGCGGCGCCGGTCCTCCCCTGTGGGCCGGCGGGACCCTGGATGCCCTGCGGACCCTGCGCGCCCTCTGGCCCAATCGGCCCTTGGGCACCCCGGGCACCGGTGAGACCGATGGAGCCACGCGCGCCAGTCGCCGGGGAGTGCAGCAGGGCGGCGACGCCGAGCGCCATGCCGCCTGCGCCGAGACCGAGCGCGACGACCAGCAACGCACCGAGTGGTCCCCGTCCCCACCGTCCGCTGCTCGTCTCCGCGGTGGGCCGGAGCTCGCCCGTGGAACGGGCGGCCGCTCCGGGCTCCACCACGTGGAGTGCCGTGGGCTCTGCCCCCTGGCCCGGCACCTCCGGCCCCCCCGCCTGCTGCGCTTGCCGCGAAGCCCCTAGCATGCTCTCCTCCCAAGTCTCGAGCTCTTCATGGCCCCAGGTTGGACGTCACGTCATGGATCTCCACCTGCCGTACGTTGCGATTGTGTAACAATATTTCCAAAATGTAACCGCCGTACACGCCCGAGGTGGAGGGCCGGAAGGAGGAACGGCGAGTGCCACGGCGAATCCTGTTCATCGAGGACGACGACCACATGCGAGCAATGCTCGCTATCTCGCTCGAGCAAGAGGGCTACGAGGTCATCCAGGCCCGCAGCGGGGAGGAGGGTTTGCGCGAATTCGAGCATGGTGGCGCCGACATGGTCCTGGTCGACCTCCGCCTGCCCGACACCGACGGTTTCGCGGTGACCCGCACCATCCGGCGCCTGGCGAACGTGCCGATCGCGATGGTCACCGCGAGCGGCGACACCCACGACGTGGTCGCCGGGCTCGAGGCCGGCGCCGATGACTACGTCGTCAAGCCCGTGGTGGCAAAAGAGCTCTCCGCACGCATTCGTGCGCTGCTGCGCCGCGCCGCGCCGACTGCCCCAGAGTCGACCACCCAGCGCTTCGGCAACGTCGAGCTCCACCGGGAAGCCGGCGTCGTGTACCGCGACGACAAAGAGGTGGCGCTGACGCTCACCCAGTTCCGCGTCTTCTGCGAGCTCGCCGATACGCCGGGGTGGGTGGTGTCGCGCGCCCAGCTCCTCGAGCGGGTCTGGGGCTACGACTTCTTCGGCGACGACCGGCTGGTCGACTATCACATCAGCGGCCTGCGTACGAAGATCGAAGAAGACCCCTCGAACCCACGCCTGATCGTCACCGTGCGCGGGCTCGGGTACAAACTGGTGGGATGAGCCCCTGCAGGCAGCACGGTGACGTCGCACCGCCACGCTGACTCCCGGCCGCGGCGCTACGGACTCCAGGCTCGCGTCATCGCCGCGTTCGTCTTCGGCGCAGCCCTCGTCTCGGCCGTCCTCGCGCTCAACACGTACTTCTTCGTCCGGCGCGACCTCGTCGCGCAGCGAGAGTCGAGCGACTTGCGGCAGACCTACGTGAACGCGCACCTCGTGAAGGTGGAGCTGGGCGCCTCGTCGACGGCCAATCTCGCAAACGCGGTGTCGAGCGTTGCCACGCAGCAAGGCGTGCAGTCGTTCATCTATCGTGCCGGCACCTGGTACTCGAACTCCGCGTCGATCAGTGGCGCCCAGATCCCAGGCCGGTTCGTTCACGCCGTCGTCCACGGCGGCGAGGTGGCCGACCAGCGCGTGATCATCGGCGGTGCCCCCATGTTCCTGGTGGGGATCCCGATCCCTGCGATCGGCATCGCGTACTTCCAAGAGCTCCCTCTCACAGACCTCGCCTCCACCCTGAACGTCCTCGGGGCCGTGCTCACCACCGTGGCCATCGCCACGACCGCAGGCGGCGCGCTCGTCGGCTGGCTGATCAGCAGGCGGCTCGTCCGCCCGCTGGGAGACGTCGTCGTCGCCGCGACGGACATCGCGAGCGGCGCTCTCGATCGTCGGCTCCCCGACGATCCCGACCTCCAGCCGCTCGTCACGACCTTCAACGAGATGGTCTCGACGCTGCAGGCACGCATCGAGCGTGACGCGCGGTTCGCGTCCGACGTGACCCATGAGCTGCGCTCACCGCTCACCACGATCGGCGCGTCGGTGGAGCTTCTCCGGTCGCATCGCTCGCTCCTCCCCGAAGACGGCACGAAGGCGCTCGACACGCTGCAAATCGAAGTCGAGCGATTCTCCCAGATGGTCCAGGAGCTCCTCGAGATCGCGACCATGGATGCAGGCGCCGCCGTGCTGCACTTCACCGAGGTGCCCCTCGACGCGCTCGTCAGGGTCACCGTGTCGGGTTACAACCCTCACATCCCGCTTTCGATCGCTCCTGAGGCGGTCGGCATCTGGGTGCGAGGCGACAAGCGCCGGCTCCAGCAGGTGCTGCTGAACCTGCTCGACAACGCGGAGACCTATGCAGGCGGAGCGGTGCTCGTCTCCCTCGACCGCCACGGCACATGGGCGACGATCGCCGTCGACGACGCGGGTCCGGGGATCGCGCCCCATGAGCGAGAACGGGTCTTCGAGCGCTTCTACAGGGGGGCGGCGTCGGGACGGCGCGGCGACACGGGTGGCTCGGGCCTTGGTCTGGCGCTCGTCGCGGAGCACCTGCGAGCACACGGCGGCGGCGCGCACATCGAGGAGAGCCCCGCAGGTGGCGCGCGGGTGGTCGCGACGTTGCCCGTGGCAGCGCCATTGGCACCGGCGGTCGAGCCAGCGAGCAAGGGGGCTGCAGCCCGCGTTCGCCGAGGACCGCGGTGACCAGGCCACAGGCGGCGCGTACCAGTCCTCAGGCGATCGTCCCGCTGCTGGCGCGCGGCGTCGCCACGAGCCGACGACGACTCGCTCATTGGGCGCGGCACGGCTCCTCGCGGCGCCAGGCCCTCCTGGTCCTCCTGCCCTTGGTGGTGCTCGTGTCGGGATGCGGTCTCGGCGTCGACGCAGCACCGGCGATCGTCAACAAACGCGACGTCCCCTACCACCTCCTCGCACCGGCCACCACGACCACCACTACGCCGGGAGCACAGAGCGAGTACGTCACCGTCTACCTCGAGGGACCGCAGCGTCTTGTTGCCGTGAGCAGCGCGCTGACACCACCGGTGACCGTGCGCAGCGTCCTTGCGGCGCTCGGGACAGGGCCGACCTCCAGGCAGGCGTCGGCTGGCCTGAAGAGCCCGATCTCCACGGCCGCCCCGCTCTCCGAAACGGGTGTCAGCGGCGGCGTCGTCACGATCAGCGTCGGTACGAGCTTCACCAAGCTGGCTGGGCAGGACCAGGCGATCGCCGTGGCGCAGCTCGTCTACACCCTCACGGCCCTCCCACACGTGACATCGATCGAGATCCGGATCCACGGCAAGAGGGCGAAGGTGCCGACGGCCAATGGCACATTGAGCAGCGGACCCCTCGATCGGGCCGACTACGCCGCCCTGGCACCGATCTGAGCTTGGCTCGAAGAAGTCTCCCGCCGCGACCACGCGCTGCAGTGCCCAGGTGACGTCCTCAGACGAAGCGCAGCGTCCGGACCTGCCCGACGCGCTCGGTCACCCGGGAGAACGTCGCCCCGGCGTCTGTCGACCACCACACCTCCCCGGTCGGGAGGCCGACGGCGACCCTCCCGTCCGCTGCGGACACAGTGGCGGTATCGATGTCGAAGGAGAAGGAGCCGGGCAGCCCACCGTCGCACTGCTCGAAGCCTCCACCCACACGCCCGCGGTACAGACGCGCGTGACTCGTGCTCGGCCCGCTCGACGCCGAGAGATAGACGCGGTCACCATCAAGGGCCACCGCAGTGCAGAAGGCGTCGTCCAGGCCTTCGGTCGTCCACTGCCACGTCTGCCCGTCGTCGACGCTCCATCCGAAGCCGACGGCCGCGGCGGCCACGACCGTGCCGTCCGCACCCGCAGCGACCTCGCGGACGCAGGCGTCCGGCGGCACGACGTCTCGCCAGGTGCCTCCTTCGTCCGCCGAGCGCCACACGCCGCCGACACGGACGTTCACGAGCCACGAGCCACGCGCCGACACGGCGAGCGACCCCACCCCGACGGTCGATCCGTCGGGGTTCTCCCACGTGTCGCGCTCGGCGATCGAGTCGAATCCGCCACAGGCCGCCACCGAGCCGTCGCGCAGATCGATCGTCGCCAGGTGGGCGCCCACCCGCCCCACGATGAGCCGGTCGTCCGTCGACGCCACACACTGCGCGTCGGGAGCCGCGAGCGTCGCGACCGGCGCAAGCTCGAACTCGTCCACGCGGGCGATGCGCTCGTGGTCCATGAGAACGTAGACCCCGTGGCCCCGTCGCCCGTCGGACCTGCACGCGATGGACGTGACGTCCACGTCTTCCGCGAGCGACAGCTGGCGGTCGAGGTCTTCGAGATGGCGCGTGGTGCCGACGAGAAGCATCTCCCTGTCCTATACCTCCATAGCCGGGGATGGACGCCGCTCCTCCCGGGCCGGTCCGGGCGTCGGGTCGGCGCTCTTTGGACACTGCACGCCCGACGAGGTCATTGAAAGCACCCGAGATCCGAACGCATAACCTGCCGCCCATGTCTCACAGCCCCGGCGGCCGGCCGCGACAGACCCTCCTCGCGGTCTGCGGCGGCACGTTCATGCTCCTCGTCGACGTGACGATCGTGCAGGTCGCGCTTCCCACGATGCAGCGGCATCTGCATGCGAGCTTCGGAGATCTGCAGTGGGTCATCGACGCCTACGCGCTCGTGCTCGCGTCGTTCATCCTCACGAGCGGCGCCCTCGCCGACCGCTACGGTCGCAAGCGCCTCTTCGTCTTCGGCGTCGCAGTATTCACGTTCGCGTCGTTCCTCTGCGGCGTGAGCACCGACATGACGATGGTGATCTGGTCGCGCGCACTGCAAGGGGTCGGCGGCGCGGCAATGTTCGCGACCGGCCTCGCCTTGATCGGCCAGGACTTCCACGGGCGGGCACGGGCACGGGCGATCGCGCTGTGGGGCGCGACCGTCGGGGCCGCCGTCGCCGTCGGCCCGCTCGTCGGCGGCCTCCTCACCGACGGGCTCGGATGGCGATGGATCTTCTTCGTGAACGTGCCGATCGGCATCGCTACTGCCGCGCTCGCACAGCGCTCGATGCGCAACGTCTCAGACCCCGACTCGAGCTCACTCGACGTGATCGGCCTCGTGCTCTTCTCTGGCGCGCTGTTCCTCCTCGTCTTCGGCCTCATCCGCGCCAACGTGCTCGGTTGGTCCAGTCCGACGATCGTCGGCGTGCTGGCCGGCGCCGCCATCGCGCTGGGCGCGTTCGTCGTGGCCGAGCAGCGTCACGAACGGGCGATGTTCGATCTCTCGCTGTTCCGCCGGCCCAGCTTCACCGGCGTCTCGGTCGGCACCTTCGCCATCGGCGCCGGCATGTTCGGTCTCCTGCCATACTTCACCCTCTATCTGCAAAACGACCTCGGCTACTCGCCACTCCAAGGTGGGTTGCGGCTGCTGCCCTGCACGGTGCTCTGCTTCGCCGTGCCACTCCTCCTCAGGAACCACCTCGAGCGCATCTCTCCCGCCGGACTGCTCGGCGGCGGCCTGGCGATCAGCGCGATCGGCGTCGCGCTCATCATGCTCGTCGGTCCCGCCGCTGGCTGGACCGTCCTCCTCCCCGGCTTCGTGGTCGCCGGCGTCGGCATCGGCGTGTCGAATCCCGCGATCGCACGGATCGGGCTCGCCGTGGTGCCGCCTCAGCGCACGGGTATGGCCTCGGGACTGTCCAACACCTTCCGTGTCGGCGGGCTGGCGACGGGTGTGGCGGCGTGGGGTGCTGTCTTCGAGGACCGTGTCCAGGCGAGCCTTCAGGCGCGCCTGGGCCGCCCCGAGGCGGCGATGGCCCGGCAGGTCGCCGCCGCCGGTCTGCGACACGGTTCTCCCAAAGTCGTGCGCGCCGTCTCGCACGCGTTCGCATCGGGAATGGACGAGCTGGCTCTTGTCGCTGCCCTCGTGGTCTTCGTGGGGGCGATCGCTGCAGGAACGATGATCCGCCGGCGCGACTTCCACCCGGCTCCTGGACCACAGGGCATCGCGGAAACCGGAGTGCCTTCGGGAGATCTCGCGCCCGCGCGGCGATGACTCCCGGTCGGATCTCTCCGAGGGCATCGGTGGGTAGGTTGGTCGATACGAGCGCCGTTCTCATATAGCGTGGAGGAGTCGAACCGTGGACAATCGTGACGCAGCCGACACGACCGTCTGGCGCCAGCGGCTAGGAAGAGCCGGCGTGTGGATCTTCGCCGGCGCGCTCGACGAAGATCCGCCTGCGTTCGCCAAGCTCGTGGAGCGTCTCGGCTACACCGCCTTGTGGCTCGGTGGCGGGAACCCGCAGGCCTCGGACTTCTCGAGGATCGGAGCCGTTCTCTCTGCCACCGAGCGACTCGTGGTCGCGACGGGCATCACCAACATCTGGGCGTGGGAGCCCAAGGAATTGGCAACGCAGTCTGCTCGGCTCTCGGCAGCGTTTCCCGGGCGGTTCGTGCTCGGCCTGGGGGTGAGCCACGCGCCGCTCGTCGAGCAGCTCGGCAGGCGCTACGAACATCCCTACGCCGCCATGGTCGAGTACCTCGATGCGCTCGACCGAGAGGTCGGGGACGGTCCGCCGCGAGTGCTCGCCGCGCTCGGGTCCCGCATGCTGCGCCTCTCGGCCACCCGCGCCGCCGGCGCCCATCCCTACCTCACGACCCCAGAGCACACCAGGATCGCCCGAGGTGCGCTCGGGAACGCCGCCTTCCTCGCGCCGGAGCAGGCGCTCGTGCTCGCAGACGACCCAGACGCCGCTCGCAAGATCGGCCGGGCATACCTCGAGCGATACCTGCGGCTCCCCAACTACACGACCAACCTCCAACGGCTCGGGTGGAGCAATTCGGACATCGAGCACGGCGGCAGCGACGCGCTCGTCGACGCGCTCGTGGTGCACGGCAGCGCGTCGGACGTCAGCGCCGCCGTCCGCGCACACCTCGACGCAGGGGCCGATCACGTGTGCGTCCAGCCTCTCGCGCCAGGCGGAGCGATCGACTGGCGCGCGCTCGAGGTGCTCGCGCCGTTGCTCACGGGCACATAGACCGAGGGCCACGCCCTTCGGCCCCGATCCCGCCATCACCCGCCGGCGGCGACACCAGTGGCGGTGCTGGTCGACCTGGACTTTTTGGAACGCCCGGCGGGACTTGAACCCGCGACCTCCGGATTACAAGTCCGGTGCTCTATCCGCACTGAGCTACGGGCGCATGGTGGGCTGCCGTCTCGACCCCCCCACGGCGGCCACACAATAGCCCGCCGGCAGCCCCGAGCGGTGGGCGTCGCGCCGAGCATGTGCGGCATGCCGGCTGCGCCCGCTGTGCCGGGGGCTTGCATGGCTCACCTCGTCAACCAACGTTCACCCGAGGACCGGAGCACGCTCGGCGCACCCCCTTCGATCCTCACGACCCCGAAGAGAAGTGCTCGAGCAGGTCGATGAGGGCGCGCACACCGAAGGCGGTCGCGCCCTTCACCACGTACCCGGCGCTCTCTTGGGAGCGGGCCGGCCCGGCGATGTCGAGGTGGGCCCAGGCGGCATCCCCGACGAAGCGCTTCAGCAGCATGGCGGCCGCGATGGTCCCCGCCTCCCGGGCGCGGCCGATGTTCTTCATGTCGGCGATCTCCGATTCGATGTGATCGTCGTAGTCGTCCGGGAGCGGGAGCGGCCAGAAGCGCTCCCCTGCCCGCTCCCCTGCGGCGCGCAACGCGTCGAGCAGCCGCTCGTCGGTCCCCATGACGGCACCGATACCCGACCCGAGGGCGATCACCTGGGCACCCGTCAGCGTCGCGACGTCGATGATCGCGTCGGGCGAGAGCTCGGCCGCGAGCGAGAGGCCGTCGGCAAGCACGAGCCGTCCTTCGGCGTCGGTGTTCAGCACCTCCACGGTCTTTCCGTTGCGAGCCCTGAACACGTCACCCGGCTTCTGCGCGGTGCCACCCGGCATGTTCTCGGCGAGCGGAGCGATCGCCGTCACCTTCACCGGGACCGAGAGCTGCGCGCATGCCGAGACGACGGCAACCACGATCGCCGCGCCGCTCATGTCGGTCTTCATGGTCATCATCCCCTCTGGAGGCTTGAGCGAAAGGCCTCCGGAGTCGAAGGTGATGCCCTTGCCGACGAGCACCACGTGGTCGGATCCGCCGTCCTCGGGCTCGTAGGTCGCACGAACGAGCCGTGGAGGCTCGCTCGACCCTCTTGCCACCGCGAGGAGGCCGCCGAGCCGCTCGGCGGCAACACGCTCTTCGTCCCAGACCTCCACGGTGGTGCGATCGAGCTGTTCGAGTCGCTCGGTCACCACCTGGGCGAACCGCCGTGGCGTGAGGTCGCTCGGCGGGGTGTTCACGAGGTCTCGGGCGAACGTCGCTGCGTCGGCGGCAACCCTGCCCCGGCGGACGCCCGCAGAGAGCCCACCCTCGGCGTCGGCGCCGACCACGACGATCCGCTCGAGGCCGTGGGGCTTCGGCGCCGAGCGGTAGGCGTCGAAACGGTAGGCCGCGAGGATCGAGCCCTCTGCAATCGCCGCCGCTACCAGCTTGGCATCACCACCCGGCGGGTTGTCGGGGACGAACACGACGCCAGTGCCGCCACGCTCCCCTGCCGCCCGCACCAGCGCGGCACCCGCCTGTCGCCAGCGCTCCGCATCGACCTTGTCCGTCGGACCCAGACCGAGGAGGACGACCGCAGGGGGCCCAGAGGCGGAACGCAGCACAAGGGACTGGCCGACGTTCCCCCTGAACCCCTGCCCGACGAGCCACTCGTCATCGGCCGAGTCGGGAAGCACAAGACGCGCGATCTCGCCGACGCGCCCCTCGAGGCGCTCGACCCCGCAGAGGCGCTCGATGCGCGCTGCGCCACCGCCCTCGGCGCCATCTCCCGCCTCGGGCCCCGCGACGACCGGGACCCCGACGGCCACGGTTCCCTCGGGTACCGACGTGGACGCCAGCACTTCATGCATGTGCGAATCCTCCTGTGGGTCTCGGTGGCTCGCCGGCCCGCCGCTCAGCTCGCTCCGTCCGGGCCGTTCTTGGCCGAGAGGTGGACGTCGCCTTCCTGCCAGCGCGCCATCGTCCACAACAGGTCGGAGAGACGGTTCAGATACGGACCGACGAGCGAGGGGGCTGCGTCCCCTTCGTGCAACGGCGGCGCGGCAGCAAGCGCCCGTTCCGCCCGGCGCACGACGGTGCGGGCCACATCGAGCGCCGCCGCGCACCGGTTCGACCCGGGGACCACGAACTCGGTCGGCATCTCGAAGCACTCTCCCAGCCGGTCGATCCACGCCTCGAGGTCGCCCACCATCGAAGCGGTCACGCGGCTCTGACCGTCGACGAGCTTGCGACGATTGGGCGGCGCCGTCGCAACCTCTGCCATGAGGACGTAGAGCTGGCGCTCGAGCTCGACGAGGAGCTGGTCCAGCTCGGAGCCTGGGAGCGACTCGGCCCTCGCGAGGCCCATGGCGGCTTGCGCTTCGTCCACCGCACCGTTCACCTCGATGCGCGGCGCGTCCTTGGGGACGCGTCCGCCAAAGAGCAGCCCGGTCGTGCCGTCGTCGCCCTTTCGGGTGTAGATGCGCACCGACGCGGATGGTAGTTGCCGGTTGCCGCTCGCCCCACGCCGATGACGGAGCCTGCATCGTTGACCCCCTTTGGCGCGGGCGCTACCGTCGGACGTGGAGCGAATGTGAGGACTGCGCAGGTGCTGGCGATGACCAGGAACGTCATGATCGCCGAAGCCGCGATCCTCGTGCTCATCGTCGTGCTGCTGGTCGCGATCGTGGTGAGCAGCCGGCGACGCAGGAAGCGCCTGACCACGTCACCCGCTCCGCCCGGCAATTTCTCCGAGGTCGCGTTCCCCTCTAGCGGCCCGGGGTCGTCCCGCGTGCCGTCCTTCCCGAGCCCAGCCTCCGCACCGGCTCCGAGGTCGATGACTGGCGCACTTGCGACGCCGTCGGGGTCTGCGCCCGACGCGCAGCCGCCCGCCGCGCAGCCAGCGTCGACAACCGCGCCCCTCCCTGCCGCCGGAACGCCGGCGTCGTGGCTACCCGACCCGGGCGGTACCCCCGGCACGCTTCGGTACTGGGACGGACACGCCTGGACCGACTACTTCGCCCAGCGCGCCTGACCGCGCCGCGCCGCCCGGCCGGGACGCCGCATCCGCCGCCTGCTTCGCGTGGTAGCTGGACCTCGTGAGCGGCGACGCCTCGACGTGTGCGAGGCCGAGCGCGCGACCCACCTCGGCGAGCTCGGCGAACTCTGCAGGCGTCCACCAGCGAGCGACCGGGAGGTGCTCGGCGGTGGGACGCAAGTACTGGCCGATCGTGGCGATCGACACCCCGACCGAAGCGAGGTCCGCCAGCGTCGAGACGACCTCATCGCGCGTCTCGCCGAGCCCGACCATGATCCCGGACTTCACCACCAGACCGGCGTCGACCGCCCGAGCGAGAACCCCGAGGCTCCGGGCGTAGCCCGCCGAGGGGCGCACGGCACGCTGGAGCCGCGCGACGGTCTCGACGTTGTGGTTCAGCACGTCCGGGCGTGCATCGAAGATCGCCTGGAGGGACGCAGCGTCCCCCTTGCAGTCCGAGATCAGCACCTCCACCGCCGTCTCGGGCCGGCGCTGCCGGATGGCACGGATCGTCGCGCCAATCGCCCCCGCTCCCCCGTCGGCAAGATCGTCCCTCGCCACGCAGGTGACCACCGCGTGCGCCAGGCGCATCCGCTCGACGGCGGCCGCGACACGCTCGGGCTCACCGGGGTCGAGCGGCAACGGGCGACGGGTGTCGACGAGGCAGAAACCGCATGCCCGGGTGCAGCGATCGCCGTTCACCATGAAGGTGGCAGTGCCGTCGGCCCAGCATTCGAAGATGTTCGGGCAGCCCGCCTCCTCGCACACCGTGACCAGGCCAAGGTCGCGGATCGTGCGGTCGAGGGAGAGGTACTCGTCGCCGATCTTTGCACGGACGCGCAGCCACTCGGGCTTGCGCGAGCGGGCGGGGAGCCCGAGCGCCGGATCGGTGCCGGCCTGGCGCAGGCGGCGGAGCAGCGCCCGTTCCCCCGTCTGCCCCCCATCGGACCCCTGGTGCTCGATGGGGAGGGGCGGGGCGGGGAGCCGACCGGCGGCGGGTGACGCCGGATCAGCCGGTACCGAGGTCGCGAGGCGCACGTCCTGGCGGTCGACTCCTCCCTCACCCCATGCGGTGACAGCGCGCGCCACGACGGTGTCGACGACCATGTCCATCGGCGCGCGCACGCCCTCGGCTCGAAGCGACGTCACCGGGTATTCGGCGATCCCGCACGGGACGATGTGGTCGAACATCGTGAGGTCGGTCTCTACGTTCAGCGCCACCCCATGCAAGGTGCGCCGGCGGCCATCGCCGACGCGCACCGCGCGGACCCCGACCGCCGCGATCTTTCGGGGCCCGCGCACCGACGATGGCACCGCCTCAGCGCTTCCGTCGTCGGCGCTGCTGACCCCGACCCACACACCGGGGTACCCGTCGAGGCGGCTGGCGCGCACCCCGAGCGCGCCCAACGAGTCGATGACCACCTGCTCCAGGCGGTGCACGTGGTCGGGCGCTGCCCCGGGATCGTCGTCGATGGTCACGATCGGGTACACCACGAGCTGTCCAGGACCGTGGTAGGTCACGTCCCCGCCGCGGTCGGTCCGGACCAGCTCCGCCCCCACCGACGCCGGATCACGCAGGACGTGCGCCTCATCGGCGCGCACGCCGAGCGTGTACACGTGGGGGTGCTCGAGGACGAGCAGGTAGTCGTCGGCGCCTCGCCGCGCGAGCGCGCTGCTCAACGCGTACGCCTCCGCGTACGGGACGGTACCGAGGCGCCGGACACGCAGCACGGCTACAGCTCTGCGACCCAGTCCCTGGTGGCGAGCACCTCTGCCATACGTCGGAGGAACGACGAGACGTAGGCGCCGTCGACGGCACGGTGGTCCCAGCTGACCCCGATCATCCCGGTCGAGTGGATGGCGATGGACTCGGAGCCGTCGGGGAGCTGGACCACCACTGGGCGGCGCTTGACACCGTCGGTGGCAAGGATGGCCGCCTGAGGCTGGTTGATGATCGGGACGGTGAAGTACGTGCCGAACGGGCCGTCATTGGTGATCGAGAAGGTCCCGCCCGCGATGTCGTCCGCGGTCAGCTGGCGGTTCCGGGCTCGATCTGCCAGGTCCCGAACGCGCCGGGCGACCCCTCGGAGCGTGATCTCCTCGGCTCGGTGCACCACGGGCACGATCAGCCCCTCGTGGTTCAGGTCTACGGCGATGCCCAGGTTGATCTGCTGGTGCACGACGAGCGAGTCGTCGACCACCGATGAATTCAGGTACGGGTGCTCGCGCAGCGCCTCGACGGTGGCCCGAGCGATGAAGGGCAAGTAGGTGAGCGAGAAGCCTTCTTCGCTCGCGAACCGCTCTCGCCATGCTCTCCGCACGCGCTCGACGTTCTCGAAGTCGGCCTCGTACGCGATGAAGGCGTGCGGGGAGGTCGACTTCGACCGCACCATGTGCTCTGCCGTCCGGCGCCGCATGTTGGAGAACGGCACGACGCGGTCGTTGGGCGGTCGCATGACCGCAGTCGAAGATGCGGCCGCCGGCTGGGACGCAGGGACCGCCGGTGCCGCGGCCGGAGGG
>JAJZJC010000174.1 GCA_021810205.1 Actinomycetes bacterium
GGCAGCGCACTGGCCGTCCGCGAGCGGACGTTCAGCGGGATCCGCTGGCTCGAGGACTGGGAGGCGGCGCATCGGCTGCCGCCGCCCCCAGCACCCCCGCCCCCAGCACCGCCGCCATCGGCGGCGCCGGCACCTGCGCCGGCACCTGCGCCGGTCATCACCGACGCGACGAGCACGACAACGCCTGACTGGGCCTGCATTCGCGTGCACGAGTCCGGCGACAGGTTCAACTCGCCCACAGCGCCGGGTGGAGCGTACGGGTTCCTCGAGGGCACGTGGCTCTCCCTCGGCTACTCGGGGTGGCCGTACGAGGCCTCGCCGGCGGTCCAGAGCCAGGCGGCGCTCTTCCTCTACAACGAGCTCGGCTGGCAGCCGTGGAGCACCCGCATCGTGTGCGGCCTGTGAGGCGACGTGCGAGGCGGCTGAATTCATGGTCGGTGCCGTCGTCAGCTGCGAAGACGGCGAATGCGGCGAGCCCCAGCGCGTGCTCGTCGACCCGGCCGTCACGCGCGACGTGCACCTGAGCCTGACCAAAGCACAGGTCGGCTCCCTGCCGCCCGTCGACCTGCAGCGCTGAGGACGATCGAGACTGCGGCACCCCGCGCGGGGCGCCGCGCCTAGCGGACCAGCTGACGGTCCGGCGTGATGCGCAGGATCACCCGATCGCTTCTGATCGGATTCTGGTAGGGCGTCCCCTGGTACTTCTGGCTCAGGCTCTCGAGGTGGCGGCGAGCCTCGTCGCCGACGACCGTCTCGGTCACCCTGCCCCTCACTTCGGCGTAGTGGTAGGGGTTGTCCCTGTCGAAGACGGTGACGGTGACGCGCGGGTCGCGTTGGACGTTTCGGAACTTCTGCCGTTCGACCTCCGTGTTCACCAGCAGCTGGTCGTCGGTGGCGTCCACCCACATGATGTGCGTCTGAGGTTGACCGTCGGGCATCAAGGTGGTGAGCGCGGCGAAGTTCTTCCCTGATGCCATCTCCTTCACAGCGGCGTCGAGCATGTCGACAAGGGTAGCGGCCGTCACCGGAGCGTGGAGACTGCAGCGCCGATGCGGGTGATCGCTTCGGTGAGCATGGTGGCCGACGCGGCGAAGTTGAGGCGGGCGCAGCGCTCGCCGCCGGCCCCGAACGCCGGTCCCGAGCTCAGAAGGACGCGTGCGTGCTCGAGGAGCCAGGCGGCCGCGCCTGCCCGGACGCTGGCGTCGCCGCGGAAAGCTCCGCCGTCAGCGTCGACCGACGTAGCCCAGGGCAGATCCGTGAAGTCGAGCCACGCCAGGTAGGTCGCCGCCCCGGGCGTCCAGCGTACCGACGGCAGGTGGGCAGCCAGCAGGTCGCCGAGCAGGGTGCGGTTGCGATCCAGCCCGTCGATCACTGCGTCCAGCCAGTCCTGGCCGTGGCGCAGGGCAGCGGTATGGGCGAGCGCGCCGAGGTGGCTCACGCCGTGGCCCACCTCCTCGGGCACTCGGGCGAGGTCGACGCCGGCCTCTGGGCCGGCGAAGGCGACCGCCGCCTTCAGGCCGGGCAGGTTCCAGCCCTTGGACGCAGAGACGAGGGCGAACCCGCTCCCTCCGCCCCGAACCGCGAGGTACGGGGTGAAGGTCGCGCCGGGCAGCACGAGCGGCGAGTGGATCTCGTCGGCCACGACGCGCACACCGGCGGCGTCCGCGGCGGCGGCCACGCTGGCCAGCTCGGCGGCCGAGTGGACCGTGCCGGTCGGGTTGTGCGGATTGCAGAGCAGGAACGCAGCTCGTCCTTCGCCGGCTTCCGCAACGAACGCGTCGGCGAGCGCAGGAAGGTCCAATCGAAGATCCGCGGTCAGCGGCACCTCGACGACCCGGCGGTCGAGATGCTCTGCGAACGCGTAGAAGGGCGGGTACACCGGCGGCGTGACGACGACTGCGTCACCGGGTCCCGTGAGCACCTTGAGCAGCTCGACCGCCCCCGCCATGACGTCGGGGACCATGGCGCTGCGGCTCGGCTCGAAACCGCCGAACCCCCAACGCTCGAGCGCGAACGCGGCGTACGCCTCGGCGTACCCCGTGCCGAAGGCGTACCCGGTGTCTCCCCGATCGAGTGCCTGGCACAGCGCCTCGACGACGGGGCGTGCCGGCACGACGTCCATCTCGGCGACCCACAGAGGCAGCACGTCGGGGTCGGCCGTGGCCCACTTCGCGCTCGTTCGCTGCCGAAGCTGCGCAATGTCCAGGTCGAAGGGCGGCGCGTCGGTGGCCACCGCGCGGACGCTACCGGGAGACGGCGGACAGCACCGCGAGGCGCGGGTCGCCCTCGGCACCGAGCTTGACGGCGAGGCCCATCGTGTCGAGCATCCTGCTCATGCCGGCGCCCATGTGATGAGCGACGACGACCTCGACGCGGTTGCCACGGAGGAAACGCGCCACCCTCGCGTGGTGGGCACCTTCCCCGCCGGTGTCATGCAACACGTCCCACTCCACGTCGACCTCGTGCCAATCGGTGATCGCGCCCTCCTCGACGGTCGCGAGGGCGACCCGCGCCGCCCGCCCCCATCGCGGATCCACGGCGCCGTCGTTGCCCACGGGGACACAGACGATCATCAAGAATCGGTGTGGGACGAGAAACTCACGGCTCGAGCCCTGGGGAGGGATGGTCCCACTCGGGCCGGAGGCCCGACCTCCTCCCG
>JAJZJC010000175.1 GCA_021810205.1 Actinomycetes bacterium
CCGACGAACGCGACTGGGAGAGCAGGCAGCCGTACGGGCTGCCGTTCTTCAACGACGACGGTGGTCAGATTGCTCCAGGCATCCTCGTGATGCCTGCCGGAAGCGGAGACTTCTGGGTGGCGATCGGGGAAGATCTTCGAGAGGCGTCACCGAGGGGCTCCAAGCGACTTCTCGCGGCCTACCCGAATGGCGCGGGCGGCCTCGACCTGCAGCCCTTCTTCGATCTCATCACCCTCCATGAGCTCGGCCACGCCTTCGAGGTGCTCGGGGACCTGAGGCTGCCCACGTTCTGGCTGGGAGAGATCTTCGCCAACCTGGCCCTGCATGCGTACGTCGCGACCAAGCGACCGGATCGTCTGGCGACCCTCGAGGTGCTGTCCACCGTGGGGGCGCAGAGTCGGCGTCTTGCCGCTCGGATGCGCGCCGAGGGCCACAGCACGCTCGAAGAACTCGAGACCCACTACACCGGCGGCGATGACCCAATGGACCCGTTGAACTACGTCTGGTACCAGTACCGGTGGCAGCGCATCGCTGCGAAGGTGTTCGAGGTCGACGGTGAGGACGGCCTCGTCCGCTTCTGGAACTGCTTCCACGCGACCGAGCGTCTCTCCAGTGCCGACACGACGGCGGCGAGTGTGGCCCGGCTGCTCAGCGCTGAGGTCAGCGAGACCCTCGGTGGGGCAGTGCAACGGTGGCGATGACGACGCCTTGTCGGCACGACCCCTCGTACAGCGCCAAAGGCGCCCGATCTGGGGAACGCTGAGGGAGTGCCGTGACGCGCCTGCACCGAACGACGTCCAGCGGGCGACGGCCCGGCTTGCCGATAGCTTACGAGTCGCGCGGGTCCGATCGTATGGCGCATCCGATGGTTGACCGTTGTAGTCGTTGTGGAGGCACCGGCGTAGCCTTCGAACAGTGAGGCTCTGTGCTGCGGTATCGGTGTTGATCGGATCGATGGCGGTCGCCGCTGTTGCGGCCACTGCGGTGGCGACGAGCAGTTCGGTGTCACTCCGATCGAAGTCCGTGACGTCGACGCCGAAAGTGACGGTCTCGCCGAGTGCAGACCTGGTTGGTGGCGAACAGGTCCGCATCGCACTGAGTGGTTTTCCGGTGGAAGTGACCGTGGGAGTGGGAGAGTGCCCGAGCAAGTACGAGGTGGGACGCACCACAGGCTGCATGGGCAATAGCATCAAGCTCTCCACCGACAAGAGCGGGGCAGCGAAGGGGACGTTTCGGGTCCATCCGACGGCTCGAGCCGCGTGGAACAAGCCCGTCGAGGTGTGCACGAGCCAGTGCGTCGTTACGGCCGTGGAGTCAACCAAGGCCCGGAAGCCGAGATCGGCTGGTCGCAGCACTGCGAGCGCTTCGGTGTCGTTCGCGCCGGGGGACACCGGGGGCCTGGCCGACTCGTCGCTCTTGGACCTGAGTTGGCTGAACGCAGAGGACGGCTGGGCACTGGCGCAGGTGCCCTGCGACGAAGGGACATGCGCCGTCGTTGCCCGAACGACCGACGGCGGCGCGCGCTGGCAGGAGCTTCCGCCCACCCCCGCTCTCACCACAGGGACCCGCTGCGACCCCAGACTCCCCACAGACGAGTGCGTGCACGACATCGTCTTTGCCTCACGGACCGTCGGCTACCTATTCGGCCCTGGGAGGTTCATGACGACCGACGGCGGGAAGACCTGGCAGGCGGTGAGCGGCGAAGAGGTCGGGACACTGGCGGTCGCTGGCGGACAGGCGTTCCGTGTTGTCTACCCCCACACCGGATGTCCCGGGCCGTGCACATCCTCCCTTCAGGCAAGCCCGGTCGGCTCCACTGCGTGGCACACCGTTCCCGTTACCCTCAAGTCCACCGGGATCACGCGATATCAGATCGTCACCGCCGGCTCGGACGTCTACGTCGTCGCGTACGGAAACCTCGCTGGCGGTGCCCCCACATCCGGTGTGGAGGCCCACATCTACCGCTCCCTCGACGGTGGCGCCACGTTCCAGACCCTCACAGACCCCTGCGTCGGCGAGGTCCCGACGCCCCACTTCCTCACGGCGCTCGCCGCCGCTCCCGGTGGCGTCCTCGAAGGGATGTGCACGCCGCGCACCGCAACAGAAAAGGGAACCCGCTACCTGGTCACCTCGAGCGATGCCGGCGCTGTCTGGCGGACAGTGCGCGCCCTGCCTGCGGGGACATTCGGCGTCATCGCGGCTGGGAGTGCTTCGGCGATCGCGCTGGCGACGGAACCGGTCGGGTATGGGCCGAGGACCGCCGAGCTCATCGTCACCACCAACGGAGCCACGACGTGGAAGGTGGCCGCCACAGACTCGTTCGACCGCCAGACACAGACAGGACCAATAGTCCCGGCATGGTTGGGATTTTCGACATCGAAGTTCGGGCAGTGGGTGGCCGATCCCCACAGCGTCTATTCGACTGCCGACGGCGGGACGAGTTGGACGAAGGTGCCCTTCAAATAACACTCCTGGAGGAAATGCGAGCACCAGCGAACTGCGCGATGTCCACGATGCACGTTCGTTGTGCTCGTCGAACCTGTCGGGCGGCCACCCTACCGCTCGGCCCCCAGGGGAAATACTGCCCGTGAACTCTCGGGACAATCCACGCCACGCGCCCGAGGCGGCAGCGCATGTCATGTGC
>JAJZJC010000056.1 GCA_021810205.1 Actinomycetes bacterium
AGCGGCCGCGGCGGGAGGGCTGGGCGGTGCGCCGGGACGTTCGCCGCTGGACGCTGGTGCGCGGTCGGCGGGCGCTCGGGCACGTGGTCGGCGGGGGCACGTTCCTCTCGCGCCGCGACGTCGTGGCGGCGGTCGTCGCACTCGCTGCGGTCGCACTGCTCCAGAACGTCGACGTGATCGTGATGGGCAAGGAAGGTCCGCACCAGGCGGGGGCGTACGCCGCGGTGTCGGTGTCGAGCAAGGTGCTCGTCTTCCTCGCGCTCGTGGTCGGGGGCTACCTGCTCCCCGAGGCGGCACACGCCTGGCGAGAGGGCGGGCAGGCACTGCGCCAGCTGTGGGTGGCCCTCGGGCTCGTCGAGGTCCCAGGTGTGCTCCTCGCGGGCATCGCGGCGGTGGCGCCGCGGCGTTTTCTCGCCACCTTCTTCTCGGCTCGCTACGTGGGAGCGGCGCCGGCCTTCCTCCCACTCGCCGGCGCGATGGCCCTCCTCTCGCTGGTCGTGCTCGTGACGATGTACCTCCTCGCGATCGGCGACCGCAGAGTGGCGGTGCTCCTCGTGGTCGCGGGAGCGGCAGCGACCGCGGCAGTGGTGCTCGCGCACGGCAGCCCTCGCTCGACCGCTTCGGCGGATCTCGCCGTGCAGGGCTCGCTGGCCGTCCTGGCGCTCGCCGAGCTCGCCGTGGCCCATCGTGGACGCAGCGTGCGCGGACCGGCGGTGGACCTCGTGGCATCCGCTGGCGGGCCGGGCATGCCGGACCCCCGCCGTGCCGAGAGTTTGTGACTCCGCACATGCGCGGCGCTACGCTCGGCGCCGGTGTATCGAGGCGAGGGGGGCGGCCTGGACGATGACAGGTCGCCGATGAGTCGAGGCGTGGGGGGCGAGTCGGCAGGATGACCCACATCGACACGGCCGACGGGGTGCGCGTCGGGGGAACGTGCGCGCAGCCGGCAGCCGCCTCGCTCCTGCGGGCGATCGCCATGGAGGGGGCGCTGGAGCGGATCCGGGTCGTGGCATGGCGCGACCTCGACGATCCGGAGGCCGGGGGGTCGGAGCGCCACGCGCACCAGATCGTCCAGCGCTGGGCGCAGGCTGGGCTCGGGGTCGAGATACGGACCTCCGCGGTACGCGGCGAGGCCCGCCGTGCCGAGCGCGACGGCTACCGGGTCGATCGGCGTGCCGGCCGCTACGCCGTCTTCCCGAGGACTGCCGCTGAAGGGTTCTTCCGGCGGGCGCAGCCGGGCGAGGGACTCGTCGAGATCTGGAACGGCATGCCGTTCCTCTCGCCGTTGTGGTACCGGGGTCCACGGGTCGTCTTCCTGCACCACGTGCACGCGGAAATGTGGCGCATGGTGCTCCCTCGCTGGATGGCCCGGATCGGCGAGTCCATGGAACGCCGCGTCGCTCCGCCGCTCTACCGGGGGAGCAGAGTGGTGACGCTCTCGACTTCGGCCCGGGAGGAGATCCTCGAGCTGCTGGGCCTCGACCCGTCGCGGGTGTCGGTCGTGCCGCCGGGAGTGGACCCGGCATTCTCGCCCGGCCCTGGACGCACACCGTCGCCGCTCGTCGTCGCGGTCGGCCGGCTCGTGCCGGTGAAGCGTTTCGACATGCTCGTGCGCGCACTCGTGCGGGTGAAGCACGAGCACCCAGCGCTGCGTGCGGTCATCGTCGGGGAGGGGTACGAGCGGCCACACATCGAGACGCTGGTCCGTTCGCTCGATGCAGGCACATGGCTGTCGTTGCCCGGCCACCTCCCCGATCACGAGGTCGTCATGTGGTACCGCAGGGCATGGCTCGTCGCGTCGACCTCGCTGCGCGAAGGATGGGGGATGACGCTGACGGAGGCCGGCGCCTGCGGGACGCCGGCAGTCGCGACGGCCATTGCCGGTCACCGTGACGCGGTCGTCCATGGCGAGACCGGCCTGCTCGCGGACGACGAGGAACAGGTCGCTCGGGCCGCGTCGGCCCTCCTCGGGGACCACGGTCGCCGCCGCCGCATGGGTCGCCAGGCGAGAGCACACGCGATGGCGTTCGACTGGGACGTCGTGGCGCGCGCCACGCTTGAAGCGCTCGCCGAGGAAGCCTGCTTCGCCGGGCGCGACAGGAGCTATGCCCTGGACCTGCAGGCACCTCTCCTGCAGTAGTCGACGACCGCGTCGGCGCCGAAGAACGCCACCGCCATCGCAGCCAGGTCGGCTGCGCCGGTATAGGCCGAGGGCCAGTTGGCCCCGCTCGGCGCAGGGTGCAGCGCCTGCCCGACGACCACGAGCGCACCAGCGGCGGCGACCAGTCCGACGGCGGCGACGGCGCCGAGGATCCGCAGGTGACGGAAGGTGAGGCCGCCGGCGACGGCGACGGCGACGCCCGCCCCACAGACCGGTTGACTGATCGCTGCGGCCACCGCGCCGGTCGCGAGCGCGATCGCGGCGATCGCCGTCCACGACAACCGGCGGGCCGCTACCCCCACGGGCAGAGACACGGCCGGCTCGTCGTCGAGGTGGCGTGCGGTCGAGATTGGCACGGCATCGCCGACGAGGGGGTGCGCTCGGGCTTGGCGGGGGATGCGTTCTCGGCCGCGGCCCCGGTTTCGGCGGCGAGGCCGCCATGCCCGCCAGCGGTCCTCGGGCACGAAGACGAGCAGTACGCAGGCGAGGGTGGCGAGCGCGGAGACGGCGAAGCCGATCGAGACCTTGCGCTGTGGGGTCCATGCCAAGGTGACGGTGAAGCGGCCGTGGGTGCGCGCAGCGCCGAGCGTGCGGAGATCTCCTGCGGTCACCGCCCAGCCGTTCGCGAAGCCGTCGACGAGCTCTGGAGGTCCGAGTGTGACGTCGTGGGCACCGGCAGGGGCCCCGGCGAGGGGCTGCGCGACGGCGTGCCAGCCTGCATTCACGCTCTCGCCGAGCACGAGCTCGAAGGGCGAGGTCGCAGCGCGGACCGACAGGGACTCTCCGGTGGCGCCGGACGAGGAGGTCACGACCGACGGCGCCGGGCCCGGGGTGGGCGGGGAGAGCGAACGTGTGGCGGCAGGTGTCTTGGTGGGTGTCGTGGCGCTACGCGGTGCCGGCTGTGGGCCGCCTCCGGGTGCCGAGTCCAACGTGAGCTCGTCCACGTTCCATCCTGCGCACCCCCCGCTCGACGCGCAGGTGGTCCCGATGTGGGCGGGTGTGGTGGCGAGGGTGGTCTCGACCACGTGATGGCCGGCAGACAGGCGGATGCCGCGTCTGTCCTTGCCGCACGGCGCGAGGGTCACCGCGCCGTCCGCGAGGGCGCGGGCGGAGGACCCGATCACCTCGACTGTGACGGGTCGGTTGTCGATGCGCACCAGGTTCGCCTGACAGGTGCCGGGAAGGGCGGCAGGGGCGCTCGGTACCGAGATCCCGGGGATGCCGAGTGTCGCGACACCGAGGGGGAGGATCTCGGTGCGCGTGCCGTTCGCGAGTGTGCCGCGCTTGTTCAACACCTTGGTGAATGCCACGCGCAGCACGCGCCCGGACACGGGGGGGAAGTGCACCGGGAGCGTGACGACGGTGCCAGGCACGAGCGATCGCCGCACGAGCGGCAGTGTGACGGTACGGGTCGTGACGTGGAGCCCTGTCGGTGTCTCGGCGCGAACGGTCAGCTGCGCGGGGACGGAGTGGTAGCGATCGGCGACGATCTGGAGTGTCAGGTGGTCGACGGTGAGGGTCGACGGAAGTACGTACTGGAGCCACGCCCCATCGACGTCCTTCGCGCCGAAACCCGACTGCCACACGGTGCGGGAGCTCCCGTCGGCGGCGGCGTAGGCGGTCCCGGAGAGGTCGCCTGTGAGCCGGCTCGACGACGAGGCGACGATGCCGCCGCCTGTCGCACCCGCAACACCGGTCAGCCGGGCGATCTGCGCGTCGCTCGAGAAGGGTGAAAGGGTGGCGGTGCCCGACAGGGCGAAGGTACGCGCGGTGGGGAGTGTGAAGCCTCGCGAAAGGGTCATCTGGGGGTCGATCCGCGCGGTCGTGTAGGGCGAGACGCGTGTCCGTGTCATGGCGATCACCAAGCGGTCGGCCAGCGAGGACGTGCCGAGCGCGTGGAGGAGATCGGTCGGCATCTGGGCCACTTCGACGACCCGTCGTCCCGGGATCCGCACCTCGGCGAACCCGACCGGCGTGCCGTGCCGGGAGGAGGTGGCGTCGATGGTGATGCGCAACGTCTTGAACGAGCGAGGTGAGAATCGGATCGTCTGACCCGCGGCGCGTCTGGACGCGGGCCCCAGCCGGGCGGTCACGGGACGGCCACCTGTGAACGTGAGGGTGACCTTCGTGATGGAGCGCTTGCGTGTGCCGTAGAGCGACTGGACGAGGGCGATGTGGTCTTCGCTGACCGGGTGGGAGAACGCGGCCTGCCACCACTGCCCGTCGACGTCACTGGTGAAAGTGCCGGTCAGCCAGGCGGTGCGCAGGTTGCCGTCGATGGCGCTGTAGGGACGGTCCTCGGGAGCGAAGTTGACGGAGTTGCCGTAGGAGGAGGCCGTGACGTCCGCCGCGCCGACGTAGGTGGCAACCGTCCGGGATCCCTTGGGTGTGCCTGGGAAGAGATCGACGGGACTGCTCGTGGTGCTCGTTGTGAGACGAGCGGAGGCCTTCTCGATCTGGCCGGCATTGGCGCTGAGCGAGTTCCAGCGGAACTCCTGCTTGCGGTTGGAGTCCGTGACGACGAGCGTCGCATGGGCACCGGCGAGCGTGCGCAGCTGTGAAGGATGGGCGGTGAGCGTTCCCGCGTAGTAGATCGCGCTCTTGGTGTCGAGGAGGCCCTGGGCGGCGAGCGTCTCGAGACCGCTCGCGT
This sequence comes from Actinomycetes bacterium, assembly GCA_021810205.1. Lineage (GTDB taxonomy): Bacteria > Actinomycetota > Acidimicrobiia > Acidimicrobiales > RAAP-2 > JAJYVT01. The sequence goes on from JAJZJC010000056.1 coordinate 4,812, forward strand.
TGCCCGCGACGATCAGCGCCCCGCGGTTCGACTCCGCGCGCGTGATGGGGCGCGGGTCGGGCACGCCGTACGTCACGACAGGCGGCGGCTTCGTGACGTGGAGGGAGCCTGCCAGGAGCTCTGCGGTGGTTGTGGGCTTGGCGACGCGCTGACCGGGGGCGCCGAACGCACGGGGTGCGGACAGCCCCTTCGGGGTGGCGGCGAGCTGGCGTGACAGTGTGACCGCCTGGACGACGCCGTACATGGCCGAGTTCTGGTCGTACTCCACCATGATGTTGCCCGCGGAGAGGAGCCGCGCCATCGGTGCAAGCGCGGCAGGGTTCTCTATCGATGTCTGGATGGGTGAGTCGATCGCGTAGAGGGTGTCTGCGGTCGCCATCGAGCCCATGAGCTGCTGTTCGCGAGTCACGAAGGGCCGCGTGAGCACGGCGGGCTGAGGGGTGTCGTTCGTGTCGCCCCAGGTGTAGGCCGCGAAATCGTTGCCCGGGATGGCGAGGACCCTGGTGCCGCGCGCGGTGTGGTTCAGGTAGTGGAGCGCGGCGAGCTCGTAGGAGGGTAGGTGCGCGGGCTGAGTGAGGCCGCCGACGGCGACCATGTCGCCGTTGAAGACCGCGGGGTTGTTGGCGACGACGAGCCCGGCGAGCACGACACCGGTTGCCCATCCGGCCCAGGTGGCCCGTGCCCACAGCGCACTTAGTCCTGCACCCAGGAGCATCGCCAGGCCGAGGAGGACCAGTGGCGTGGCACGGTCCGTCGAGCGCATGGCAAGGCCCGCGGTGGTGTCGTTCATGAATGCCTTCAGGAGGCGGCCGAGCGGCGTCGGGTCGGCGTAGGGGAAGACGCCCACGGACATGAGGACGCCGAGGACCGTGACGAGGACGAAGTAGCCGCGGTGGCGCCAGCGGACCAGCATCGCCGCGGCGAAGGACAGCGCGGGGAGGAAGAACGAGAGCGCGACGAGCCAGAGCCACTTGGTGTAGAGGACGACGGATTGCGTCCAGGCGCCGAGCCTGCCGCTCCCGTAGAAGTACCAGTAGCCGAGTCCTCGCAGTACCTCGGTCGTCGACGAGGTGGAGCTCGTGGCCTTGACCGATTCGGTGTAGCGCAGGATGTCGATGCCGTAGCCGGCCTCGACGATGAGACCGACCAGCCACCACGCCGAAACGAGCACGGAGAGCACGCCCATCTTGGCGAGGACAACGCCTGCGTCACGCCACGTGGCACTCCGATCGACAGCGGCCGCCCACACCAGCCACAGGCACGGGGCGACGATCACGTAGAGGACCGAGCTCGCGTTGATGCCGCTGACCGTGAGGACCACGAGGGCAAAGAGCGCGGGGTACTTCCAGGTGCCCGGCAGGGGGGAGGGGGTGGCCGCTGCTGTGGCGAGTCCTGTGGCTCGTGTGGCCGCTGCTGTGGCGAGTCCTGTGGCGTGGGGCGAGGCGCGTCGCGCCGACTGGGTAGCGGTGGCGCGCAAGGCCAACACGGTGAAGGCGACCAGCCACGGCAGTCCCGCCCATGGCAAGAGGAGGACCGAGATCCGCGCCGCGTACTGCAAGAGGTACGGCGAAAGCATGTAGGACAACGCCGCGACGCTCGGTCCCGGCCCTCGGACACGCAGTACCTTGCAGAGGTAGAGGATCCCGGCGCCTGCGGCGAAGAGGATGGCCCCGAGCCACAGTCGTTGCGCGATCCAGGTAGGGAGATGGATGGCAGCGGTGAGCACGTAGTACGGCCCCATCGGGAAGAGATAGCCCACGTACTGATGGGTGACGGTGCCGAGCGCGACTGTCGGGTACCACATCGACGTCACCTGGGACACGAAGCGAGCGGGATCGAGGTAGAGGTAGGACTTGGTGTCCGAGGAGATGACACCCCGCTCGACGAGGAGGAGCGGGAGGAACGCGAGAGCAGCGATGACGGCGTGGCCCATGAGCCACGTGCGGCGCTCCGGTGCCGGCGAACCAGGGGTGGGGGGTGTGAAGGGGCCGGCGCGCCCGCCGGTGCGTCGGCGCCGATGCCGGCGGACGCCCCGTCCTTTCCCGGCATCGCGGGCGAGGGCGGAAGCGGTCGGCGAGGTGGTCATGGAGTGGCGGCGTCGGTCGGTGGTGGCGCTGGGTGGCGGTGTTCGGCGGTGGTGTTCGGCGGTGGCGTTCGGCGGTGGCGTTCAAGCGGGCGCTCCAGACGGGGCATCGCCGCCGGCGCGGGCCCCGCTCCGGCGCACGCCGAGTCGGTACGCCGAGTCGGTACTGTAGGCAGGCTGTCGAGGACCCGCAGGGCGCGCCTGGTCAGGGCCTCGCGTGGAAGGCGGGGCCGGAATGCGAGATCGGACGGCGTGATTCCCGAGAGTGGCCAGGTGGACGCGGTGCAGTGGATCGAAGATCGCAGCTGGTCGACCGATGCGGCGGTTGAGCCAGCACGCTCGTGATCTCCACCCGTCCGAAGCTCACGGGGGAGCGCCCCCAAGAAGGGGTCACCCCCGACTCGCTGTTGTCCCTGCACGACGCCGGCTACCGCGAGGTGCTGGCACGGCTCGGCCCGGGCGTGGTGCTCGACGTGGGCATCGGCGAAGGGTTCGAGTCGGCGCGCCTTGCCGGCGACGGGCGCCGCGTGATCGGAGTCGACTACAGCGCAGAAGCGGTGGACACCGCGAAACGGGCGCACGGTGGGGCGCTGGTCCTCGGGAGGATGGATGCCGGCGCCCTCGGGCTGGCCGACGGTGCGGTCGACTGGATCTGCTCATCGCACCTGATCGAGCACTTCTACGACCCAGGTCCGCACGTGGCGGAGATGGCCAGAGTGCTCGGACCCGATGGCACGGCGTTCGTGCTCACCCCGAATGCACCTGCGGACTTCGAGAACCCCTTCCATCTCCGCCTTTTCGGTCCTGAGGACCTTGCCGCCTTCCTCGCCCGCTGGTTCATCGACGTCACGGTGTTCGGCCTCGACGCGTCGGAGCGTGTGAAGGAGGACTTCGCCACGCGGCGGGCGATGGCGGCACGCCTGCTGCGCTTGGACGTGTTCGACATGCGGCATCGGATGCCGCGGCACTGGTACGTCTGGCTCTACACGCGCTTGTTGCCGATCGCGTACAGGATCCTGGATCGTAGAGGGCGCGGCGCGCGCGGCGGTCTCCGTTGCGACGCAGAACCTGGAAACGGACTTCCGAGCGATGCTCGGGGTCGCGAGGGCCGTATCAGCGCCGCCGACTGGTTCGTGACCGACGAGATCGACGACACGACGCCAGTCCTGTTCGCGCTCTGCAAACGACCCCGGGACAACTCCGGCCGCGAGACGTCGCCGGCACGCCCGTGATGTCGCGTATCGGCTTGACCGGCGGCATTGGTAGCGGGAAGTCCACCGTGGCAGCGCTCCTCGCTGGCCATGGGGCGGCGATCGTCGACGCGGACGTGGTCGCTCGTGAGGTCGTCGTGCCGGGCGCTCCGGCTCATGCACGACTGGTCGAACGCTTCGGCGGGGGCGTGCTCGCCGCGGATGGGACGATCGACCGGGGTGCCCTCGCCACGCTGGCCTTCTCCGATCCGGAGGCCCTCAGGGACCTGAACGCGATCACGCACCCACAGATCGGTCTGGAGATGGCTCGACGCCTGGAGGAGCTCGACACCTCGCAAGCGCGTGGTCATGCGGGGGCGCCGGTCGATGACGCTCGGAGCGCGGTTGACGGCGAGGGGAGCGCGCCGGGCTCTGCCACCATCGCCGTGGTGGTGATCCCGTTGCTGCGCGAGCACCACGTCGACACGTTGCGGCTCGGGGCGGTCGTGGTCGTGGACTGCCCGGTCGACGTCGCCGTGGAACGTCTCGTGCAGTTCCGGGGGATGTCCGAAGCCGACGCCCGCGCCCGTATCGAGGCGCAGATCACGAGAGATGAGCGCCTTGCGCTCGCCGACTACGTCGTGGACAACTCGGGCGACGTCGCGCAGCTCGCTGGTGCGGTCGACGAGCTCTGGTCGTGGTTGCAGGTGCGCGGGGGTGGCGCTCGGCAGCCTCCGCGCCCCCCGGGTCGCTCGTAGGGTCCCGTCCGGCACGCGCGCCCCTGGGGGAACGCGCGTACCGGACACGAATCGGTTCCGACCAAGCCGCGCCGCGTGGTCAGGCCGTCTTGGCGAGCTCCTTGGGCACCTTCGGCTCCTTGCCGTGGTACACCTTCACTGGACCCTTCCCCGGTGTCGTCACGTAGACCGGGCTCAGCACCTTCACTTGTGGCCACGTACCTGCGGGGGTGGTGAAGGTGCCGGCAGCCGTCGAGTCCTGGACGACCTCGCCGCCCTCGTAGCCGTAGTGCACGGTCTTGGAATAGTGCAGTGGCACGTAGCCAGGGGTCACGAAGGACTTGGACTTCGTGGCGAGCGCGTTCATGAGGCTGGCGCGGGTGAGGTTCTTGCCAGCGGCCTTCAGCGCCTGGACGAAGGTGTACGCGAGCGCGATCCCGTACTCCGTGTTCCCATCGAGCCCGTGCTTTGCCCACAACGACGGTGTGTACTTCTTGAGGATCTTCTTTTCGACCTTGATCCACCCGTTGGACGCTGTGCCTTCTGGCGGCTGGTAGATGTTGAAGATCATGCCGTTCAACAGTCCCGTCGCTGCCGCCGCGATCTTCTTTGTATGGGTCGCGGCTGTCGTGAACGACGAGAGGAGCGGCCCCACGGTCGGCGCGTCCGCACCCACGTTGTCGACCACGTACTGCGGCGTGAAGCCGATGGCGTATGCCGGGAGCATGGCGAGCGCCGTGGCGGCCGGGATCGTGGCCATCACGACGACCTGTGCACCGGCTGCCTTCAGCGCAGCCATCTGGGAGCTCATTGCGCCCGACAGCGTTGTGACGTCGTAGGACTGCTTGCTCACGACGGCAGAGGCCGGAACCTCCATGTTGACGCCCTTCATGACGTCCTGGCCGAACTCTGTGTCCTGGTAGAGCTCGCCGATCTTCTTGTTCTTGAAGTGCGACTTGATGTAGTAACCAAGGATCTTTCCTGTCACCGTGTACGGTGGCTCCCAGCCGGTCTCCGTCGGGTACTTCGGTGTGCTCCAGCAGTTGCACCCGGACTCGATGAAGAGATGCGGGATCTTCTGGGCGGCGAGGTACTTCTGGACTGCCAGGTTCGTGGGCGTCCCGAGCGACCCGACATCGGCGAAGATGTGGTCTGTGAGGACCAGCTTGCGCGTCAGGGTGGCCGTTGTCTTCGGGTCGTACTGGTCGTTCAAGTAGATGTACTTGATCTTCCGCCCGTAGACGCCGCCGTGGGCGTTCACCCACTTGAACAGCGCGTTCATTGCCGGCGCGATCTCACTGTAGCCGGGCGCGGCTGGACCGGTGAGTGGCACCGTCGCCCCGATGGTGATCTGGTGGGCCGTCACACCTGTTGTGGAGGCGCCGGCAACCCCACCCGTGGCGACGAGGCCGTACGCCGCGAACAGTACCGCTGCGCCTACTGCCGCTATCGACCGGCGTAAGACCGGCCGCCCTCTGCCCAGCTTCATGGTGTGCTCCTCTCTTCGTGTTCGTGTTCGTGTTCGTGTTCGTGTTCGTGCTCGGGGTCGTGCTCGTGCTCGGGGTCGGGTCGAACGGTGCTCGTCTCGCCGTGGGTACCTCCGGCACGGTCGTCTCCACTGGCGCGGTCGTCTCCACTGACGCGGTCGTCTCCACTGATGCGGTCGTCTCCACTGACGCTGTCGTCTCCACTGACGCGGTCGTCTCCACCGGCAGGGGCGCTTCGGCAACGCGAGCCGCCATCGTCGGCTGGAGGGCCGTCAAGAGGTATGACACGGTGACCGAGGGGCTCACCGGTCTCTGTGCTGCTCGCCGGGGCCAATGCGACGAGCGCAGTCGTGGCGGCCGTCTGGAGCGGCGTGCCGACGAGCCCGCGCCACGCGCGGCGCCCGATCCAGCGGATGCCGCCTTGGATACCGGTTGGCGCAGCAAGGATCGCCACGATGAGCACGACGCCGAAGATCGCGTCGGACAGGTACGCCGCCGCCGATGTGCCCAGAGAGAACTGGTGCGAGAGCGAACCGCTCCATGTGGACATGTACACGAGGGCAACGGCGCCCCACCAGACTCCCACGAACGAACCTGCACCACCGATGACCATTGCGGCGAGGAGCGCGATCGACAGGGACAGCGGGAACTCCCCGTTGTTGACGACCCCCGTCGAGAACGCCAGCAAGGCCCCGCCAAGCCCTGCGCACCCCGCGCTCACCGCGAAAGCCAGCACCTTGGTCCGTGCCACGTGGATGCCGCTGATGGCCGCCGCGATCTCGTCGTCGCGCACTGCCCGGAAGGCCCGACCGAACCTGCTGCGGGCGAGGTTCGCCAGGAGCAAGAGGACGAGGAGCGCGCAGAAGATCTGGATCCATGCGAGCCATTCCTGCGAGTTGATGGAGCCGGGGCCGGCCGGCGGTGTCGTGGTGAGCCCCTGTTCGCCACCGAACACCGAGCCATACTGCGACGAGAGCTGGGGGAGCGCGAGCGCGAGCATGAGCGTGACACCCGCCAGGTACGGGGCGCTCAGCCGAGCGGCTGGGATGCCCACGATCACGCCGGCAGCAGCTGCGATCAACGTCGCCGAGACGAGCTCTCCCACGATGCCCACGTGCGCGTGGAGCTGCAGGAGTGCCAGCGTGTACGCGCCGATGATCATGAAGGCACCGTGCCCAAGGGAGAACTGACCGTTCAGGCCGGTCAAGAGGCTCAGTCCACCGAGGACGATGGCATAGAGCGCGATCTCACCGATCTGGAAGTCGTTGTACGTGCTGACGTTGGTGGTGAGCACGTAGAAAAATGCCGCACCGAGCACGAAGAACACGAGATGCCGCAGGAACGGCTGCGCCGGAAGGCGCACTCTGTCACCCATCCTGCCCAAGGGCTTCAGTCCGCGCAGTCCGCGCAGTCCGCGCTCGGGGTGGTCACTGCCCCCGGGGTTCGGGGACACGGGAGCGGGGCGGGTGGGCACGCTGGTCACACTCTCCGTGCCTCCGCCGCACCGAGAAGCCCTTGGGGCCGGAGCATCAGCACGATCAGGAGGAGAACGAGCGCCGCGAGCGGCTCGAGATCCGGTCCGATGTAGCCGCCGACGAACGAGATGGCCAGGCCAGTGACGAGCCCGCCGATCAGCGCACCGATGGGACTGACGAGTCCTCCCAGGACCGCGGCGGTGAATCCGAAGACGAGGTTCAGGTCCATGTAGTACGGGCTGAAGGAGCTGAGTGGGGCGACGAGCAGACCCGCCAATGCGCCGGCGGCGGCAGCGAGCGCCCAGCCCAAGGTGAAGAGACGGCCGACGCGGATCCCGAGGAGCCTGCTGACCTCGGGTGCGAACGCCGCGGCGCGCATCCGGAGCCCGAGGTCGGTCCATCGGAAGAGCGCCACGATCCCGACGACGAGGGCCGCCACGGCGATCACGATGAACACGTCGAAGTGCGAGAAAGCGACTCGAGTGGTCCCGATGACGAGCCCTCGTTGGGAGAACGCGGCCGGGAACCCGCGGGCAACGTTGCCCCAGATACTTCCGGCCGCTCCCTCGAGCACGATCAAGAGGCCGATGGTGACGATCACGGGGTTCAGCGCCGGCTTTCCCTGGAGAGGGCGGATGAGGGTGCGCTCTACGAGCGCCCCGAACACGAAGCCGATGGCCAGCGTCGCGACGAACGCTGGCCAGTAGCCGAGACCGTGTGTCAAGAGGGTGAAGGCAATGAAGGTGGTGAACATCCCCATCGCACCCTGGGCGAAATTGACCACGCCCGTCGCTCGCGAGATGAGCACGAGACCGAGCGCAATTGCGGCGAACACCATGCCTTGGACGATGCCGCTCAGGAGGATGTTGACGAAGAGCCCCATGCAATCAGAACCCGAGATAGTGACGACGAAGTTCCGCGTCCGCGCCGAGTCGTGATGGCTCGTCGGCGATGACGACGCGACCGAGGTTCAAGACGACCGCCCAGTGCGCGACCGAGAGCGCGCCGCGGGCGTTCTGCTCTACGAGGATGGCGGAGAGACCCGCACCGGAGGTGAGCTCCTCGATGGTGGCCATGATCTGTGCCGTCACGAGGGGGGCGAGCCCGAGCGAAGGCTCGTCGAGCAGCAGCAGACGAGGGCGCGAGACGAGGGCACGCCCGATCACGAGGATCTGCCGCTCGCCTCCTGAGAGCGTCGACGCCGACCGGTTTCGCCGCTCGCCGAGCTGCGGGAAGCGCTCGTAGATCTCTTCCATTGCGCCGCGACGCTCTGCTCGCCGGAGCCGGTGGAGCGTTCCGAGGCGCAGGTTCTCGTCCACCGTGAGCTCGGAGATCACCCCACGCCCTTCGGGAATGTGTGCGATGCCCATGCGCGAGATCGTTTCTGGATCTCGGCCCGTGATGGGTACTCCGTCGAACGAGACCCTGCCGGCAGTGCTGCGGACCAAACCGCTCAGCGTTCGCAGGAGCGTGGTCTTCCCGGCGCCATTGGCGCCGAGGACAGTAGTGATCACTCCGTCGCGCGCGTCGAAGGAGACGTCGGAAAGTGCCTGGACCGGTCCGTAACGAACCGTAAGGCCGTCAACCCTGAGCACGGGGGAGTCCTTCGCCAGGGATCGGAGGATCGGGGCGGATCTCAGCGCGCGCGCCGGGGCGCTCACGCGCGTCTTCTGCCGGGGATTCTGCCGGGGAGGAGGGCGGTGTGTCGAACGTATGGACGGCTTCACCCAGATAGGCCTCGGTCACCTCGGGGCTCGCGATCACTTCATCGGGAGTGCCCGACATGACGACCTCGCCGAAGTTGAAGACCACGATCCTGTCGCACGTCGCCATGACGAAGTCCATGCGGTGCTCGACGACGAGCACCGAGATGTGGTTGCGCTGCGCGCGGATGCGCCCGGAGAGATCGTCCATCTCGGCGGACGACAAGCCGCTCATTGGTTCGTCCAAGAGCAAGAGCTGCGGCTCGCTGATGAGCGCCCGTGCCAGCGCGACGCGCTTTTGAACGCCATAGGGGAGGGCGTCAGGGAGCCTGTGCGCCCATTCGGCGACGCCCAGCTCACCGAGCAGCGACTCTGCGCGGTCCATGATCTGCCGCTCTTCACGGCTCGACCGCCAGAGTCCACCGATCGCAGAGAGGAGATCGGCGTGGAGTCGCGGCTGTGCGCCGCAGACCACGTTCTCCAGTGCCGAGAGGCCCCTGCAAAGCCCGACGCCCTGGAGGGTGCGTGCGATGCCGAGGCGTCCGAGATCGTGGGGTCGGTGGTTCCGGAGCGCAGAGCCCCTCCAACGAATGGTGCCGCGTGTCGGCCGGACGAAGCCGCTGACCGCGTTGAAGAGCGTGGTCTTCCCGGCGCCGTTCGGTCCGATGAGTCCCACGATCTCGCGTGGCTGCACCGAGAGCGATACGTCGTTCAGGGCCAACAGTCCCCCGAAGCGGACGGTGAGCTCCTCGATCTCCAGCCCCGCGCTCGCGAACGGTGCTTGTCGCACCGAGGCTTCCTCGAGTCCCAATGGCACTACGGTCCTCGACCTCCCCCCATCACGTTGCCATCTCACCCCCGATATGACAACTGATTCACCCGACGAAATACACGAGCGCAATGCAATTGTCAATAGTGGTGCTCAGGCGCGAGCCCGACCCCGACCCCGACCCCGACCCCGAACGTCGCGCCTGGCTGTCCGGGCGCGGTCGCTTGACACATGCGGTCAGCGTGGGTTCAATGACTGGCGAGTCACCTGTCGTACATGACGGGGGTGTTGCGATTTCATCGGCGATCACCGCAAGGGGCAGGGAGACGCAACGGCGCTTGCTCGACGCCGCGGAGGAGGTCTTCGCGGAGCACGGCTATCACCGGGCGTCGGTGACTCGCATCGTCGAACGGGCGGGGGTCGCGCAAGGGACCTTCTACATCTACTTCCGGTCGAAGCAGCAGATCTTCGAGCACCTCGTCGGCGACCTCGGTACCCGGATGCGAGAAGCAATGTCGAAGGGAGTGGCGTCGGGGGGCGGCGACCGGTTCTCTGCCGAACGCCGGGGATTCGCTGCGTTCTTCCAATTCGCGGCCGATCATCCTGCCCTCTACCGGGTGATCCGCGAGGCGGAGTTCGTGGCGCCCGATGCCATGCACCGGCACTACGAGAAGACCGTCGAGGCATACGCGCGTGCCTTGTCCTCCGCCATGGACATCGGGGAGGTCGAGCCCTGCAATCCGACGGTCCTCGCGTGGTCGCTCCTTGCGGTCGGGCAACTCATCGGCATGCGCTGGGTGGTGTGGGACCGCCGCGCCGCGATTCCCGACGACATCTTCGAGCAGTGCATGGCGATGGTGGACCGCCTCCTCGGACAGCGCGGTGGCCGTGGGTCGCAGGTCACAGCTTCGGTGGGACCAGTGGATATCACCACGGTCTGACGTCGAGAGCGGGCGCGCGGCGGAGCGCATTCCCCGCGCGCCGCGTTCCCCGCGCCTCCCCGCGCGCCGTCCCACCCGCGCCGCCACCACGGCCGCCCCGCCCGCGCCGACAGGACCC
>JAJZJC010000057.1 GCA_021810205.1 Actinomycetes bacterium
GTCGGCCGGACGGTGCCGGGGAGGCGGGCCGGGAGCCGACGCCCCCGGCTCGAGCCGGCGATGACGCGCACGTCGCCACGGTACCGCCCCGGGACGTGACGGCGGTGGCACACCTCGGTTCGCTGTTCGAGCACTCAGCTCTTGAAGAGGAAGGCCTCCTCCTCGGGAGCAAGGAAGAGGCGGACCTCGTCTTGGAGTCCCGGGTGGGCGGAAAGGAGCGGATCGTCCTCGCTGACCGCCTCGGCGACCTGCCGTGCGGCCGCCAGCAGGTCGGCGTCCCTGCGCAACGACGCCAGCTTCAGGTCGCTCCGCCCCTTCTGCCGAGCGCCGAGAATGGTGCCCTCGCCACGCAGCTCGAGGTCGACCTCGGCGAGCTCGAACCCGTCGGAGGTGCGGACCATCGCCTCGAGACGCGCCGCCGCGTCGGGAGTGGCACCGCTGCCGAGCAGGTAGCACCAGCTCTGCCGCGAGCTCCGCCCCACACGCCCGCGCAACTGGTGCAGCTGGGCGATGCCGAACCGCTCGGCGTCCTCGACGACCATGACGGTCGCCTGCGGCACGTCGACCCCGACCTCGATGACCGTGGTCGCGACGAGCACCTCGACCTCGCCCCGACGGAATTCCGTCATGACCTGCTCCTTGGCCGCCGACGGCATCTGGCCGTGCAGGAGCCCCAATCGAAGACCCGACAGGACGCCTGCCGACAGCCGTTCGTGCTCGATGGTCACCGCCTTGGCCTGCACACGGTCGGATCCTTCGACGAGGGGGCACACGACGTAGGCGCGGCGGCCCGCGGCAACCTCGTCGCGAACGCGCTGCCATGCGGCGGCGACCTCGTCGGGGGCACGCGCCCACACCGTGGTGACCGGAAGGCGACCGGGTGGGAGCTCGTCGAGCACCACCATGTCGAGATCGCCGAAGAGCACCATCGCCGCAGTCCGCGGGATCGGCGTCGCCGTCATGACGAGCAGGTCCGGATCGGCGCCGGCGCGGTCGCCGGCGTTCCCTGCGACGGCCGACGTGCGCCCCTTGTCCCGCAAGGCTGCCCGCTGCTCCACCCCGAAGCGGTGCTGCTCGTCGATCACCGCGACGCCCAGCGAGCGGAAGCGCACGGCATCGGTCAAGAGCGCGTGCGTGCCGACGACCACGTCGACGGCGCCTGCATCGAGGTCCCGGTGCACCAGTGCACGCGCCGCGGCGGTCGTGCGGTTCGTGAGGAGTGCAACCTCGATCGGTCGCTCACCCCCGAGGCGCGCTGGATCGGGCACCGTCAGGCCCTCTGCGAGCGCGCGCACCGCGGCGTGGTGCTGCTCGGCGAGCACCTCGGTGGGCGCCATGAGCGCCCCCTGATGTCCACCTTGGACCGCGGCGAGGATCGCTGCAACGGCGACCACGGTCTTGCCCGAGCCGACGTCGCCCTGGAGGAGCCTGTGCATCGGAAGGGGCCCGGCGAGCTCGGCGAATATGGCGGCGAGCGCACGTCGTTGCGCGCCGGTGAGCTCGAAAGGGAGGTTTCGCAGGAAGCGCTGTACCAAGGAGGACTCGGTCGCGCCGGGCGCCTTCGACGTGACATCGAGTGGAGAGACGCGGTGGCGGATCGCGCGCGCGTCGGCTTCGAGCGCTCGCCGACCGAGCACCAGGGCCAGCTGGAGCCGGAACAGCTCGTCGAACGCCAGCCGTCGGCGGGCAGGATCACGCTCGCCCAACGTCTCGGGGAGGTGGATGTCGTGCATCGCCCGGGTCCGGTCGCACAGGTCGAGGCGTTGCCGCCACTCCTCGGGCACCGGATCGGCGAGCACCCCGGCGCGCTGCACCGCCTCTTCGACCCACGTCCCGATCTCCCAGCTCGACAGACCCACCTTGGCGGAGGCGGGGTACACCGGGACGATGCGCATGGTTCGACGCCGACGGTCCGACGGCGTGGCAGCGGTGGCATCACCGGCACGTGCGTCGACCACGACGTCGACGACGGGGTTCGCCATCTGGCGTCTTCCCCGGTAGTCGTCGAGCTTGCCGAAGAACAGCGCCTCACTGCCGGCGACGAGCTGGTGCGCCCGCCAGGGCTGGTTGAAGAATGCCACCTTCATGCGCGCGGTGCCGTCGTCGACGACGAGCTCGACGAGGGAGCGGCCCTGACGGGTCCTCCGCGCTCTCGTCTCGATCACCGTCGCCAGCACGACGGCCTGGTCGCCCACGTCGAGCGCCGCGAGGTCCACACGCCGGCTGCGGTCGATGTAGCGGTAGGGGTAGGTCGTGAGCAGATCGAAGACGGTCTCGATGCCAAGCTCGGCAAGCGCCGCGGCCTTCTTCGCCGCCACGCCGCGCAGCACCGTGACCGGGATGCCCGCGAGCTGGCGCAGGGTGCGACCCGGGGGCTGCCCGGCGTTCACTCGATCCCGAGCAGGTACGGGTACAACGGCTGGCCCCCGTGATGGACCTCGGTCTCGATCTCGGGCCGCTCCTCGTGGAGCCACTCGGTGATGCGGCGGGTGGCTGCAGGCGTCGAGCCCTCCCCTTCGATCACGGTGACCAACTCGTGACTGGGCAGCACGAGCCGCTCGAGGAGCTGGAGCACCGCGTCGTCAGGTGACCCAGCGACCGCGACGACGTCCTTTCGCGAGATGCCGAGCCAGTCGCCCGCGTGGACCTCGCCCACGGCCGTGGCGGCGTCACGCACGGCGCGGGTCACCGCGCCAGGGACCACCCGGCGCGCGGACGCGGCCATCTCCACGGCGTTCTCCTCCACCCCTGCCGCCGGGTCGTACGCGAGCAGTGCGGCGAAGCCCTCGACGATGCTGCCCGTGGGAACGACGCGCACCGTCTTCTCGGTGAGCGCGTCGACCTGCTGGGCAACCGGCTCCACGTTCTCGTTGTTGGGCAGCACGACGACCTGTGTGCACGGAAGCGAGCGCACCGCGTCCAACAGCTGTGCGGTGGACGGGTTCATCGACTGCCCGCCTGGGACCAGCCGCTGGGCGCCGAGGGAGCGGAAGATGCGGCCGATCCCCTCGCCCGCGACCACGGCCACGACGCCGGTGACCGCCCCGGGCGTGCCGCCGGTCCCGACCTCGGCGAAGCGAGCCGCGTCGCGTACCCAGCGCTCCTCTTGCACCTGCTCGTGGAGGTCCGTCACGCGGATCCGGTAGGGCCGGCCGATGTCGATTGCCGCCTCGATGGTGGGGCCGATGTCGTTCGTGTGGATGTGGCACTGCCACGTGCCGTCGCCCCCGACGACCACGATCGAGTCCCCGATGCCAGCCCACACGTCCTTGAACGCGCCGATGCTGTCGTCGGGCGCGTCCAACAGGTACATCACCTCGTAGCGCAGGTCATCTGGCGCGGAGCCGCCAGCACCGGCCTCGGCGGCGTTGGACCCTCCGGTTGGCGCGTTCAGCGGCGCGAGGTCCGTCGCCGGCTCCGAGCGGTCCTCGGCGCGCCCGCCAGCGGGCGGCGGCGGCAGCGCCCTGCCGTCGAGCGCGCTCAAGAGCGCGTCGAAGAAGAGCACGTAGCCCGCCCCGCCGGCGTCGACGACGCCGGCGCGCGCGAGTGCCTCGAGCATCGTCGGCGTCTTGGCGAGCGCGTCGCTTGCCGCCCGCTTGGCGTGCTCGATCACGCCCAGCAGTGCCTCGTCCTTCTCGAGGGCAGCGGTCGCGCCCTCCCCTGCCGCCCGGGCGACGGTCAGGATGGTCCCTTCCACCGGCCGGACCACCGCCTTGGTGGCCAGCTCGCTCGCCACGACGAACGCGGCGGCGAGCACCTCGGGTCCAGCCTCTTCGGCTGCCGCCAGCTGCTCGCACAGGCCGCGCAAGAGCTGGGAGAGAATGACCCCCGAATTCCCCCGAGCGCCCATGAGCGACCCGTGGGAGACCGCGCGGCACACCGCGGCCATGGCCGAGCTCGTGCCGTGGTCATCGAGCTCGCGGACCACCGCCTCGACGGTCAAGGCCATGTTGGTGCCGGTGTCGCCGTCGGGCACGGGGTACACGTTCAGCCGGTTCAGGGCTTCACGGTGGGCGCGCAGCACGTCTCGGTACGCGACCATCGCGGCGCGTACGTCCTCAGCACGCAGCGCGACGGGCGCGAGGGGCGACGTCATGGCAGCTGATGCTAACCTTGCCGCCGTTCGTGACGACCTGTCGCAGGTCGGTCGCGCCGTCGGCCAGGACGTGACGGCCGTCGGCGGGCGCGGAATCCAATGACGGCCAGGAGGCAACGGCGATGGCATCGGTGTGCGAGCTCTGCGGGAAGAAGCCGTCGTTCGGCATGAGCCTCAGCCATTCGCACCGGCGGACCAAGCGTCGCTGGAACCCCAACATCCAACGGGTTCGGGCGATGGTCGACGGCACGCCGCGCCGTCTTCACGTGTGCACGTCGTGCCTGCGCGCCGGGCGGGTGCAGAAGCCACCGCGCCGTTCGCTCTCGGCTTGAGCCGCGCTCGATGAGCCCGCCGCGCGCCATGCGGCACCGCAGGGCGCGCGCGAGTCACCGTGCGGGACTGGCAACATGGCGCCCCATGCGCGGAGCTCTCGTCGTCGTATTGGTCGTCATCGCAGCCGTCCTCTTCGTGATCGTCCAGCTCGTGGTCCGCACGACGCCGGCCATCGCGGCGAGCGACGTCCCCCTCACCGCCACCATGACGGGCGCACCGGCCACGCTCGCGTGGCCGAGCCAGGGCCAAGCGGCGATCGGCGTGGAGGGTGCAGGTCTGCTCGACACCGGAGGTGCGCAGACGCCGACCCCGCTCGCCAGCGTGGCGAAGCTCATGACCGCGTACGTGGTGCTGCACGACCATCCGCTCACCGTGACATCGAACGGTCCCAACATCCCGATCACGGCGACAGACGTGGCCCTGTACCAGCGCGACAAGGCTGCCGGCGATTCGGTGGTGGCGGTGACGGCCGGCGAGCAGCTCACCGAGCGCCAGGCGCTCGAGGCGCTCCTCGTCCCCTCGGGCGACAACATCGCGACGCTGCTCGCGATCTGGGACGCCGGCAGCGAGAGCGCGTTCGTGGCCAAGATGAACGCCGCGGCAACGCAGCTCGGTCTCACCCACACCCACTACGTCGACGCGAGCGGCGTGGCACCGGGCTCCGCGAGCAACGCGGCGTCCCAGGTGGTGCTCGCGATGGCCGACATGAAGAGCTCGGTGTTCCGATCGATCGTCGACATGGCACAGGTGACACTCCCCGTCGCCGGCCTCCAGTACAACGTGAACGCCGAACTGGGCAAGCACGGGATCAATGGCATCAAGACCGGCTACACCACAACAGCCGGTGGCTGCTTCGTCTTCTCGGCGACAGTCACAGTCCGCGGCAAGCACCAGACCGTGGTCGGCGCAGTCCTGCACCAGCTTGGAACCACCGCCCAGCCGAGCGCGCTGACATCGGCATTCGACGCAGCGATCGCGCTGCTGTCCAGCACGACCACGGCGCTGGAGCAGGCGACGGTGATCCATGCCGGCCAAGTCATCGGCCACCTGTCCGCCCCTTGGACCAAGACGGTGTCGCTCGACGCCACCCGCTCGGTGACGGTCATGGGGCTTCCAGGCCAGAAGGTGAGCACGAAGGTCTTGCTCCCGAGCACGATCGACGCGCCGCTCCACGCCCACGAGCAGGTCGGCAAGGTCGTCGTCAGCCTGGGTGACCAGCGTGAGACGGTGCCCCTCGAGACGAGCCGTACACTTCCTGGCGCGTCGGTCACCTGGCGACTCACCGACATGTGACGCACGGCCTCCGAGTCGCTGCCCTAGGGCTGGTCGGGTGAGACAGCGAGCGAGTGCGCGAGTGCTCGAGTCATGTGAAACGGTGCTCGAACCCGCGGCGACCGAGCGGTTTCTCGCGCACGGTACGCTCGCCCGGATGACCCGTGCAGCGCCCGATGGCGATCGGTGCACGCAGCGACGCTGCGTTGAACGCCGAGACGAGGCGCGCGGGCTCCGGCGTGGCGATCACGAGCTCGTAGTCCTCTCCGCCCACGAGCGCCTCTTCCTCGGTGGCCCCATCGGCGACGGGGACATCGTCGAGCGCGATGCCAACGCCTGACGCCTCGGCCAAGCGGTGCAGATCGATCGCAAGGCCGTCGGACACATCCAACATCGCCGTCGCTCCCGCGGCCCGTGCAGTCATCCCCTCGGCCAGCCGGGCCTCGGGGCGCCGGTGCGCCCGCACGAGCGTGGCAAACGCCGGATCGTCGAGACCGAGGTCGGGGACAGCACCGCCGGCGCGCAGCACTCGCAAGCCTGCCGCGGACCCACCGAGGGGGCCGGTGACAAAGATGGTGTCTCCCGGGCTGGCGCCCGATCGCAGTACCGGCGGGGCTTCTCCCTCGAGCACCCCCGTCGCCGCGGCGCTGACCATGAGCTGGGAAGACGCGGTCACGTCGCCGCCGACGACCGGGCAGCGCCAGCGGCTGGCGGCCTCTGCGGCGCCCGTGGCCACAGCCTCGAGGTCCGTCCCTGGCGGCGCGCAGAACGTGAGGAGCACATGACAGGCGCGGGCGCCGACGGCGCCGACGTCGCTCACCGTCGTCGTGACCGCCTTCCACCCCAGGTCGTCGAGCCCCACGAACGAGAGGTCTGCGTGCACGCCTGCCACCACCGCGTCGCAGCACAGCACCAGGCGGCCCGCGGGCTGGGCGACGACGGCGGCGTCGTCTCCGATCCACACCTCGCCCGCGGGGGGCGCCCCCGACCCTGCTGCGAAGATCGAAGTGAGACGGCGAACGACTGCGTCCTCAGATCGCTGGGTACCGCAACGTCCGTGATCCGAGCGCCCCACGCGTCAATGCCTAGCATCTGGAGGGTGCCGAGCATTTATTGTCGTGCACCTCGGCATTTCATTGTCGTGCACCTCAGCACTTAGTCTTGTGACGCCCACTGCCGACCCTCACCTGGCACCCGGCCGGAATCGGGGGCGACCGTGCAGGAGGCGAGGCACAGCTGAGGCGACTCGAAAGAGCTCGGCGAGGAGGAGACGCACCTATGGCCCCCAAGGGCGAGACCGCACCGACGACGAACCGCAAGCTCATCGACTGGGTATCGGAGGTCGCAGCACTGACGACTCCGGACGCGGTGCAGTGGTGTGACGGGTCGGCAGAGGAGTACGACCGCCTCTGCCAGCTGCTCGTGGACAAGGGGACCTTCACGAAGCTTTCGGAGGCCAAGCGGCCGAACAGCTACTGGGCTCACTCGGACCCCGGCGACGTGGCACGCGTGGAGGATCGCACGTTCATCTGCTCGCAGCGTGAGGAGGACGCAGGGCCCACGAACAACTGGCGGGACCCCGACGAGATGCGCGAGACCCTGACCGGGCTCTTCCGCGGGTCGATGAAGGGCCGCACGATGTACGTCGTGCCGTTCTCGATGGGCCCGCTCGGCTCGGACATCGCGCACGTCGGCATCGAGATCACCGACTCCCCCTATGTGGTGGTCTCCATGCGCATCATGACCCGCATGGGCACGGCGGTCCTCGACGTGCTCGGCGAGGACGGTGACTTCGTGCCGTGCCTGCACTCGGTGGGCGCGCCGCTCGCCGAGGGCCAGGCGGACCTGCCCTGGCCGTGCGACTCGGACAACAAGTACATCGTCCACTTCCCCGAGACCCGTGAGATCTGGTCGTACGGCTCGGGCTACGGCGGGAACGCGCTCCTCGGTAAGAAGTGTTTCGCCCTGCGCATCGCGTCGGTGATGGCTCGCGACGACGGTTGGCTTGCCGAGCACATGCTGATCTTGAAGCTCACCGCCCCCGACGGCGACACCCGATACGTGACGGGGGCATTTCCCTCGGCATGCGGCAAGACGAACCTCGCCATGCTGATCCCGACCTTGCCCGGCTGGAAGGTCGAGACGGTCGGCGACGACATCTGCTGGATGAAGTTCGGGTCCGACGGCCGCCTCTACGCCATCAACCCCGAGGCCGGCTTCTTCGGGGTCGCGCCGGGCACCAGCTCGCACACGAACCCCAACGCCATGTTCTCCATCGCAGCCAACTCCATCTTCACCAACACGGCGATGACCGACGACGGAGACGTCTGGTGGGAGGGCATGACCGACGAACCGCCCGCGCACCTCACTGACTGGCGCGGCGAGGACTGGACGCCGGACAAGGGCACGCCGGCCGCGCATCCCAACGCCCGCTTCACCGCTCCTGCAGCCCAGGATCCCGCGATCGCGCCCGAGTGGGAAGACCCGCGCGGCGTGCCCATCTCCGCCATCATGTTCGGCGGGCGGCGTGCATCGGTCGTCCCGCTCGTCTTCCAGTCCCGCGACTGGACCCACGGCATCTTCCTCGGCTCCATCATGGCCTCGGAGACCACCGCGGCCGCAACGGGCAAGGTCGGCAACCTCCGGCGCGACCCGTTCGCGATGCTCCCGTTCTGTGGCTACAACATGGGCGACTACTTCGCCCACTGGCTCGACATCGGCGCACAGGCGCCTGATGCCGCCAAGTTGCCGAAGATCTTCTACGTCAACTGGTTCCGAAAGGACCAGAACGGCAAATGGCTGTGGCCGGGCTTCGGCGAGAACTCACGAGTCCTCGAATGGATCTTCGAGCGGGTGAGCGAGCGCGGTGACGCCGTCGAATCGCCGATCGGCTGGCTGCCTGCCCCCGGCGCGATCGATCTCGAAGGAACGGGGGTGTCCAAAGAGGACATGGCCGAGCTGCTCCGGGTCGACGCCGAAGAGTGGCGTGCCGAGATCCCCTCCATCCGCGAGCACTTCGCGAAGTTCGGCGACCACCTGCCGGGTGCGTTGCGCGAGGCAGTCGACGACCTGGAGCGCCGCCTGCGCTGAACCGGTCGCCATGCCGCCATTCGATAGACGAGGATGGTGGCGTGGCGACGCGAAGTGGCGCAGAGGGCGTGATCCCCGCGCTCGGGCGGCTTGCCCGGCGAGGAGCCACCCGCGCCAAGCATCGCCTCATCCCGGTCCTGGGGGGCCGCACGCGCACGCGCGTCATCGTGGTGCTCGCCTGCGTGCTGGCACTCTCGAGCGCCGACACCGCAACCGTGGGCGCGTCGGCGACCGAGCTCCTCCCTGCCCTCCACATCACCAACACCGACCTCGGGCTCCTCGTCTCGGTCACTGCGATCGTCGGCGCGGTCTTCTCGCTGCCCTTCGGGGTGCTCGCGGACCGGGTCCGCCGCACGCGGTTGCTCGGGGCATCCGTCGTCCTGTGGGCCTTCGCCATGATCTGGAGCGCGGCGGCGAGCAGCTTCGGCAACCTCCTGCTCTCGCGCCTCGCGCTCGGCGGCGTCACGGCCGTCGCGGGCCCGACCATCGCGTCGCTCGTCGGCGACTGGTTCCCCGGCGACGAGCGCGGCCAGATCTACAGCTACATCCTCACTGGTGAGCTCCTGGGCGCGGGCGTCGGGTTCGCTTTCACCGGTGACCTTGCCGCGATCAGCTGGCGCCTCGCCTTCGTGGTGCTCGCCCTCCCCGCCTTCCTCATCGCGTGGGCAGTCTTCAAGCTCCCTGAACCGCTGCGCGGTGGCCGCGGCGCGCTCGCGCCGGATCCTGGGACGAAGCCCTGGGAGGCGATGCAGCGTGCTGCCGCCGCGCAGCGCGAGGCAGAACGCCAGGCGCACCCCGCTGACCAGGCCGACGGCGCGCCGGGGCAGCCCGCACTCGCCGGCGGGGCCAGTGCCCACACCGGCGACGCCGACAGCCACCTCACCGATGCGCAGCGCCTCGCCCGAGACCACGGCATCCGGCCCGATCCCGTGCTGGTCGCTCGGGCGAACCCGAACATGGGATTCCTCAGTGCGGCGCGCTTCGTGATGAGCGTCAAGACCAACGTGGTCCTCATCATCGCCGGGGCGTGTGGCTACTACTTCCTCTCGGGCGTCCAGACGTTCGGGATGGAGTTCGTCCACCACCAGTACAACGTGTCGACGTTCTTCGCCAGCGTGCTGCTCCTCATGGTGGGCGGCGGAGCCGTGATCGGCGTGCTCGTGGCGGGACCGCTCGGCGACTCACTGCTGCGCAAGGGCCGCCTGGCCGGGCGCGTGAACGTCGCCGCGATCGCCGCCACGGTGACCGTCGTCCTCATGGTCCCGGCGCTCCTGACCCACAGCGCGCTGACCGCCCTTCCCTACGTGGTGCTCGCCGCGGTGGGGCTCGGCGCACAGAACCCGCCGATCGACGCGGCTCGACTCGACATCATGCCCTCGTGGCTCTGGGGTCGCGCCGAAGGGATCCGTACGTTCGTACGCACCGGCGCCCAGGCCCTCGCCCCGCTGCTGTTCGGCGCGGTCTCCGACTACGTCTTCGGTGGGGGACGCAACGGGCTGCAGTGGACGTTCGTCGTGATGCTCTTCCCCTTGGCGCTGAGCGCGTACTACCTCTTCCAGGCAGCCCGGCGGTACCCGAGGGACGTCGCGACCGCGGCCGCAGCACCCCCACCGCGTCCCCAGCCGACCGGGCACCGCCGCGTGGCCGGTACGCGGATGGCCTACACACCTGCCGCGGATGTGCCGCGGCACGCACGACAGCCCGCGCCGCAGCCCGCGCCCAGCCACAACATGCCGACAGCGTGGCGATCGCCGCGGCACCCCGGCGCGGGGACGGACCCCGAGCAGCGCTGGATCGGCGGCTTCGGCCCACGGCGACACCCGCCGCGCTGATGCCTTCGGGGTCCGCACGAGCGGTCACCGGCAATCGTGCCGGGCGTTGCACGCCGGCGTCGCGCCAGGCGCGAGAAAGATCAGTCGCGGGAAGAGTCGTCGCGGAGCACGCCCGACGAGCGCAGCGCGGCGACCGTCTCTTCGCCGACACCCCAGACGCCGAGCGCCTCGACGACCTCGGGCGCGTCGCGCACCGCGGCGGGCGTCCGGCTGAAGCGTGGCACCGCCGAGGGCTGCACGACGCCGCGGCGTGTGACGAAGGTCTCGCGTGCGGCGAGATGCGGGTGGGCCGGCGCCTCGGCGGGTGAGAGGACCGGCACCACGCATGCGTCGGTCCCCTCGAACACCGCCGCCCACTCGTCGCGGGTCTTCGACTTGAACACCGCTGCGAAGCGGGCAGCGGTCTCCGGCCAGTGCGTCCGGTCCATCTGGGGCGGCAATGAGGCCGCGTCGATGCCGAGCCCCTCGAGCAGTGCCGTATAGAACTGCGGCTCGATCGCCCCGACGGCGACGAACCCCTCGTCGGCCGTCTCGTAGACCTCGTAGAACGGCGCCCCCGTGTCGAGCAGGTTCACCCCCCGCTCGTCCTGCCACATCCCGCCGTGGCGGAGCCCGTGGACCATGGTCATGAGCGACGCGGCGCCGTCGATCATCGCGGCGTCGACCACCTGGCCGGACCCCGACCGCTGGGCCTCGAGGAGCGCAGAGACGACGCCGAAGGCGAGCAGCATCCCCCCGCCCCCGAAGTCGCCCACGAGGTTCAACGGCGGCACCGGACGCTCGCCGTGCCGACCGATCGGCCACAGGGCACCGGCCAGCGCGATGAAGTCGATGTCGTGCCCCGCGCGTGCCGCAAGGGGGCCGTCTTGACCCCATCCCGTCATGCGGGCATAGACGAGCCGAGCGTTGCGCGCCCAGCAGTCCTCGGGTCCGAGCCCCAGGCGCTCGGCGACGCCGGGTCGGAATCCCTCCACGAGCACGTCAGCACGGGTAGTGAGGTCGAGCACCAGATCGACGGCTTCCGGGCGCTTCAAGTCGATGGACACCGACGTGCGGCTCCGTGAGAGCAGGTCCCACTCGTTGGATGCACCACCGCCGTCACCCGCCCTGGTGAGCCGCAGCACCGTCGCGCCGGCGTCCGCGAGCAGCATGCAGGCATAGGGCGCGGGCCCCATCCCGGCGAGCTCGATCACGAAGTACCCTTCGAGCGGCCCGCTCATCTTCCTGCGGCCGCTCCGCCGGTACCGGCCGGCGCATTGGCTGCATCGGCGGCGTTCGCTTCGGCGGCTGCCGACCTCGAGACCGCCACGAGCCGGTCGAGCACGGCCATCGCCTCGCCAGCGTCGAGCGACGCGGTCGCCCGGGCGATGCCGTCCTCCAGGTCGTCCGCGGTGCCGCCGACGACGAGGGCTGCCGCGGCGTTCAGCACGCCGATGTCCCGGCAGGCACCCCGGTCCCCCTCGAGGACGCCCCGGATCACTCCGGCGTTGAACGCCGCGTCCCCACCGCGCAGGTCGGCGAGAGTCGCGGGCGAGAAACCCAGCTCGGCCGGGTCCAGCCGCCACGTCCGGACCTCATATGTTGTCGGCCCGCCGCCCTCCCGCTTCGGAAGTGCCGTGACCTCGAGCACGGTCGCCGGCGATACGACGCTCAGCTCGTCGAGCCCGTCGTCGGCGTAGACGACCATCGCATGCTCGCTGCCGTTCGCGCCGAGGACACGCGCCATCTTCGGGGCCATCGCCGGATCGCTCACGCCGACGAGCTGGCGCCTGACGTGCGCCGGATTGGCGAGCGGGCCCAAGAAGTTGAACACGGTTGGCACACCGAGCTCGCGGCGCACCGGGCCGGCGTGGCGCATTGCCGGGTGGAAGCGCGGCGCCAGGCAGAAGCCCATCCGGGACTCCTCCACGCAGCGAGCCACGCCGGGCGGACCGAGGTCGACGACCACACCGAGCGCTTCGAGCACGTCCGCGGTGCCGACGGACGACGACGCCGCCCGGTTGCCGTGCTTGCAGACACGGAGCCCAGCGCCCGCCGTGATGAACGCGGCAAGCGTGGTCACGTTGATGCTCGCGAGACGATCGCCGCCGGTACCCACGAGGTCCACCGCCCCATCGAGGACCGTCAGGGGCGTCGCGTGGTCGAACATCGCCAGCACGAACCCGCGCATCTCCTCTGCCGTCTCGCCCTTCATGCGAAGCGCGGTCACGAGGGCGGCGATCTGCGAGGGCGCAGCCCTGCCGTCGAGGATCTCACCCATCACGCACGCGGCCGAGGCCGCGTCCAGCGACTCGCCGCGCGTCACTCGGTCGAGGACGCCGGGCCACGCGCCGAGTGACTCGAACGTGACCGCTTGACCCGCCACGTCAGCCGTCTTCGGTGTCATCGTGCCTTCCGCTCGATCCGTCCGTTCGCGCGCCGTCGACCGCTGTGCACGTGGCTCGGTCCATCGCTCAGCACATGGTTGACGACTGCGGAGGGCGCCGACCGATCAAGAAGGCGTCCGAGGCGGGCACTCTCCCAAGAAGGTCGTCGTCGCCAGGCATCTGCTCAATCCCACCACAGGTCACCGGCAAGCACGCCACGCCCAATGAGGTCGAGCTGCACCTGCGAGGTGCCCTCCACGATCGTCAGCTGTTTCGCGTCGCGGTACCACTGCTCGGTCGGATGGTCCTCCATATAGCCCGCGGCCCCGAGGAGCTGGACGGCGAGCCCGGAAGCTCGTACCGCCAGCTCGGTCGCGTAGTACTTCGCCATCGACAGATAGGGGACATCGGACTTCGAGAAACGTCCCGCGTCGGCCATCATCGCGGCGCGGTAGGTGAGCAGCCTCGCGGCTTCGATGTCGACGGCGCACTTGGCGATCTCCCACCGGATCCCCTGGAAGTCGGCAATGGTCTGGCCGAACGCCTCACGCTGCTTCACGTAGTCGGTCGCGTACATGAGCGCACCCTCGGCAAGTCCGATGCCGCGCGCAGCCACGATCGGGCGCATCGAGTTCAGTCCGAGCATCGCGAGGCGGAAGCCACCGACCTCGCCGATGACGTTCTCAGCCGGCACGCGGACCCCGTCGAGCAGGAGCTCGCCGGTGTCGACCCCGCGGACCCCCATCTTGGCATCGGTGCGACCGACCGACACACCGTCCCAGCGCCGTTCGACGATGAAGGCGGTCACCGAGTCGTGCGCGCGGCTCGACGGGTCCTGGGTCTTGGCGAACACCGTGTACCAGTCGGCCTCGCGCACCCCCGACATCCAGCACTTGGTCCCCGTCAGCACCCAGCCGCCCGCCACTTCGGGGTCGGGGACCGCTCGCGTGCGCATGCCCATGACATCGCTGCCTGCCTGGGGCTCCGACAGGCCGAAGGCCGCGCGCAGCGAGCCGTCCGCGATACCTGGCAGGTAGCGACGCTTCTGGTCGTCGCTGCCGGCAATGAGCACCGGCCCAGTGGGCAGGCGGGTGAGCAGCAACATGAGGGCAGCCGTGTTGGAGTACTTGGCCACCTCCTCGATCGCGATGGCGAGCCCGAGCACGCCGGCACCCGAGCCACCGAGGGACTCGGGCAAGCAGAGCCCGAGAAGGCCGGCGTCGCGAAAGATCTCGAAGAGATCGGTGGGGTACTCCCCGCTTCGGTCGATCTCACGGGCGCGCGGCCAAACCTTGTCCTTGGCCAACCGGCGCACCGACGCCTGAAGTGCGCGCATCTCCTCGGGAAGCTCGAGATCCATGGGCGCTCATGCTAGTCCGAGAGCATTCGGTATATCGGAGTTGACATCTGCGCCACGCGTCCCAATGGGCAAGAAGTCGTGAAGGACGAACTGCGCGCTCGAGCACCGGAGCGCCCTTTCGAAGACTTTTTGCAGTGCCATGGCTCGTCTCTCTCAGTGCGCTCGCGCAGTGCCACGGCTCGTCTCGGCGTGGCCGGCTTCCTTCGAGCGCGCCCAGGGCAGGTCGCCCACGTGCCCTTCGCGCCGCATCGACTCGCCGACCGGACTCGGTCGCATCGGCCCTGCGCTTCGGCCCCCCTGCCATGGTCGAGCCGCTCCTCACGGGGAGGACGGGCACCATCTCCCCGATCGTCTGGGTGACCGGGCTCGGGTTCAGCCTGGGCTCGGCGGCAGCGTTGGTCACCGCCGGCTGGCGGGCGACCGGCGACCGCCGCGCCGCCTTCTACGGTGCGGCGACCGGCATCGAGTTCGGCACGACGGCGGCGCTCATGAAGGCCGCCGTCGGCCATCTCTCGCACCCCGCTTCGGTCTTCGCGCGGTGGGCGACCTACGCCATGATCGCGGCCGGCGTCCTCGGCATGTTCCTCATGCAGCATGCCAAGCAGGCCGGCAAGCTCGTCGCCGCCCAACCCGGGATCACCCTGCTCGACCCGTTCACCGCCATCATGTCGGGCATCTTCGGGCTCAGCGAGCAGGCGCAGACCGGTGGCATGCACCTCGGGCTCGCCACCGGAGGAGGGATGCTGATGGTGACCGGGGCGATGCTCTTGTCGCGCTCACCCATCCTCGAGCACAGCGGGCGGGCGAGCGGGACGTCGCAGCGCACCTCCCACCACGACCATACGCGGGGCGCGTCGGGGCGCGTCGGATGCGCGGCGTCCTGAGCGGCGTCCTGAGCGGCGGCACCGAC
>JAJZJC010000058.1 GCA_021810205.1 Actinomycetes bacterium
CTCGACCTTGCCAGTGGTCGTCGGCGTGTAGGGCGCGGTCAAAAGGTGGTCGATGCCGTTGTCCTGGCAGATCCGCTCGAAGAGGACCGGTCCGGGGCCATTGGAGAAGCGGGCGGTGAAGACGCGGCCGTTGTCCGTCAAGATCTGCCGAGGCAGCCCGTGGGTCTTCAGCGCGAGCTTGAGCGCTTCGCACACCGGCCGGGCAGTCGCACGCACCGTGAGCCGAGCCGAGACGCAGTAGCGGCTGTGGTCGTCGACCCCAGTCAGGCACTTGAGGTCGGTGCCGTCTTTCAGGTGGAACCGCCCGACGACGTCCATCTGCCAGAGCTCCATGGCGCGCTTTCGCTCCCAGCGCTTGCAGTTCCTTGCGGCGCCGACGCTTGGTCGGGGTGATGAGGCGGTGACGCACGAGGGCCCGGTGGACCGACGAGCGTCCCGGGAGAGGGGTGATTCCTTCGGTCCCCAAGACATAGCGGATCGTGCGCGGTCCCCGCTCTGGGTGCGCCAAGCGCAGCTCGATGACCCGCGCCTCGACGGCGGCGGGCATCTGGTGGGGACAGTGCTCAGGCTTGGAGCTCTTGTCGACGAGGGCGGAGAACCCCCGATTGGCGCACTTGCGCAGCCAGGTGTGCACCGTCTGGCGGCTCACCCCATAGCGCTTGGCGACCTCGGTGACGCTCGCCCCGTCGAGCACTTCGAAGACCGCCTTGGACCGCTGTTCCGCAACCCCGAGCTCCACGAGCACCACGGCCTCCTTCGCGACCGGCGACGCCGACGTCGACAGCGAAGGAGGTGGCGGCGGCGAGCTGGTGGAAACTCAGGCCGAGGAAGGTGTCACCCATGTACCGGAGCCACTGTCGCCCAGTTACCGGGACCGCGCCGGAGAGTGTCGTCGAGCTACCGGAGCCACGTTGTCCAGCATGAACCGGGCCCGCACACAGTCGTCCCCCTCGTCTCGCGCGATGGACGCGCGATGGACGCCGGAGGGTGCGGCAAGGAGGCTCAGGAAAACTCCGCCTGAGCTGGGCTTTTACTGGAGCGGACGACGGGACTCGAACCCGCGACCCTCACCTTGGCAAGGTGATGCTCTACCAACTGAGCCACGTCCGCGTGTGCCAGATACCTTAGCTCGACGCTCCGGGACGAGTGAACTCAGGGCGGTCGGCCGACAAGTCGGGGCTCTGTGCCCTCGGCGCTACGCCCCGCCCAGGGCCCGAAGCACCAGTGCGGCCAGCGCGTCGTCGAGGAGGACGGCGATCTCCTCGACGTCGGACACGAGGCTCGGGGCTGCGAGCAGCCCGAAGTGGACCACGCCACGGTAGGTCATCGTCGTGACGTTCAACCCGAACCCGTCGGCGACGGGCCCGGCCGGGTAGACGTCGATCACCGGGCGCCCCGCCCACCACAAGGCCACATCGGGCACCACCACGCTCGAGACCACCACGTTGAAGGGCGGCGGGACGTGGTCGAAGAGCCGGAGCGACCCGGCACCGCGCATGAGGGCGGTCAGGAGCGCCGGCGAGACGGCACGCAGCACGGTCTCGAGGAAGTCGCCGCCGGTACGATCCTCCTGCGCCTTGGCGACCGCGGTGGCCCGGGCGATGGCGGCAAGACGGTCGCCGGGGTCCGCCACGGTCGTCGCGAGCGGGACGAGCATGCCCGACACGTCGTTGCCGACGGTCGTCGGGTCCCCCGATCGCGCGCCACCATGCCGACGCGTAGAGACGGGCACGAGGGCCACGAGGGAGGAAGACGGCGCCTCTCCCCGGAGATCGAGGTACTCGACGAGCGCGCCGCCGACGACGCAGAGGATCACGTCGTTCACCGTGGGACGCCCCACCCCGTCCCCGACCTCGCCGCACGCGTCGCGCGCGAGCTCGAGATCCTCGACGGGCGTCCGAAAGCTGGTGAACCGGCGCTCACCGGTGACGTTGCCGTTCAGCGAGGTGCGCGGCGCGTGGAACGGCGCAGGTGGGGGAGTCTTTCCGCCGGAAGCAAGCTCGCGATTGTGCACCGCGAGGACGCGCGCGGTGTCGATGGCCCGCTGGACCGCCGCGACACCGTCACTCACCTGCCTGGCCAGCGCGACGACACCATGGCGCCAGCGGGGCACGTCCTCGGCAGTCGATCCGGCCGCCGACAAGGGCCCGGCCGCCGACAAGGGCCCGGCCGCCGCCAAGGGCCCGGCTGCCGCCGTGGGCCCGGCTGCCGCCGTGGGGCGCTCAGGTCCGCCGGGAGTGAGGTCCAAAAGGGCGGCCATTGCGGTCGCACCGGCCTGCCCGTCCAAGATCGCATGGTGGAGGCGGGCGATCACGGCCGTCCTCATCTGGGTGAGACCCTCCACCACCACCATCTCCCACAGGGGGCGATCCGGGTCGAGGGGCCGGCTCATCACCTCACCCACCAATGCCTCGAGCTCGGCCTGGCCCCCCGGTGCCGGAAGCAATGCGGGCCGCACGTGGAAGTCGAGGTCGAGATCGGGATCGTCGACCCACATCGGACGCCACAGGCCGAGCGGCGCACGCTGGATACGCTGGCCCAGTCGCGGCACTCGGTCGAGCCGCTGGGCGACGACGGAGCGGATCGCCGCATAGGCCTCCTCCGACGACCCGTCCTCCGAGGACCCATCGGCGGCAGGAGGTCCGAGGACGAGCACCCCTGCCACGTGTGCCCGAGTGGTCTCCGTCTCGAGCGCGAGGAACGCCGAGTCGAGCCCCGTGAGCAGCTCCATCGCGCGACGTCTACCGTCCGCTGTGCCCGAAGCCCCCCTCCGCACGCTCGGAGGGGGGGAGCTCGTCGGCCGAGACCGGGTCGAAGGCCACTTCGGCCACCGCCTGGACGACAAGCTGCGCGATCCTGTCGCCGCGGCGCACCTCGTAGTCCGCGTCGGGGTCGGTATTGACGAGCAGCACCTTGATCTCCCCGCGGTAGCCCGAGTCGATGAGCCCTGGCGTGTTCAGGCAGGTCACGCCGTGGCGGAGGGCGAGCCCGCTGCGCGGGAGGACGAAACCGGCGTACCCAGACGGGATGCCGATCACCAAGCCGGTCGGCACAAGGGCACGACCGCCGCCCGCAGCCAGGCGCACGTCGAGACGGGCGCACAGGTCGGCTCCGGCGTCACCGGGCCGGGCGTAGGCAGGAAGCGGAAGATCCCGGTCAAGCCGGTGCACCGGAACGGACACCGCGGCCACTCGGCGATGGTAGCCGCGCGCCGGACTTGCCCGTTCCAGACACGTGGTCCGTTCCCGTGCATATCATCCGTGCGGTGTTGGCATGGATGGACCTCGAGATGACCGGCCTCGATCCGACCAAGGACACCATCGTCGAGATCGCGACCCTGCTCACCGACGACGATCTCTCGATCGTGGCCGAAGGACCCGACATCGTGGTGTCGACGGCCGCGGAGAAACTCGGCGCGATGAGCGACACCGTGCGTGAAATGCACCAGCGCTCTGGACTGCTCGCGGCGATCGAGGCGTCCACGATCAGCCTCGAAGATGCGGGAAGGCAGACGCTCGCATTCCTGCGGTCGCACATCGAGGCGCCCGGGACGGTGCCACTGTGCGGCAACTCGATCGGTACGGACCGCCGCTTCCTCGCGCTGCACCTCCCCGAGATCGAGCTCTTCTTGCACTACCGCTCGATCGACGTGTCAACCATCAAGGAGCTCGCAAAGCGCTGGCTTCCGGGCGCCCTCGATGGCGCCCCGGAGAAGAAGGGCAGCCACCGCGCGATGCACGACATCAAAGAGAGCGTGGCTGAGCTCGCCTTCTACCGCAAGACCGTGTTCCGCGCACCGTGAGCGAGCTCCTCAGCTATGACGACGCGGTCGCCCAGCTCACCGCGCCCGGACAGATGTTCGAGATGGAAGAAGTCGCGATCCGCGGTGTCCGCATGCGCGCATGGAAGTCCGCGCCGCCGAATCTTCGCAGCGTGCTCGACCTCTCCCTCGCTTACGGCGACGCCGACTTCATCGTCTACGAGGACGAGCGGATCTCCTTCGAGCGCCACTACCGGATCGCCTCGACGCTCGCGCATCGCCTCCGCGACGAACTAGGCGTCGAAAAGGGCGATCGCGTGGCGATCGCGATGCGGAACCTGCCTGAATGGATCGTGGCCTTCTGGGCGGCGGCGGTCGCCGGCGCGGTCGCCGTGCCCTTGAACGCCTGGTGGACGGGGGGCGAGCTCGCGTACGGCATCGAAGACTCCGGCTCGACCGTGGCCTTCGTCGACGCAGAGCGCGCGGCCCGTCTACGGCCACACCGCGCCGACCTCCCCGCGCTGCGCGGTCTCGTGACTGTCGGCGACGACCACCCCGCAGAAGCCGGTGAGATCGACTTCGCGACGCTGCTGGGTGAGGTCGCGTCCGACGCCGTCCCCCCGCACGTCGACATCGCGCCGGACGACGACGCCACGATCTTCTACACCTCTGGTACCACCGGCCGCCCGAAAGGCGCAGTCGGCACGCACCGCAACACGTGCACGAACCTGATGAACCTCTTCTTCACCCAGACCGTCACGCAGGTGCGCTTCGGGTCTGGCATCGCGGACGAGGGCCCGAGCGGCCAGCGCTGCTACTTGCTGAATGTCCCGCTCTTCCACGCGACCGGCTGTCACGCGGTGCTCATCACCAACACGGCGGCAGGAACCAAGCTCGTGCTCATGCACCACTTCGACCCCGAGCGCGCCCTCGAGCTGATCGAGCGTGAAAAGGTCACCGTCTTCGGCGGCGTACCCACGGTCGTGATGCGGATCCTCGACTCCCCCGACCTCGACCGGCGCGACACCTCGAGCGTCCGCTCGGTCTCCTATGGCGGCGCGCCTGCGCCCCCCGAGCTCGTGCGGCGCATCCGAGAGCACTTCGTGACCGGACAGCCCGCCAACGGCTACGGACTGACCGAGACGTCCGCCGCGACGGCGATGAACACCGGAGAGGACTATGTGCGAAAGCCCGAGAGCGTAGGCCGAGCCGTCCCGGTCGCGGACGTTGCCGTCGTGCCCGGCTCCTACAGTGGCACCGAGCCCCCCCCACTGCCGCCTGGCAGCATCGGAGAGCTGTGGGTGAAGGGGCCGCACGTGGTGCGCGGCTACTGGGGACGCCCCGAGGAGACGGCGCGTGCGATCACCGCGGGTTGGCTGCACACCGGAGACATCGCGCGCATCGACGAGGAAGGGTTCATCACGATCGTCGACCGTGCGAAGGATGTGGTCATCCGTGGCGGGGAGAACGTCTACTGCGTCGAAGTCGAAGATGCGCTCTTCTCCCACCCCGCCGTCGCGGAGTGCGCGGTGATCGGCGTCCCCCATCCCGTGCTCGGCGAAGAGGTCGGCGCGGTGGTCGTACTTCGGCCTGGGCACAAGGTGACCGCCGACGAGCTGGCGCGCCACGTCGGCCACCACCTCGCTGCGTTCAACGTGCCCACGCGCTTTTGGTTCCGCCACGACCTCCTTCCCCGCAACCCCGCGGGAAAGCTCTTGAAGCGAGCACTGAGGGCGGAGATCCTCGACGGCGTCGAGCGGGATGGCAGCGAGGGATCGGACGGTGGCACTGCGTGGGGCGGCGACCAGTCCGCTTGGAACGCCTGATCCGAGGATCGTGACACGAGAGAGAGACTGGACGCGACGATGCCGGCCTCCCGGCCGGCATCGTCGCGGAACCTCTCCACGCCGGTGTGGCCACCCGGCGTCGTCTACCCGTTGTTACTTGTTCGGCTGAGGCGTCATCCGCAGGTACGGGCGCAAGGTGGTGAAACCCTTGGGGAACTTGGTCTTCGCCTCCTCGTCGCTGATGGCCGGCGAGATGATCACGTCACCGCCGTCGCTCCAGTTGACAGGCGTCGATACCTGGTAGTCGGACGTCAGCTGCAAGGAATCGAGGACCCGCAGGATCTCATCGACGTTCCGCCCCGTCGACGCCGGGTAGGTGAGCGTGAGCTTCACCTTCTTGTCCGGCCCGATGATGAAGACCGAGCGGACGGTCAACGTGTCGTTCGCGTTCGGGTGGATCATGTCGTAGAGATCCGCGACGTGGTGGTCTTCGTCTCCGATCACCGGGAAGCTGAGAGCGGTTCCCTGCGTGTCGGCGATGTCGGCAGCCCAGCCCTTGTGCGACTCCACCGAGTCGACCGAGAGGCCGATCAGCTTGGTGTTGCGCTTGTCGAATTCTGGCTTGGCCTTCGAGAAGGCGCCCAGCTCGGTGGTGCACACCGGCGTGTAGTCCTTCGGATGGGAGAAGAGGATCCCCCAGCTGTCGCCGAGCCACTCGTGGAAGTGGATCGGACCCTCCGTGGTGTCTGCGGTGAAGTCCGGGGCAGTGTCCCCGAGTCGAATCGCCATCTGGCCTCCTTGTATCTGCGGATGGGTGACTACGGATTCGGTGTCTGCCGACGCGCTCGCATGTGCGCACGGGCCCGCTACCAACGGGGGGCATCTCGCGCGTCGAATGCTCCGTGCACACTATATCCGCCACATCCCGATTGTCGACCCAGCCGGTCGGAGTTACGCGTCATGAGCCCCGATCGGATCCTCGCCTGTGACGTGCGATGATCGGTGCCATGCAGCGAGATGGCCTGGGGGTGTCATGGCGTGGACCCGTGACCATCGTCACCATCGACCCGCCGGCAGCGCGCAGCGCGCTCGGCGTGCCCAGTGCCACGCGCCTGCGGGAGGTGGTCGCCGAGGCAGCCGGCTCGTGTCGCACGGAGCAGCGCTTGACACAGCCTTCGGCGAACGAGGCGAGTGGAGGTCGCACGGCGGTCGAGCGCGGCGCAGAGCGCGCGGCACGCAGGGCGGGGGGATGACGGGTGATGGACGACGGTGGTCCACGGCAGGTGACCGACAACGAAGGTGGCACCGGATGAACGCGGCGCAGACGGAGCGACCCACCGTCGCGGCCTTCGACTTCGACGGGACCCTCACGACCGGCGGGAGCGTGGTTCCGTTCCTCCTGAGCGTCAGGGGCCCGACGGTGGTCGCGCGCGCGATCGCGAGCGACCTCCCCACGTTGGTGCGCTCGGCGATCGTGGGAGGGACCGCGGCCGACGAGGCGAAAGAGGCCCTGTTCACCCGGGTGCTCTCGGGCGTCTCGGCCGACGACGTCGAGAAGGCAGGCGTGGAGTTCGCCGAGCGCCACCTACGGCGGCGGTTGCGCCCCGACGCCCGCGACCGTCTCGAGTGGCACCGGAAACTTGGACACCGCATCGTGATCGTCTCGGCATCCCCCGAGTGCTACGTCCGTCCTGCGTCGGAACTGCTCGGGGCCGATGCCGCGCTCGCTACGCGTCTCGAGGTGAGCGGCAACTTGCTGACCGGTCGATACGAAGGAAAGAACTGCCGCGGTGCCGAGAAGTACGCCCGCCTCATGGCGTGGGTTCGAGCACAGGGGCTCAGCACGCACCAGCCCGTCCTGTGGGCCTACGGCAACAGTCGGGGTGACCGGCTTCTGCTCGAGGCTGCGGACCACGGCGTCGACGCCGGGCGGCTCGGGCGCTTCGGTCGCCTGCGCCGCTTTCCCAGGCTCTCGGAGGTCGCGCGGCGCGCGCCGCCGGCCTGACCGCGGACCTGGGGAGGACTTCGAGCAGGTAGAACGGAGCGCATGAAGCTCGGTCTCCACCTCCCAGACTTCACCTTCCCCGGCGGTCCCGGTCGCCTGCGTGACGACCTCGCCACGATCGTGGCCGGCGCTGAGCGAGCCGGCTTCGACAGAGTGAGCGTGATGGACCACGTCTGGCAGATCGGCCACATCGGCCCTCCCGAGCACGAGATGCTCGAGGCGTACACGACCCTGGGCTTCCTCGCGGCCCACACCGAGCAAGTCTCGCTCATGACCCTCGTCACCGGCGCGGTGTACCGCAGTCCTGGCCTGCTCGCCAAGGCGGTCTCCACCCTCGACGTGCTCTCTGGCGGCAGGGCATGGCTCGGGATCGGTGCCGCATGGAACGAGGAGGAGGCCCGCGGCCTCGGCCTCTTCTTCCCCCCCCTCGCCGAGCGCTTCGAACGCCTGGAGGAGACCCTCCAGATCTGCCTGCAGATGTGGTCGGACGACGAGCGCCCCTACGAAGGGCGGCACTACCAGCTCGAGCGCACCTTGAACTCACCGCAGCCGTTGCGTCGACCCCACCCTCCTGTCCTCATCGGGGGGTCGGGTGAGCGAAAGACGCTGCGGCTCGTCGCCCGCTACGCCCAGGCCTGCAACCTGTTCAACAGCCCCGAGCTCGAGCACAAGCTCCACGTGCTCCGCGAGCACTGCGACGCCGAGGGCCGGGACTACGAGGAGATCGAGAAGACGGTCACCTACCGCTTCGAGGTCGGCGAGCGGGGCGAGCACTGTGGCGAGATCGTCGAGGACCTAGAGCGTCTCGCGGCACTCGGCATCCAGGTCGCCCACGGCCAGGTCGCGCGCGTGTTCGACCCCGAGGTGCTCGAGATCATAGGCACACAGGTCATCCCCGCCGTCGCCGCCTTCTGATGAGTCGTGGCTGGGAACACCGGCCACGTCGGCGCTCCCGTTACGCGATCGCCGTGCCTGCAACGATCTCTCCGGCGTAGCCCGGCGCCTGTGTCGAGACGCTGCCGAAGGACTTCGCGCTCCCGAACGCCACCACTGTCCCCGTGCCCGAGGCGACGAGATACCCGTCGAGTGTGCGGGCAAGCATCACCGCCGCCGGGTCACCGCCTTTGGTGCCTGCGGCCGAGCCCTGATCGGTCGCGGTGCCGAAGTTGAAGACGGCGCCGTTCGATCCCACGATCCAGTATCCGCCGCCTGTAGTGGCGGCCGCCATGCTCATGATCGGCGCTGTCAGCGACCGCCCGCCCGTCGAGCCGTAGAACTTGGCGGTGCCGAAGGTGAAGATGCCACCGTCTGACGCGACGAGCCAGTAGCCCTCCCCTGTGGCCGTGGCAGCCATCCCGACGATCGGCTCGTTCAGCGGACGGCCGCCCATGGAGCCGTAGAACTTGGCGGTGCCGAAGGTGAAGATGCCACCGTCTGACGCGACTTCCCAGTACCCATGACCTGTGGGGGTGGCCGCCATGCCCACGACGGGCTGGTTCAGGTGCTGGCCGCCCATCGAGCCGTAGAACTTGGCGGTGCCGAAGGTGAAGATGCCACCGTCTGACGCGACGAGCCAGTAGCCCTCCCCTGTGGCCGTGGCCGACATGCCGACGATCGGCTTGTTCAGGTGGTGACCACCCATCGAGCCGTAGTACTTGGCGTCGCCGAAGGGGAAGACATTGCCGGCGCTGTCGGCGAGCCAGTAGCCGCCGATGCCTGCTGAGGACGTGGCCGGCGTCGAGCCGCTCGAGACCCCTGGCAGCGTGGTCAGCGTTGCAGGCGAGTAGAAGTGCCCGACGATCTTCTGGTATGTCCAATTGCCCTGGCCGTTGTCGGCACCGATGGCATAGCCGAGCGCACCCCACTGCCCCATCCCGATCCCGTTGCCCCACCCGTGGCCACTCAGCGAGAGCGATTTGCCGGGCGCGGAGGTGATCGTGAAGTAGTCGGACTTGAGAGAGAGCGCCCCGTCGAATGTGGCGACGGGAACGATCTGGGTCGTGCCGTTGCCGCTGATCGTGAGCTGGGTGACCCTGCCGCCCCATGTGCCCAGCCCGTTTCGGCCCGAGACGGTGACCGTCGGCGTTGCCCCCTCCTTCGGCCAGTTGGCGTAGACCTCGGAGAGCGGCACTGTGACCGTCCAGTCGTGGTTCGTATTGCACAGCGATGTCTTGGCGAATCCTGGTGCTGTGGCGCACACCGCGTCGCCTGTGTCGGGCACCGCCGTGAAGGGTGAGCCTTCTGTGCTGTTCCCGGTGTAGCCACCGGTCGACGACCCGAAGTAGGCGGGCGCGATCGCGCCGTCGGGCATCTCGAGCACCTGGCCGGCCGTGGCCATGGCTGCGGCAACGCCGAGTGAGGTGACGTCACGCGTCCCGCGGTAGTACTGGCAGTTGAGATCGCAGGTTGTCGCGAAGCCGCCATAGCCACCAGGGTTCGCGAGCACGTAGGAGCGCGTGGCGATCGCCTGAGCTTCGAGCTCCTGGAACCCCCAGTCGTGTGTCTGGGGACCCGGTCCGCCCGCTGTGCCCCAGTACGACGGCGACTCGCCGGTGGTCACGTCTGCCACGTACTCCTCGAGGGGCAGCGTGTTCACGGTTCGCGGATCGCCCTTCGAGTTGTAGACGCCGGTGATCGTGCCCTGGTCCTCGGTGTCTGTGCCGTCCACCGCGCACAGGGTCAACAGGGCACCCGAGCTCGCGGGCGAGGCGGTGGGTGTCGCGACGGGTGCGGCGTTGACCTTGGTCCACGTCCCACTGCAGCTCGTGCTCGTGTAGACCGCCCACACGCCGGCGCCGACCGGTGTGAACTTCACCGCCGGCACGCCGCTGACCCCGGGGGCATCGACCCCGCCCGAGGAGGAGACGACGACGGGCGCTGTGTTGTTCTCGGTCATCGCAATGCGCACATTTGCCGTATCCGAGGGGAGGCTCTCACGCACGACCGAACGCTCCATCGGCACGTTCGGCGCGCGAGGACCCGACGCGCCGGCGACCGCCGGCACCGAGGCCGCGGCAGCAGCGATCAGTGCGCTCGCCGCGAGGCAAAGTGCGTGGCGGGCGTGACTCTTGTTGCGCAAGTGACTGGTGTGGCCGATACGGGGATGGTAATCGGCGTGGGTGCCCTCTTCCAAGGGTCGCTCGCGCACCGAGGGCACCACACGATGGGCGACGGCGGGACCGGCGGCCGTGCCTACACTCTCGCCGGTGCGCGTGGACCAAGTGATCCCATCCCTGGCCAGTCGCGACGCGATCGGCGTGCACACCATGAACTTGATGCACGCCCTCCGGGCCGCGGGGTTCGAGTCCGACGTCTACTACGGCACTTGCACCCCCGATCTGGCGCCGCACGCGCACCCCATCGCCGCTCTCGGGCGCGCCAGGCACGACCGCGTCCTCCTCTACCAAGCGTCGATCGGCAGCCCGATCTTCGATACCTTCTCGACGCGCCCCGAGCGAAAGCTCGTGAACTACCACAACATCACTCCCTCCGAGCTCCTCGCCGCATGGGAGCCGTCAGTGGCCTTCGAGACGTCGCTCGGCCGAGCACAGCTCGAACGCCTCGCCCCGCACTGCGAGCTCGCCGTCGCGGTCTCCCGCTTCAACGAGCAGGAGCTCGTCGACGCCGGTTACCGACGCACCGCGGTCGCCCCGCTCCTCATCGACATGACCACGTCGGCGGCGCCACCTGACCAGCGTCTCGCCGCCAAGCTGGCAGCCGACAAGGCGGCAGGCGGCGTCGATCTCCTCTACGTCGGCAAGATCTCCCCCCACAAGGCGCCGCACGACCTGGTCAAGATGCTGTCGGTCTATCGGCGTGTCTACGACCCTGCCGCCCGACTTCGCCTGGTGGGCTCACCGCTCGGTGAGCGCTACGCCCCCGCGCTCGGCGCCTTCGTCCACGAGCTCGGGCTCGACGAGGACGTGACGGTCACCGGCTCGGTGTCCCCCGCCGAGCTCGAGGCGTACTGGCGGGCGGCCGACGTCTATGTCTCGGCCTCCGAGCACGAGGGGTTCGGCGTGCCCCTGGTCGAGGCGATGGCGCACGAGGTCCCGGTCGTCGCCTACGGCGCGGCTGCGGTGCCCGAGACCGTCGGCGACGCCGGCCTCGTGCTCTCCTCCAAAGAGCCCCTGCGCTTCGCCGCGGCCGTCGCACGAGCGGCTGGCGACGCCGTCTTGCGAACGCGCCTCATAGGGGCGGGCCGTCGGCGAGCCGAGGACCTGGCACTGGGGCGCTCCACGGCCCGGTTGCTCGAGCTCCTGCGCCCTTTCATCAGTGCCTGACGGCGGCAGGCCTGCACCACCGACCGCCCGACCTCGATGCGGCGCTGGCTCCGGTACCCTGGGGCCGTGCGGCGCTTCCCCCTCTCCTTCCTCCTCCTCGGTGTGCTGAGCCTGCTCGCAGCCGGAGCCCTGGCACTCGGCGTGCTCGAGTCACCGACAGTCACAGCCAATGTCGCCGTGCACAACGGTGCAGGCGAGACCTTGCATGCCACACGGATTGCCGGCGTCTACACGGCGTCTTACCTCCCAAAGGTCGTGATCAGCTTCGTCTTCACCGCCCCGGACAAGGCCACGGAGGTCGCCCGGAACTCGCAGGGCGCTGTCCAAAGGCGCCGTTCGGTCGTAGGTTCGACCGCGACGTCCATCCTCCAGCCCATCCGCGTGCTGACGTCGCTGCACAACTTCACCCTCCAGCACGACGGGTCCTACGTGAGCACAGAGCCCGTCGCCCAGCTCGTGCCGCCGAGCCAGCGCTCGGCGATCTCTGGCACCTACCGGACCACCGTCCGCCTGACAGGTGGCTACGTCGTCGAGGTCGGGCTCGTCATCCACGCGGTCGAGCAGGGCCACCGGCTCAGCGAGACGATCGACTACAAGCTTTCCTCGATCGGGGACTGGCGCAGCTGACGACCGAGGCGACAGTCGCCATCCTCGCGGCGATGCCGCGAGAGCTACGGCGGCTCGCACACGCGTTGGCGTTGTCGACCGCCACCGTCGGTGGCCGCCCCGGTTGGAAGGGGCAACGGATCGTCGTCGGTGCCGTCGGTGTCGGCACCGTTGCTGCAGCCGCTGGCGCCACCCGCATCCTCGCCGACCACCGACCCGCTCGGGTGCTGATCGTGGGCGTAGCCGGCGCCGTCGACAAGGACCTGGCAATCGCGGACGTGATCGCCCCGCGGACTGTCGTCGACGCGGCCAGCGGCGCGGCTTGGGCCCCTCACGGCGCGGGGCGCGCAACAACGCCGGCGCGCGTCAGGACGCTCGCGACCGTCCCGCACTTCGGCGCCCCACTGCCCGCCGAGACGTCGGCAGTCGACATGGAGACCGCCGCGATCGCGGCGCAGTGCGAGCGACTGGGGATCCCCTGGGACGTCCGACGGGCGGTCAGCGACCTTCCCGGTGCGCTACACCCGACAGTCCCGGGCCTCGTCGGCCCCGACGGGAGGGCGGACATCCCGGCCGTCGTGCGGCTCCTCGCTCGTCACCCCCGACAGCTGGCCGGCCTCGTGCGGCTGGGTCGTGACACCACACGTGCCATCAAAGCAGTGTCGGCGTCCGTACTGGCTGAGCTGCGAGCCATGGGGCTGCTCGAGACGAGCTGAGTGCACTCCACGGGCCGGCCACACCGCGACGGCTTGCCGGCGGATCGTGCCCCCTCCGTTCGTCCGCCTCTCCAGCGAGCGCCCACGATCCACCGGCCGGGCCGTCGGTTCCCTCCGGTTCCCATTTGCCGTGTGCCGTAGTTCTACCGTCATGTTCCCGACCGCGCAATAGGGCAATTGTCTGTTCTGCAAAACAGAATCCTTCCTCCTCCATGGTGGGGCATGCCCGAACGCCCACTGCCGCGGCCGCCGTGATGCGCCTGTTGCTCTATCCCGCCGCGCGGCCGCAACGCCGGTTCGCACACGTGCCGCCACCGTGTCGGGCGGTCGACTCTGCGAACCCTTTGGTAGGCCGGGAATGAGCACTCGGTGGCGACGATCCCTCACCGCCCGTTCCCCCGACCGTCTTTTGGGGACACCGGGCAGCGCGCTGACCTGGGGCAACGCGTGCGCGCTCGACGCGGGGGGCTCCGCCGCCTGACAATGTGGACCGTGACGCCTTCATCTTCGACCGACACGCAGCCGACCGGCACCTCCCAGCGCCAGCACATCCTCGACACGGCGCTGGCCCTCATGTCCCAACGCGGCGTGGACGGCACGAGCATGCGGGATCTGGCGGCGGCAGCCGGGTTGAACGTCGCGTCGCTCTACCACTACTTCGCCTCGAAGCGCGAGCTCTTGGTCGCGGTCCTTCAAGAGCGAGGATTCATCGACGATCTGGCAGCGTCGACCGGCCCTGCGTCGATCGCCCGAGACGACTTCGACGGGCTCGCAGACATACTCGAGGACATCCTTGGCTCCATGCTCGAGGTGGAGGACTTCATCCGCCTGATGCTGGGCGAGGTGATGCGTGGGGAGGAGACGGCACGCGCCCTCGGCAACGAGCTGTTCGACGCGACCCAGACCGCGCTCGAGCGCTGGCTGGAAGAGTCCGAGCCCACGGTCTGCGACGGGCCTGGCGCCCCGGCGGTGGCGCGCGTGCTGCGCGCGTTCATCGTCGGCCTTTTCTTCGAGCACTTGGCGGGCGTCATGGAATCGGCAGACGACGCGCGCGCCGCTTTCCGTGCCCGGGCGGCAGAGGCGGCCGCCGTCCTGCGCGCCCGCCTCTAAGCGTCGACGGCGTGGCGATGCAAGGCGTCGAAGCTCACCCACTCGAGCGTCGCCACGTGGGTCGCCTCGAGAACCACGTCAGGAGCCCTTCCCGCCTCGTATGCCTCCTGCCAGCGCGACGCGCAAACACACCAGCGGTCCCCCGGCCGGAGCCCGGGAAACCCTGGTCGCGGCGTGGTCAGGTCGTTGCCCTGCGCCATCGAGAATTCGAGGAAGTCGGCAGTGACTCGGGCGCATACGGTGTGTACGCCCACATCACCGACACCGGTGTTGCAGCACCCGTCGCGGTAGAAGCCGGTCAGCGGCGAGGTACCGCACTCCCGGAGCTCGCCGCCCAGTACGTTCATCGCCACTTGGATCGTCCTCCTGCACCGGTCTCCCCGGCACGTCGCATTGTCGTCGACAGAGCGTCCCGGCCTCTCAGGTTGCACCGAGGAACGAGCGCAGCTCGGTGACCAGCGCGTCGATGAGCTGGGGGGGCGCCGAGCCGGAGATCACGAAGAAGTTCCTGCCCCCCACGTCGTCGGGGGTGCAGTTCACGCGCAGCACGTCCCTGCCAGAGTTCACCCGGAATCGACGCTGGCGAACGCCCGAGAAGTCAGGGCCCTCGCGCTCGGAGAACATGTAGAACGACACGGTCGGTTCGGGCGGCACGAACCCGTCCGGCCCCTGCAGGCGCAATTCGGCAAGCGGCACCGGGACGACACTTGCCGCGAGCGCCCGGCGCAACGACGACAGGACACGCGGTGACACGTCCTCGAGTCGGTCCCCGGCAGAGACCTGCGCGGCCAGGCGGACCGGGCCGACGAAGTTGCCGATCATGTCCGCGGTCTCGGGCCGGCTCCGGTTCGATACCGCGGAGGTGACCAGGAACTGCCGCGCGCCCGCCACGCGCGCGAGCGCCATCTCCAACCACGACAA
>JAJZJC010000176.1 GCA_021810205.1 Actinomycetes bacterium
CCCCATGAGCCCCGACGCTGAGTCCCACTGAGTCCCCGACGACCCTGAGCCCCGACGCTGAGCCCGACCACCAGGGATGATGCTTCGGCATCACCCGCGGTGATGCTGTGATGCTATGATGCCGGCATGCGGACGACGGTCACCCTCGACGAGGACACCGAGGCGCTCCTCAGGCGAAGGATGCGCGAGCGGGGGATCTCGTTCAAAGAGGCGCTGAACGACGCGATCCGCTCCGGGCTCGCGCCAGCGGCGGCGCGCCGGCCGTTCCGCACCCCCTCCGCGGACCTCGGAGCTCCTGCGGTCAATCTGGAGCGTGCGCTCCTGCTCGCCGCGGAGCTCGAAGACGAAGAGCTCGTCCGCAAGCAGCGAGCAGGGAAGTGAACCTCGTCGACGCGAACGTCCTTGTCTACGCGGTGAACGAGGCCGAGCCCCGGCATGAAGAGGCCAGAGGATGGCTCGACGAGTCCCTGAGCGGGGCCGGCACGGTCGGCTTCGCCTGGGTGGTGCTGCTGGCCTTCGTGCGCCTGTCGACGAAGATCGGCCTGTTCCCGCGACCGTTGTCGGTGGACGCGGCGCTCGGCATCGTCCACCAGTGGATCGGCGACGGCCCGGGCGTCGTCGTCGTGCCCACGGCCAGGCATCTCGACGTCCTGGCCAGCCTGCTCCGCTCGACCGGCACTGGAGGCAACCTCACGAGCGACGCGCACCTCGCGGCGCTCGCCGTGGAGCACGGCGCGGCGATCGTGACCTACGACCGGGACTTCGAACGCTTCGAGGGAGTGCGCTGGCGGGAGCCGGGCCGGGCATGAAACCGGACCGGCAGGTCACGCCCGCCTAGAGTTGGTCGTCGGCCGGGACCGGGCCCAGCTCCGATCCGCTCCGGCCGACCTCCGAGACCCTCGAAGGGACACGACGACCGCCATGACGCCCGCGAACCCAACCGAACCAGGCTCGACCACCCTCGGCACCAGCGTGCTCGAGGGAAGGACCGCGGGGCTCCCTGCAGGCACGCTCGTCGACCACGTCGCCCAGCATGCGGCGGCGCGTCCGGACGCGCCGGCGGTCGAGGGCGACGGACCGACCCAGAGCTACGCGGAGCTCTGGCAGCACGCGGCGCGCATGGCCGAGGCGCTGGCTGATGCCGGGGTCGTCGAGGGGGACCAGGTGGCCATCTGGGCCACCAGGACCGCGCCGGTGGTGGCCGCCGCGCTGGCGGTGATGTCGCTGGGCGCGGCCTACGTCCCGATCGACCCCACCTACCCTGCCTCCAGGGTGCGACGCATCCTCGAGGTCGGCCGGCCCAAGGTCATGGTGAGCGCGGACCCCAACGCCCTCGCCGGCAGCCTGCCGAGAGGGGTCGCCACCGTCGACACTCACGCCGGGCCCCGGGACGCGAGCGACCTCACGCCCCGTGCGACGCAGGACCAGATCGCCTACACCGTGTTCACCTCCGGCTCGACCGGCCAGCCCAAGGGCGTGCTCGTCGGCCACCGGGCGCTCGTCAACTACCTCGGCTGGGCGCGTGAGCTGACCGGCTTCGAACAGGACGATGCGACGCCGTGCTTCGCCAGCCTCGGCTTCGACCACGCGGTCACCTGCCTGTGGCTGCCGCTCATCGCAGGAGGTTCCGTCCAGCTCGTCCCGGACAGCTGGGACCCGCGGCCCTGGCTCGTGACGCGTGAGCGCCCGTTCGCGTTCGTGAAGATCACGCCGTCGCACGTCCGGCTCTTCGAGCGCATCGCCCGGCCGGACTACCGCGCCATCACCCGCACGGTGATGTTCGGCGGCGAGCGGCTGGACGCGGGGCTCGTGGCGTCGCTCGGCGACCGGCTCGACGGCGTGCACCTGCTGAACCACTACGGCCCGACCGAGGCGACGGTGGGCTGCACGGCGTACCGCTTCGAGCGCGCCACGGTCCCGGCTGACGGCGCGCTCCCGATCGGTGAGCCCGTGTGGAACTCGCGCGCGTACGTGGTCGACGCCGACCTCGAGCCGGTGCCGCTCGGCGAGGAGGGCGAGCTGGTCCTGGCAGGCGCGTGCGTCGCTGCCGGCTACCTGGGGGGCGGCGAGGAGGACGAGGCCCGATTCTTGGACGAGGGCGTGCTCGGTGGTGCGACGGCACGTGCAGCCGCCGGAGGCGCCGGGGCCCAGGCTCGGGCCGGCACCGGCGAACGTGCGGGCGTGGGCGCCAGCCGGGCCTACCGCACCGGGGACCGCTGCGTCGTCGAGGACGGCCAGCTGCGCTACCTGGGACGCCTGGACGAGCAGGTGAAGGTCCGGGGGCACCGGATCGAGATCCACGAGGTGCGCAGCCTTGCCGAGTCGGTCGACGGCGTGGCCGACGCTGCAGCGGTCGTGAACACGAGCGGGCTCGGCGGCCTGGAGCTGTTCGTCGTCCCCGAGGGCGGCACGCCCAACCTGGTCGCACGGGTGTTGGAGCGGCTGCGCGCCGAGCTGCCGTCCGCCGCAGTACCCGAACGCGTCCGCATCGTGCCTAATCTGGTGGTGAACGCCCACGGCAAGTGGGATCCGGATGCCACGCGCGCGCTCGCCG
>JAJZJC010000177.1 GCA_021810205.1 Actinomycetes bacterium
GCCGGGGTCACGAGGAGAAGAAAGAGGAGGGCATGCAATGGCCAGCCCTACCGAAGAGCGCCCTCGGCGCACCCCCGGGTCGATCACCGTCCCAGAGATCCGCGCCCGCAAGCGCGCCACGGGAGGTGAACCGATCGCGATGCTCACCGCCTACGACGAGCCCGGGGCGCGTATCGCGGACGCGGCCGGGGTCGACATCGTGTTGGTCGGGGACTCCGTGGCGAACAACGTCCTCGGCTACCCCGACACCTTGCAGGTGACCATGGACGACATGGTCCGGCACACCGCGGCGGTGGCGCGCGCCCGTCCTGGCGCCCTCATCGTCGGCGACATGCCGTGGATGAGCTACCACCTCTCGACCGATGCCGCGGTGGCGAACGCCGCCATGCTCGTGCGGG
Source organism: Actinomycetes bacterium (assembly GCA_021810205.1). Classification (GTDB taxonomy): domain Bacteria; phylum Actinomycetota; class Acidimicrobiia; order Acidimicrobiales; family RAAP-2; genus JAJYVT01. The sequence goes on from JAJZJC010000177.1 coordinate 399, forward strand.
CGGGGGCCGCGGCCGTCAAGCTCGAGGGCGGGGTCGTCCGGGCGCCGGTGATCGAGGCGATCGTGCGTGCCGAGATCCCCGTGATGGGCCACCTCGGCCTCACCCCCCAGTCGGTCAACGCGATGGGGGGCTACCGCGTCCAGGCGAAGGACGCCGCGGCCGCCGAGGCGCTGATCGCCGCGGCCAAGATCCACGAGGCCGCCGGCTGCTTCGCGCTCGTCCTCGAAGGGGTCCCCGAGCTCGTCGCCGAGCAGGTCACCCGGGCGGTGGCGATCCCCACCATCGGGATCGGCGCCGGGCCGCACTGCGACGGCCAGGTCCTCGTCTTCCACGACCTGCTCGGGCTGGGCGCGCGGCCCGTGCCCAAGTTCGTGCGCCAGTACGCCGACCTCGCACGGGTGGCCACCGAGGCGGTGGCCGCCTACGTCGGCGACGTGCGTGCCGGGCGCTTCCCTGCCGATGAGGAGAGCTACCACGCCGGTGAGGCGCTCCGTCGCACTCTCGAGGCGCGCAGCCCTGCGGTGCCTGGGTCGTAGGGAGCCGGGCCCGTCGGGGCGTCGAGTCCGCCGGGGAGCCGGGCCCACCGGGGTGCCGGGCCCACCGGGGTGCAAGGGGCGCCGCGGCCCACCCCGACCACGTCGGCTAGCATCTCTCCCGGTCTTCGCGCCCGACGGGCCGTGTGCTCCGAGACGAGCCGAAAGGGCGAGACCGACAGATCGAGACCCTGCCCCGGACCGACCGGGGCCCGGGCGCAACCCGCCCGGTCCGGAGGGAGGTGAGCCGCACATGCGGCCCTACGAAGTCATGGTCATCTTCGACGCCGCGACCGAGCCGCCGGCGATCCAGGCGGTCGTCGACCGGCTGGTCGAGACGGTGCGGGCAAACGACGGCACCCCAGGTCATATCGACCGCTGGGGACGCCGGCCCCTCGCCTACGAAGTGAAGCACCGCCGCGAGGGCTACTACGTCCTCGTCGAGTTGGCAGGCGACTCCCGCACCGTCGCGGAGCTCGACCGGATGCTCACGCTCGCCGACGAGGTCCTGCGTCACAAGGTCATCCGGCTCCCCGACAAGGTGGCGGCCCGAGCTGCTGCGACGGCGCGCCGCCCCCGAGACGGGCGCGGCCCCGACGCTGCGCAGGTCGCGGCCGGCCGGCGTTCGGCCACCGGACCCGACGCCGAGCGCCGTGGCGCGGGCGTCGCAGCCGAGGACAAGACTGGCGGCGCCGACGCGCCTGGTGGCCCGGCTCCCGACGCCGACGCGCCGTCGGCCGGCTGAGGCGCGGCGAGGGACGAGGAGGAGGACACCATGCCGGACAACAGCGTGACGCTGGTGGGCAACGTGACGAGGGATCCCGAGTTGCGCTTCACCAATACGGGGCAGCCGACGGCCTCCTTCGGGCTCGCCGTCAACCGGCGCTGGCAGAACCGCCAGACCCAGGAGTGGGAGGAAGCCACCAGCTTCTTCGACATCGTGTGCTGGCGAGAGATGGCGGAGAACGTGAGCGAGAGCCTGACTCGCGGCGCACGCGTCGTGGTGTGCGGGCGACTCGAGCAGCGCAGCTGGGAGACGCCCGACGGCGATCGCCGCTCGAAGGTAGAGGTGATCGCGGACGAAGTCGGCCCGTCGTTGCGTTGGGCCACCGCCCAGGTGACCAAGAACGAGCGCCGCGCCCCGGGTGAGGGTGGTGGCCGCGGCGCGCGAACCGCGCCGCCGCCGAGGAACGAGGAGCCGCAGAGCGGCGGCTACGGCTTTGACGAGGAGCCCTTCTGATGGCACGAAGCAACTACCGGGGCAGCACCAGCAGGCGAGCGCCCAAGGACTTGAACCGGCGTGTGAAGAAGAAGCCGTGCGCGTTGTGTCGCGACGGCATCGAGTGGGTCGACTACAAAGACGTCCAGCTGCTCAGGAAGTTCATGAGCGACCGTGGCAAGATCCGCTCGCGGCGCGTCACCGGGAACTGCGCGCAGCACCAGCGTGACATCGCGGCGGCGATCAAGACGGCGCGCGAGCTGATCCTCCTGCCCTACACCCAGCGCACGGTCACCGAGCGCCCGGGTGGCCGCGGCCGCGGTGACCGGCCCGAGCGCGGTGACCGGCCCGAGCGCGGTGACCGGCCCGAGCGCGGTGACCGGCCCGAGCGCGGTGAC
>JAJZJC010000059.1 GCA_021810205.1 Actinomycetes bacterium
GCCGTCGGCCTCGCGACGCAAGTGCGGCAGGCTTCCACTGCACGAGCGAGCGGCCCGCTCACGGGCCGGCTGCGTCGGTGAGCGCCACGGTCGGCACCTGACCGAGGGCCTCGGCAAAGAAGGAGAGCATCCTGCCCCAGGCGTCGCGTGCCGCCTCGGGCCGGTAGCTCGGCCGGGTGTCGTTGAAGAAGGCATGGGGCGTCTCGGGGTAGACGCGCAGCTCTCGGTCGCATCCGGCCTTTTCGAGGGCCTCGTCGAAGGTGCGAAGGCCTGCGACGATGCGGGGGTCGTCGGCCCCGTAGAAGCCGCGGATGGGGCACCGCACACGGGCGACGTCCTCGGGTGCAGGGGATGCCCCGTAGAAGACGACCGCGCCGGCGAGGTCGGCCTCGGCGCAGGCGAGCTGGGCCGAGAGTCCTCCGCCCATGCAGAACCCGACCGAGCCGATGCGGCGTCCGGCGCACGCCGGGTGGGCGTGCAGGTACTCCAGCGCGGCCTGCAGGACCTCCATGTGGCGCGAGGGATCACCCCCGGCACCACCGAAGAGCGCCCCGAGCGTCTCTCCCACCCGCGCACCTTCTTCTGGTGGTAGGGCCCCCAGGGCCTCGGCTCTATGGGCCTCGTCGCCGAGCACCGTCATCCACTGCTCCGGGGGGATCGAATTCAAGAAGGCCTTCGCCGCCTCGACGCGTTCTGGCGCGAGCACCGGGGGCCTTCGCCCCCCGGCGGAGTACAGGTCTGGGGCAAATGCCACGTACCCCGCACTCGCCAGTCGCTCGGCCACGTCGACGACGTGGCCGTCTACGCCCCACACCTCTTGGATGACGACGACCGCGGGGACGGGCGCACCAGCGGGCGCCGGGTGTGCCAGAAAGGCAGCGACCGACCCCGCTGGGCTCTGGTAGTCAACCCATTCGCGTACGAGCTCCATATGCTCCTCTTCCGTCCTTGTGGCCTACTGGCGCTGGTTGTCGATCCTGGTGCTGGTTCTCCATGCTGGTGCTGGTTCTCCGCCGTCGATGCCCCGGCCTCTCGCAGCGTGCAGGAGCTTCGGCGCCGATGCCGACCCCGCTCGGGGCACGGTGCCTGCGCCCGTCTGCACGTGGACTGTCCTCACGCGGGCTCAGCTGCGTCGCCAACGAGCGCATCGGCGACTCGTCGGGCGAGCGTGACCGGTTCGGAGCCACCGGCGAGGCGGTCGGGTCCGCCCTGGCCGTCGAGCCACTGCTGGACGTGGCGGTAGGCGGCACTGGCCAGCAGGTGGCCATGAGCAAAGTCGAAAGGTGATGGTGCCTCGGGGGCCGGCGACGGCACGACCACGACCAGGCCGCCTTTGGCAGCCGCCTGGCGTTCAGCCGCCGCGAGACGTTCGTGCTCCAGCCTCGCGGTCACGAGCGACACACTGTTCATGGCCATCGCCACCGCGCCACGGGGAGGCCGGCGGGCGGGCGCCGTGGTAGTCGTGAGCAGGTAAACGGTATCTGCCCCGAGGTCCAGGGCCTCGATGACCGGCCACCCAGCGGACAGGCCGCCGTCCACCAGCCACCGCCCCTCGATGCGCACCGGGGGGAACAGTCCCGGGATGGCGCTGCTCGCCATCAGGGCATCGACGACGTCGCCGTGGCGCAGGACCACCGCTTCCCCGCTCAGCGCGTCGGTGGCCACCGCGGCGAAGGGGACCGGGGCGTCCTCGAAGCGCTCGACGGGGAGCCACCGGCGGATCAGGTGGCGCAGGCGAGTGGTCGACACGAGGTGGTCGCGCATGCCGAGGAACGCGGCGAAGGTGCCGACGACGCCGAAACGAAACACCTCTCTACGCGACAGCGCACCCCAGGCGGCTTGCAGTTCGCGGGCGCCATCCACTCCGGGATGCGTAGCGCAGAAGGCGGCGTTGAGTGCGCCCACCGAGGTGCCCACCAACAGGTCGGGCTCGACTCCCGCCTCGAGCAGCGCGCGCATCGCCCCTGCTTGCATCGCTCCCAGGTTGCCGCCCTCCGACAGGGCGAAGGCCACCGTCACCGTCGCCGCCCGATGGCGCTCAGGACGCTCTCGCGAGCCGGCCACCCGCGTCGCGGTGTGGCGGCGAAGACTCGCGCGACGTCGTGGGCACAGGCGAGCCGTGACCGCCGGATCGAACATGACGGCCGCATCGTCATCGCGCCTCGGTTTGCCGCGTCGGGTGGGTGGTCACCTGGGGCGACGCATGGTCGGGCTCGCCGTCGTCCACCAGGGCCTCGAGCAGGCCGAGCGCGGCGGCCAACGTGGCACGCTCTGATCGATTGAGGCGCGCCAACCTGGCGGCCAGCCAGGCGTTGCCCTTCTGGCGGTGCTGGTCGAGGACCTCTCGGCCGTGGGGGGTGATCGCCAGGTTCACCCCCCGCCGGTCGGTCGGGTGGCGTCGTCGCTCGACCAGGCCGGCGTCTTCGAGCCGGTCGGCCAGGCGGGTAGCCGCCGAGGACGGCAGGCGTTCGGCCTCGGCCAGGGCCCCGATGGCCAGCTCGCCATGGACGGCGATCGTGGCCAGCGCCGAGTACCACGAGATGCTCGGCCCCGGTGGATCCTGCCGACGGAGCTGGCGGCCGAGGCGGATCATCGCCACGCGGGTGCGGTCGGCAAGGGCCGCGGGCGCCGGAGTTCCGCGCTCGCCAGTCGGCATCATTCGAACCGGCCTCCGCTCGCGAGCAATCACCGGTCAGCTCCTTCCCCAGAGTGCACGCAACGATATCAATATAGCAATGATAGTTACTATCAATGGCAACGACTTGACCCGCCGGATGGCTCCGGGTGGGCGCCGGATGGCTCCGGGTGGGCGCCGGATGGGCCGCCGGGTGGCCGCCGGTGGCGCCGGGTCGCCGTGGGCAAATCGCTCGCTCGGAGTGCACGATCGGCACCTGGCGTATCGCAGTCGACCATACTGGCGCAGGGCTTGTCGGCATGGGACACGGTGAGCCGGCCTGTAGGCGGGGTTCTGTCCAGCCTCTCGCGAGGCCTGGGTGGCCATCCATCTACGCGGCCTACCTGGGGACTGCCCCTGTCGGGGCGGACGGGCCGCCCATGTCCCACGCTTGGCCTTGCTCCGGGTGGGGTTTACCGAGCCGGTCCGGTCACCCGAACCGCTGGTGCGCTCTTGCCGCACCGTTTCACCCTTACCTGTGCGGGCCATGCCCGCCATCGGCGGTCTGTTTTCTGTGGCACTGTCCTGCGGGTCGCCCCGACTGGCCGTTAGCCAGCACCCTGCCCTGCGGAGCCCCGACCTTCCTCGACCCGGTCCCGTTCGTGCACGGTCCGGACCGCGGCCACCCGGCCGGCTCACCGTCTCCACAGTGTGCCAGCTGAGCGAGACGGTGACGACCACGCCTGCCTCGCGGCGAGCACCCACCGGTGGCACACCCCGTCGCTATGGTGGACGCCGTGGCGCGGGCAATGGATGAGCTCGTCGGCGCGCACGACGACGCGCTATCGATCGCGGGCCTCTACGACGAGGTCCAGGGTGCGATCGAGCGCGTCTTCCCCCGTCGCCGAGCGCTATGGGTGCGCGGCGAGATCCAGCACGTCTCCGACCCGAAGAGCGGGCGGGGGCACTGCTACATGGACCTGGTGGATCCCGAGTCCGCGAGGGAGCGTCAGGCGCCGGTGCTGAAGGTCAAGTGCTGGCAGTCGACGTGGGGGCCGCTGCGAGCGATGCTCACACGCGAAGGCATACAGCTCGCCCCGGGAATGGTCGTCACCCTGCGCGGTTCGCTCGACTTCTACCGCCCGAAGGCGGAGATCGGCTTCGTCGTCGCCGAGCTGGACGTCACCGCGTTGCTTGGCCGGCTCGCAGCTCAGCGCGCCGCGCTGCTGCGGGCGCTCGAAGGAGAGGGACTCCTCCGGCGCAATGGGGAGGTCCGCGTGCCCGAGGTGCCCCTGCGGATCGGGCTCGTGGCGAGCCCGGGGACCGAGGGCTACCGGGACTTCGTCGGCCAGCTGGCCGCGTCGGGATTCGCGTTCGACGTGAAGGTCGTGCCCGTGACCGTGCAGGGCCCCAGCGCGCCGGCCGCGCTCTCGTCCGCGGTGCGGAGACTGTCCGCAATTGGGCCCGGCGCATTGGACCTTGTGGTCATCGTGCGTGGCGGTGGGTCAAAGGCCGATCTCGCAGCGTTCGACGCCGAGCCCGTCGCCCGGGCGGTGGCGACCTCGACCTTGCCGGTGTGGACGGGTATCGGGCACACCGGCGACGAGTCGGTCACCGACATCGTGGCCAACCGCGCGTGCATCACCCCCACGGAGTGTGGCCGGGAGCTCGTCCAGCGCGTCCAGGCTTGGTGGGACGCGTCGGTCGTGACCTGCGGCACGCTGGTCGCGCGTCGCGCGGCAGAGACCCTCGCTGCAGCCCAGCGGGGCCACGATGCGACCAGGACTCGCCTCGCCGCGATGGCTCGGCACCTGATCGATCGGCAGTGCGAGCAGGTCTCGCAGCGCGCGATGGCGATCGCTCGGTGCGCGCCGCGCGTCGTGGACGATGCGCGCGAGCGTGTCGGCACGCGCGCCACGCGGCTCGAGCCGCTTGTCACGGCGAAGCTCGACCAGGCGGCAGCGGCCTTGGACTCGTGGCGCCGACTCGTCGCTGCCTACGACGTCGAGCGTCAGCTCGAGCGCGGCTACACGCTCACGCTCGACGCGGCCGGGCATGTGGTGCGGCAGGCTGCGCAGCTCGCGACGGGAGACGAGGTCACGACGAGGTTCGCCGACGGCGCCGTGCGGTCCGTGGTCGCCGGCTTGGTGGTCGACGACGGCCCCGGGCCGACGGCACGGGACAAACGGGACAAGACGAGAGCGGAGGTCTGACGCGATGGCGGCGAAGCAGGAGCACGACGGGGTGTCGGTTCCCACAGTGGAGGAGATGAGCTATACCGAGGCGAGCGACGAGCTCGACGAGATCGTGCGCTTCTTCGAGGACCGTGAAGTCGACGTCGATCAGCTGGTGGGGCGACTCGTCCGGGCGACGGCCATCATCGAAGAGATGGACAAGCGCCTTCGTCGCACTCGGGTCCAGGTGGAGCAACTGGTGCCGAAGCTGACCAAGGTGCTCTCGGCGAACGACGAGCTGGCCGACGACGAGCTGGCCGACGACGAGCTGGCCGACGACGAGCTGGCCGACGACGAGCTGGCCGACGACGAGCTGGCCGACGACGAGGTGGATGGTGCCCTCGTCGACAAGAAGGCGGTGCAGAGCCAACGGACGCGCGCTGCAGACGCCGATACCGCTGCGCTCTTTTGATGTCGATGACCGAACATCGAATCGAGGATCAGCTCTACTTCCGCCAGCTCCTTTCGGGGCGCGACTTCGCCCGTGACGACCCGGTGGCGCGCCAGATGGTCAACTTCGCGTACGCAGTGGGGGACAGAGCGACTGGAGAGGCGATCCTGGTCGACCCCGCCTATGCAGTGGACACCCTGCTCGACGCCCTCGCGAGCGATGGCATGCACGTGGTGGGCGTGCTCGCGACCCACTACCACGCCGACCATGTTGGTGGTTCGCTCGGCGGTTGGGAGATCGAAGGTCTCGCTGCACTGCTGGAGCGAGCGCAGGTGCCTGTGCACGTGCAGCGCGCCGAGCTTCCCTGGGTGACGCGGACGACGGGGGTGTCCGAGGAGCACTTCGTCTCGCACGACAGCGGGGACGTCGTACGAGTCGGCGCGATCGAAGTGGAGCTGGTCCATACGCCGGGGCACACGCCGGGCAGCCAGTGCTTCCTCGTCGACAAGAAGCTCGTCTCGGGGGACACGCTCTTCCTGCAGGGCTGCGGGAGGACCGACCTCCCCGGCAGCGACCCCGCCGCGATGTACGAGTCGCTCACGACGAGGCTCGAGCGCGTCCCCGACGACGCAATGGTCTACCCCGGCCATCTCTACGCGCCTGAACCGTCGGCCACGATGGGCGAGACCCGCCGGACGAACACGGTCTTCCGGCCGCGATCGGCATCGGAGTGGTTGACCGTTTTCGGCCGATGATGGGACCGAGGAGCCTATGAGCAGATCCACGCGCCGATGATCCGGTCCGACGAGCGATACCGCCGTGCGAACGGCCGACCCACTCGCGCCCGATGAGCGGCCCGCTGCCGCGTGACGGGACGGTCGCCGTCATCGGCGCGTCACTCGCGGGCTTGCGCGCGGCAGAGACGCTCCGCGACGGTGGGTTCACCGGGAGGCTCGTCATGGTGGGCGACGAGCGCCATGTCCCCTATGACCGCCCGCCACTGTCCAAGCAGGTGCTGGCAGGTACCTGGCCGCCCGAGCGCACGACGCTCGCGGACGAGGCCCGACTCTGCGAGCTCGGGATCGAGGCTCGCCTCGGTCGGCGTGCCACGTCGCTCGATGCCGCGGCACGCCGTGTCACGCTCGATGACGGCACCTCGATCGGGGCCGACGGCATCGTGGTCGCGACCGGCGCGAGCCCTCGCCGCCTCCCCGGCACCGATGGCCGAGCAGACGTCTTCGTGCTGCGAACTCTGGACGATGCCGAGCGTCTGCAAACCGCCATCGGCGTGGCGCGACCGGCGACATCGCCGCGCGCCACCTGCAAAGTCGCTGTCGTGGGAGCCGGGTTCATCGGTGCCGAGGTCGCCGCGACCTGTGCGGGGCTCGGATGCGAGGTCGTCGTCTTGGAGGCGCTCCAGACCCCGCTCGAGTCCGCACTCGGCGAGATCGTGGGAGCGGCGTGCGGCGCGCTGCACGTTCGTCACGGCGTGCAGCTGCGTACCGGCGCGCAGGTGGCCGCGATCGACCCCGCGCCGGTGACGGGCGCTGGCCGCAAGACGATCCACCTCGTCCACGGCGATGCCGTCGACGCGGACGTGGTGGTGGTCGGGATCGGGGTCGTGGCGAATACTGGATGGCTCGAGGCGTCCGGCCTGAGTATCGACGACGGGGTTGTGTGCGATGCCACGCTCTTTGCAGCAGACGGCATCGTCGCCGCGGGCGACCTAGCCCGATGGACGTGGCGTCGCCATGGCGAAGAGTCGCTCGTAAGGATCGAGCACTGGGAGGTTGCCTCGCAGATGGGGGTCGCCGCGGCGAAGAGCTTGCTCGCCGGCCGCGCGGTCGCGGCGCCGTTCGACCCCGTGCCCTACTTCTGGTCGGATCAGTACGGGCTGCGCATCCAGATGCTCGGGCATCCGTCTCCTGACGATGAGGTCGAGGTGGTCGACGGCCGGCTTGACGCCGACGACGCGAAGTTCGTCGCGATCTACGGGAGCGCCGGCAGGCTCACCGCCGCGCTGGCCGTGAGCAGGCCGCGCCAGCTGATGGCGTTCCGCCCGCTGGTCGCGCGAGGGGCGTCTTTTTCGGAGGCGCTCGCGCTGCTCGACGGCTGAACAGGCCCCCCTCGACGGCAATCACCGACCTCGTGCGCCGGGTGACGAGCGCCGAGCAGACGAGAACTTCGCGCGCAGCTGCGTTCGAGCGCCCACGGCGCGTCTGACGTCGCGCGCGTGGCGGACGTGCCGTCGAGCGGTCGCGCGGTCGGGATCGACCGACTGCCATGCCGCCCGCTCCGCGGCGGCCGCAACTGCGACTGCCGAGGACCCGACTGCCGAGGACCCGCCTGCCGTCGAGGTGTCGGTCTCGCGCCCGTCGAGCACGGCGTCGATATGTGCTGCCAACGTCCCGAGAGTGTCGGCGGGCGTCGATGCGATGCCGGCGCGGTGTGCCGCGCGCTCGAGCTCCCTCGTGACCGCGGCGCGCCACGAGGTCGGGCGGCGCCTTCGCCACCACAGCGCGAACGCAGTGAGGGCCAGGATGCCGGCGATTGGCGCGGTGGGGGCCACCGGGATGCGGCGCAATGCGCTCAGGATGTCATGCGCGAGCGTTGTGCCCGGGTTGGGCCCTGTCACCGGGACGAACGCGGTCGGGTCGAAGCTCTGCCAGCCGTAGCCGGGGAACCACACTTGGACCCACGCGTGCGCGTCCTTCGCTTGCTCGTCGTAGAGCCCGGTGATCGGGTTGTACCTACCAGGGACGTAGCCGACGGCCTCTCGTGCAGGGATGCCGAGCGTGCGCAACATCACCGCGAGCGAGGTCGAGATCTGCTCGCAGTAGCCGCGGCGGGTGACGAAGAGGAACTGGTCGACCGTGTCCTGGCCGGGGGCGAGCGGCGGGATTCGGGTGGTGTACTTGGTGTGCGTGGCGATCCAGTGTTCGAGCGCGGTGACCTTCGCGTAGACCGTGGACCGGTCAGCGGTGATCCTTCGGGCGAGCGCCCCCACTCGACGGTACGCGCGGGGGAGCTCCAGTGACGATGCGAGCACGCCCGGTGTCAGCCCCGCTCGGCCGTTGGCAGTCGAGAGCTGCGCGGGCGTCGGGGCCGTGACTGTCGAGAGGACGCTGTAGGCGGAGCCTGCACCCAAAGTCTCCGGCGACTCGATGGTCCCATCGGAAGAGACGTAGAGCCGAGGCGACGGAAACCACACGACCGATGCGTGGCTGGCGTGCAGGACCAGGTTGGATGCCGCCGTCGCGAGGTAGAAGGTCTGGTAGTCCGATGTGCCCCCGCCCCCCACCGTGGACGCGCCGAGCGGGGCCTGCTCGCTGCCGTCGGGGACCGGTGGCGGTGGGCCGGCGAGCGCCGGCTCGACGAGGAACGGGGATCCGCCGTCGAGGGTGTGCCACCTCGACGCGCTCGGCTGGGACGACTCGTTGGTGGCGGCGATCCCCTCGGCGCTGTTGTCGATGTGGCCCGACGCTCCCGACGCGTTGTGGCCCGACGCTCCCGACGCGTCGCTGCCCGCCCTCGATGCGGGTGCTCCCGGTCGGGGCCCGGTCTCCGACCACGAGCGTCCCGACCATGTGTCGAAGGTCTCGGCGAGCCAGTAGCTCGGCCTGTCCGCTCGTACCCGCAGCACCACCTCGTTGCCGAGCGAGGGGCGGATGGCCGTGTCGAGGGCCCCGGCGAAGCCGAGGTACCCACCGACGTTTGCCGCACCGGTCGGCTGTGCACGTCGCTGCGCACCGGCAGTGGCGGCCGGCGCGAGATGGGATGGCTCCGCGCTGCCGCTGCTGCCGCCAAAGAGCGCGGAGGCAGCGGGAGAGGGCGCGTGGGGGGGAGGGAGGAGCGCGACGGCCGCCGCCGCGACGACGGCCACTGCGGCTGCCGGTAGCAGCACCTGGCGCAGGCGCGGGCGACCGACCCCCGCCATCGACGACCACGCGGCGGCGAGCCCGAGCGCTGCGAACACCGCCCACGTCAGCACGAAGAGTCCAAAGGCGAGATCGACCGCCTGCGCCGCGGCGACGGCGATCAAGGTCGCCGAGCCCGCCAGGGAGAACCCGAGGTCGCGTCGAGATGGGACGTCGAAGGAGTGCGCCGCCTGCATCAGCGCGAACAGTGCGGCGAGGGGCTGCTCGACCGAGAAGAGAACGCCCCGGGATGCCTGCGCGGACACGGTGAAGAAGAACCAGGCGAACGCCCCCACCATGGTGGCGCCGAGCGCGAACTTGAGCGGGGGCAGGGTGCGCCGGCGGAAGAGATGAGAGACAGCGTTGCCCACGACCACGAGGGCCCCGGTCACCAAGGCAAGGTTCCAGGACAGCTCGCCCTGGGCGGCACACGCGGCGATCCCCGTCGACACCGCGCCCGTTGCTGCCACCCGCAGGAGGATCGAGTCCTCCGGGGGCCAGACCCGGCGGGCGGGGTGCCGGCGGCCGAGGACGCTCATCGGTCGTCGTCTCGCGGGAGCGCGAGCGCGAGCCGCCGGCTTGCTGTGGCGGCGCCGGCGACGGTGTCGACGACCACACGTCCGGGTTCGACGGTGCGGAGCTGGACGCGGCACCCTTGCCCCAAGAGCTCCACCACGGTCGCCAGCACGCGACCAGCCTGTTCGTCGGCTGCGGCGGGGTTCTCGGGCAGCGTCCCGTCGACCGCCACCGTGCGAGGTGACTGGCGATCGGTCTCGCGCACCATGAGCCTCCCGGCGTGCGCGCTGGCGGGCCAGTGCACCAGCCGACGCGGGTCCCCCGGTTCGTAGGGCCGCGCGCCCCGCGTGGCTGTGCCCCTGCCTCGCATCGCCGAGAGCCTCGGCGCGTCGGGGACCTCGTCCAGCACCTCGCGTGCGGGGGTGCCGACGCGCGGTGCGACAGCCATCGGGCGCGCGAGAGGGACCGTGAGGGTGCGGGTCCACCACACCAGCCCGAACGGCGCGGCACTTGCGATCTCGAGCGTGCACGTCTCGACGACGCCGCGGCGCGCCGGGACCACTTCGAGCGCCGTGCTCGGCGAGCGTCCGGACAACGCGACTGGGCCTGGGGGATGAACCGCCCGGACCTCCGCTGGTGCGCTGAGCGAGACCTGCAGGGTCGCCGGTACCCGTGCGAGCGCGTCCGCGGGGTTCGAGACCACCCGAACCCTCAGCCGAAGGACCGCGATCAAAGGGGCGACCAGCCCGACCACGAGTGCCCCGGCGACCAGTGCGCCGATCGTCTGGACCCATCCCGCGCCGCTGTCGTGGGCGACGGTGAACCACGCTGCGAGCACCCCTGCGCTCGCGAGAACCGGTACCGCGGCACGGCGCGGCCTTGCCCGACGCCGCGTGGCGGTCACGGCCGCGTGGCGGTCACGGTCGCGGGGCGGGCGTGGCCTCGACGATGTCGTGGACGATCGCCGCTCGGTGCTCCGCGCCGCCGTCGCTGACGAGACGGTGCGCGAGGACCGGCGATGCCATGCGCTGGACGTCGTCGGGGGTCACGTAGCTGCGGCCCTCGACGAGGGCGTGTGCCTGCGCCGAGCGCACGAGGGTGATCGAGGCGCGCGGGCTCGCGCCGAGGCGGACGGCGACGGTGCCTCGCGTCGCGCGGCACAGCTGCACCGCGTACTGGGCCACCTGGGCCGCGACGTGCACGGCCGCGCACGTCGCGACGAGCCGCGCCCACATGGCGGTCGAGCAGACGGCTTCGAGCCGGTCGAGCGCGGCCCGTCCGCCGTGGCCGAGGGCCAAGCGCAGCTCCGTCTCGGCATCGGGATAGCCGAGGGACGTCGACAGCGCGAATCGGTCGAGCTGGCTCTCGACGAGTGGGAAGGTGCCGAGCTGTCCGGCCGGGTTCTGCGTCGCGATGACGAGGTGCGGGCGTGGCAGGGGCCAACGTGACCCGTCGACGGTCACCTGGCCTTCGGCCATCGCCTCGAGGAGGGCCGACTGGGTGCGCGGCGGCGTACGGTTCAGCTCGTCGAGGAGCACCACGTTGCCGAAGACCGGGCCGGGATGGAAGTGCCAGTCGCTGTGCTCGGGTGCATAGATCGAGACCCCGGTGACGTCGGTCGGGAGGAGGTCGGCGTGACCTTGGACCCGCGAGAGCGTGGCGCCGAGTGCCGCGGCGACCGCGTGCCCGAGGATGGTCTTGCCGGTGCCGGGGACGTCTTCGACGAGGAGGTGGCCGCCCGAGACCGCCGCGCATACCGCGACGGTCACTGCGTCTGCGGCGTCCAGCACGACCGTGCTCACCGCCGAGTGGAGGGCGCTCGCGAGCGACGCTGCCTCGTCGAGATCGAGTGAGCTCGGCGCGTCGTCGAGGGTGCGAGCGCCGTCGTCGGGGGGCGCGGGCCCATGATCGTGCGCGAGGGTCGGGCCGCCGGTGGGACTCGACGCGCCATCAGCCGAGCTGCGTCGCTCCCACCCCACTGCCGCTCTGGGCCACGCGGCCATCCCGTAACCCCCTAGAAGTCGATCCCTGACAGTTCGGGGATAGTGCGTGCCGCCCTGTCTCGAACTTCGAGCCACCGCGCGCGCAACGCCCGGCGGCCGTCGACGTCGAGCCTAGGCTCGACCACCGCTCGAGGGCGGTAGGCCGCGGCGATCTCTTCGGTGCCCGCCCACACCCCCGTCGCGATGCCGGCGAGCATGCCGGCGCCGAGTGACGTGGCCTCGAGCTCACGTGAGAGCTCGACGGGGCGGCCGCACGCGTCCGCGAGCGCTTGGACGAACACCGGGTTCGCGCTCATCCCGCCGTCCACTCGCAGCCGCGACACGCAGTGGCCGCCATCGGCCTCGGCCGCTTCGAGGAGGTCGGCACCCCGGTGCGCCACGCCCTCGAGCACCGCGCGGACGAGCTCGGGGCGCCCGGTGCCCCGGGTGACACCGAGCAGCGTTCCCCGAGCGCCGAAGTCCCACACCGGCGTACCCATGCCCATGAAGGCGGGCACGAACCACACACCGCCCGTGTCCTCGCAGGCTCCGGCGACCGCCGCGGTCTCAGCCGGCGCGGCGACGATGCCGAGGTCCTCGACGAGCCAGTCCACGCAGGTGCCGGCAGTGAGCATGATGGCCTCGGCGCCCCAAGTGCACACGCCCTTCGAGCGCCATGCCACGATGGGGAACGTGCCCGCGGGCCCCCTTGCGGCACGGGTGGGGGGCTCGGGGCCGGTGCACAGGTCGAGCATGCCGCCGGTGCCGAACGTCGCCTTCGCGCTCCCCGGGAGGGTGCAGCCCTGGCCGACGAGCGACGCCTGCTGGTCGCCGAGCAAGGTGCAAATCGGCGGCGCCCCGGGCAGGGCCATGGCCGGGGCCACCGCCCCCGTCGAGTCGACGATCGCCGGCAGCATCGCTTGGGGGATCCGCAGCGCCTCGCACACCCGGGTGTCCCACTCGTCGAAGCGACCCGCCGGGCCGGGAGCGAGCAGCCCCGTCACCGCGGCATTCGTGGCGTCGGTGACGTGGACCCCGCCTCCGGGCCCCGCGGGCCCTCCCGAGAGCGTCCAGGCCACCCATGAATCCACGGTGCCTGCGCACAGCGCCCCCGCGGTCGCTCGCACGCGCTCGGGATCGACCGCGTCGAGGATGGCGGCGAGCTTCGTGGCCGACATGTTGGGCGCGAGGCGGATGCCCTCTGACTGGAGGCTGAGACAAGTGACCACCGTGCGCAGGTCCTGCCAGCCGATCGCTGGCGCGACCGGCTCTCCGGTCGCCCGGTCCCAGACGACCGTGGTGGCCCGCTGGGCCGCGATCCCCACGCCGTCGACCGGGCCCGAGGCAGCAAGGGTGGCGGCCGCCACCTCGAGCACCGCATCGGCGAGGCGGCGGGCATCCACCTCCGCGAGGCCCGGCGCGGGCGTGGCGGTGGTGAGCAGCGCCTGATGCACGTGATCGACGGTCGCGTCGGGTCGCACGACCGACGCGCGCACACTCGAGGTGCCCACGTCGACGACGAGGATGTCGCGGCTCACGAGACGCCGTCGGTCATCGGTCAGCCTCGATCATGGCCAGGGAACTTCGCCGAAGGGGTTCGGGATGCCAAGCTTCCCCGGGTTCAAGATCCCCGCCGGGTCGAGCGCCCGTTTCAGCGCGACGAGCACGTCGAAGGCCGGGCCGAGCGCCTCGTGGAGGAAGCGTGCCCGCTGGATGCCGATCCCGTGGTGGTGGCTGATCGCGGCGTGCTGCGACATGGCGGCAGCGCTCAGCATGTCCCAGGCGCGCGCGTAGTAGCCCTCCGCCCACGCGGCGTCGAAGCCACTGCCCTCACCTCCTGTGCCCTCAGCACCCGTGGTCTCAGCACCGGCGGTCTCAGCACCGGCGGAGGGTCGGCGGCCGGCGAAGGTGAAGTAGACGCACCCGCCGTCGGGATAGGCGTGGGACAGGTGGCGGGACACGACCAGCGTGCCGTCGAGGGCCTCGAGCGTGTTCACCACGGCCTCGCCGAGCGCGTCGATCCTCCCCCAGTGCGCAGCGAGCTCTGCGGTGTCCACGACGATCCCCGCTCGCCACAGCGGTGCCAGCTGCGAGACGTCGTTGCGCGTGGCAAGCCAGTGCGCGACCAGTGCGCCGTCGAGGCGCAGGGCACCGGCGCACTCCTCGTCGACGACCTCGAGGGTGGCGTCCAGCAGCCCGGGATCCGCCTCGTCGAGGACCACGAGCACACAGTGGTCTGCGACCGCGAAGCTCCGTTCGGACTCCGTGCGGTCGTAGAGGCGCACCACGGCGGGCGTCGCGCCCCGCCGCAAGATCCGCCGGCACGCGGCGGTGCCCTCGGCGAAGGTCGCGAAGCCGTACGCTCGCCGGCCCTCGGCGGGTGGTGCGGGCCGGACCCGCAGCCAGGCGCGGGTGATCACCCCGAGCACCCCCTCGCTGCCCGTGAAGAGCTGGGTGAGATCCGGGCCGGTCGCCGCACGGGGGGCGATGCTGCCCGTGCGCACGACGGTGCCGTCGGCGAGGACCACCTCGAGCCCCGCCACCAGGTCCTCGATCTTGCCGTAGCGCGTCGAGTACTGCCCTGCGCTGCGGCAGGCGATCCATCCGCCGATCGTCGACAGGTCGATCGACTGCGGCCAGTGCCCGAGCGTGTAGCCGGTCCCCTTCGCTCGCAGTGTCTCTTCGAGGGCGCGGCCGTTCGTGCCCGCGGGGACCTCGGCGACGAGAGAGACCTCGTCGAGGTGCACCTCACCGGTGAGCCCGGTCAGATCGAGTGCCACGCCGCCGAAGAGCGCCACGGCGCCGCCGCAGACGCCGCTTCGTCCCGCGATCGGGGTGACGGGGATCAGGTCGTCGTTGCACGATCGCAAGAGCGCCGCCACCTGGGCGGTGCTCACCGGTCGCACGACCGCGGCAGGGCGGGCAGGGACGAGGCCTGCCGATGCCCAGCCGATCGAGATCGGCCACCAGTCGCGCCCGGCTTCCGCGCACGCGGCGATACCGGTGTCCACCGCTCCACCCCCGTCGCGCACCTCGTCGAGGATGGAGGCGGGGACCGCGACGGGGCGGGTGCCGAGGCGCTGGGCGGCGGCCTCGGGGCCACCCTCGACGGGCGTGGGCGGGACGAGGGGAGGCGTCACCCGTGGACTTCTTCGCCGGCGGGAACACCCGCGCCGGAGAGCTCCGCCCGCACCCGTTCGGCGAAGCGCTCGGCTTGGCGCTGCGCCTGGTCGGGCGACCAGCCAAGCTCGTCCGCCATCAGCTGCGCCACCGTGCTCGCTGCCGCGGCCGTCGCACGGGCGTCTTGGAGGACCGCGCGCGTGCGGCGGCCGAGGACGTCGTCGAGGGTGAGGGCCATCTCCTCGCGCACCGCGTAGACGACCTCGACGCCGAGGTAGGGGAGC
>JAJZJC010000060.1 GCA_021810205.1 Actinomycetes bacterium
TCCAGCATCGTGATCATCCTCCGGCTCACGCCGGATCGAGCGCTCAGCTCGTCGAGGGTCAGGCCCTGGTCGGCCCGCCGTGCGCGCACCCTGCCGCCGATGGCCTTGAACAGCTCGCTCGCCGGGACGTCAAGTGCCGTCGGGGACCGTGCAGGCGATGACGCTCGGCTCGGCCCGGAGCGCCGCGGTCCCCGTCGTGCCGGCATGGCAAGGCAATATACTGCACTCTGGTCGAAATCCGGGCACTACCGGCGCGAGGAGCGGAGGAGGCGAGATGGCGAACGCGCTGCGTCGGCGCCCCAGAGTGGTCGCGGTCCTCCTCCTCTTGATGGCCTCGGCGATCTGGGGCTCGACGTTCGTCGTCGTGAAGCAGGCCATCTCCCAGACCTCGGTGCTCGACTTCCTGGCCTGGCGTTTCATCCTCGCAGGATTGCTGCTCGCCGCCGTGCGACCCCGCGCGCTCGTGAGGCTCGGGCGCCGGAGCTGGCGCCACGGGGTGCTTCTCGGAGTGGTGCTCGCCCTGGGTTACATGGCTCAGACCTTCGGGCTCAGGTCCACGCCGGCAGCAGTCTCGGGCTTCCTGATCGGGCTCCAAGTCGTGTTCACGCCGGTCATCGGCTGGATGCTCCTCAGGCACCGTCCGCACGGGCGGACCTGGGCCGCTGTCCTCGTGGCGACGACCGGGCTCGCGCTGATGACGCTCCGGGGCGCGTCCTTCGGCGTCGGCGAGGGCCTGACGATCGTGTCGTCAGCCGTGTTCGCTCTGCAGATCGTCGGCCTCGAGCAGTGGGCGTCTGTGGAGAACGCGTACGGGCTGGCCACCGTCCAGTTGCTCACGATCGGTGCCCTCTCGCTCGTGGCCGGAGCGCCAGGTGGGATCGGGCTGCCGCCGACGCCGTCGATCTGGGCGGCCGTAGTGCTCACCGCTGTTGCCGCTACCGCCTTCGCCTTCGTCGTGCAGTCGTGGGCGCAGTCGCACCTCTCGGCGACGTCCGCGGCGGTGGTGTTCGCGACCGAACCCGTGTTCGCCGGCCTGTTCGCATGGATGTCGGGCGAGCACATGAGCTGGGCGCTGCTCGTCGGCGGCGCGCTGGTGGTGCTCGCCATGCTCGTGATGGGGGGAGGGAGCAGGCGAGCCTTGCCTTCGGCGTTGCACGTGCCGGTCGAGCTGCAGGGGGTGGCCGAGGTGACGGGAGCGGTCGAGCTGCAGGGGGTGGCCGAGGTGACGGGAGCGGTCGAGCTCACCGGGCCGAGGAGCCGGACCACATAGCGTTCACGGCGACCGCGCGGTCGTTCGTATCAGGAGGACAGGGCGCCTCCGCTCGACGAAAACTCGAACGTGGACGCGATCCACCTCATGACGGCAGCTCCAGCCGCGGACCCTTGCGTGCGCAAGCCGTGGTCCGCGCCTTCGAGCCACACGTGGCTCACCGGCCCGGCGATCGCGGCCGTCGCAACTTCGAGCTCGCCGGGGGCGGCGAACGCGTCCCTCGTCCCCGAGACGAAGAGGCACGGGACACGGAGCTGGGGGAAGTGGGAGACGCGCAGGCGTTCGGGACGCCCAGGGGGATGGAGCGGATAGCTGACCAGCGCGAGGCCGGCGGCGGGGAATCCCTCAGCGACCACCTGGGAGCAGATCCTGCCTCCCATGGACCTTCCCCCGAGGACCAGTGCGTCGGTTCCGGTGCCGAGCTGTCGGGCGAAGTCGGACGCCCGTTCTCGGACGGCCGCCTCGAGGACGGCGGGGGGGTCGGGGCGCCGGCGTCCAGCCAGACGGTAGGGGAAGTCCATGCGCTGGACCGCGAGACCGCCCGACTCGAGCAACGCCGCGAGCTCGACCAATGCCGGGCTCTCGGCGCTCCCGCCGGCCCCGGGAGCGAGGAGGACGCCGGCCAGGGTCCTGGTCCTGTCGTTCTCAGGCCTCGCACCGCGGACAGGCACGGGTGGCACGGTACCGCGTCGAGGAGGATGCAACGTGGGTTTGAAAAGGGAAGTGTGTTCGGGTAACTTGTGGTCGCGGAGGTGCAATACCCATTGCCACGGCGGGAGTCGAGAGATGCCGGCGCTTCCGGCGCGACGCCCAACGGGCAGGGCTGACTCAACGACGGAAGGGGGATGGACCGTTGAGAAGGCATATGTCCATCGTCGAGCGCATCGGGCGTTCTGTAGTCGCCGCTGCGTTCTGTGCTGTTGCGATCGCTCTTGCGGGTGGTGTCCTGGCGGAGCCGGGTACCGCTGCCGCGACGTCTTCGCCGAGCGGTTCCATCTCGGCGACAAGCTCGCCGCCGGTTCCTTCGACCGGCACGGCGGTCCCCGCGGGCTCGCTCACGATCACCCTGAGCGCCGTTGGATCGTTGTCAGCGGGTGCGACGCTGGCACTCCAAGTTGCCGCTTCAGCTGGAGGTCACGTTCTATGGAACACGTACGAGATCTCTAGCCACACAGTCGGTATCGAACAGTTTGGCGCAGCGACAACAGAACTGGATATCGAGCTCGGTGCGAAAGCGACAAATACGCCCGCAACGATCGATGTTACTCAGGTCAAATACACAACCAGCAGTGCAAAGGGACAAGTTGTTGTCAGCGCGCGAATGTCGAACGGCGTCACGTTCTCCCCCTCGACCGCCACCGACGGGATTCTCGTGCAGACACCGCCGAAGCCGCCGACGATCAAGCTCAGCGCCCTCAGCCAGCCCACGGTGAAGGTCGGCACACCCGGCGCGGCTGCGGGCGACTGGACGGTGACCATGGCGGGCGACAGTGCGACAGGCAACGGCTGGACTGCCGGCGCAGCTCTCACGGTGACCGTTGCACCCCCCAAGGGAACGAACTGCGCAACTTCGGCGTACCTCTACTTCGTCGGCACTCCGACGGCGAAGGTGAGCAGCGCGACCGGGACGACCACAGTCCCGACGGTGTCACCAGCACTGGCGAGCGTCGGGGGCTGTGCTGCCACAGAACCGAACGAGCTGGTGCTGACGCTCGTCGACGCGGACTACTTCGACACGTCGAGCTTGGGCACGGTCACGATCAACGTGACCGGGGTGCACTACGCCGTGGGAACGACAGCGTCGGCGATGGGCACCGGGAGCGCCGTGGTGGATGCGTCGTTCTCCGCGACCCCGTCCTCGGTGACAGCGGCCGCCGCTTCGAACGCCAGCGTCGAAGCTGCCACCTCGGGGACCACCACACCCTCCTCGGGGACCACCACACCCTCCTCGGGGACCACCACACCCTCCTCGGGCTCCGGGACAGCATCGTCGCAATCCGCGACGTCCTTGTCGGTCAGAGCCGACACACCGCCGGTCACGATGCTCGAGGGTGCCTACGACGCCGCGATCAGTCCGGTGACGGTGGCCGGATTAGCTGGGGCGCATGTACCCGCGGGGTACATCTGCCTCTCGCTCTCCTCGGGATCCTTCAGCACGACCGCCGTCGCGTCCGTGGCTGTGAGCGCCGGCAACGGCGCAGCGGGTTTGACCGTCACCTATCAAGACCAGGCGGGCACAGGCGCAGTCGTCGCCGAATTCCAGGTGAGCAAGGCCTCGACTACCGAGGACGCGTACACCGTCTCGGGCCTCGCCGTCGATGCGCCCACAGCGACGGGCCCGGTCAGCGTCAAGGTGACGGACGGCAGCAACGCGTCCTGCGCGCACGACTCCTCGATGGTCGGCGTGGCGATCGCGTTCAGCGTCGCCCGGACACCGGTCACCCGCATCTTCGGCGCGACACCTGACGCGACCGCGGCAGCGGAGCTCGAGTACCAATTCGACGCTCAAGGCACAGACTGCCCGGGGCGGCCCGGTGCGCGACCCGTGGTGCTCGCGACGGACGCGACGTTCCCGGACGCGCTGGCGAGCGCGTACCTGGCGAGCTCGCTCGGTACGGGCGAGCTGCTGACGCCCACCGGAGGGCTCTCCGCGGCCACGGAGAACGCCATCCGGCTGGAGGGGATCACCCAGGTGTACATCGTCGGCGGTCCGCTCGCGGTGAGCACAGCGGTGTCGCAGCAGCTCGAGTCCATGCTCGCCTACGACTGCGGCGGCTCGGCCCCGCTCACAGCGGCGGGTCCCGTGCACATCGAGGTGGTCCGGATCGCCGGCGCGACCGAGTACGGCACCGCGCAGTGGGTCGCCGAGTACCCGCCGGCGGGCACCGTCGGTTCGCTCGACGTGTCCGGCGCCTACGTCGGGAGCGATCGGACAGGCGGCAGCGGGCGCTTCAACGACACTTCCGGCAGCGCCTCGCCCGCACCGGCGACGTCGTCGACACAGCCGACGGCGATCGTCGCGGACGGTCGTGAATTCCAAGACGCGGAGGCCGCGAGCGCGTTGTCCTACGCGGACCGGCTTCCCATCCTCCTGACGACACCGGCCGCCCTGTCCCCGCAGGTCCCCTCCGCGATCAGCGACCTCGGGATCAAGCAGGTGATCGTCATGGGCGGTCCGCTCGCGGTCTCCGATGGCGTCGTCTCCTCGCTCGAGTCGCTCGGCGTCTCCGTGCTGCGGATCGCGGGGCAGGACGCGCCGGACACCGCGGTGCAGCTCGCTGATTTCGAGATGGGGCCCAAGGCCGGGCACGTGGGCGTGGGATGGAGCGGGAGCGGCGGGGTGACCGTGGCTCGTGGGGATTTCTTCACCGACGGGCTCGCAGGCGCCATCGTCGCGGCGGGAGGAGGTCGGACACATGGGCACGCGCCCGAGCCGCTCCTCTTGTGCACAAACCCTTCGACGGTCGGGCACTACCTGTCGGCCTTTCTCGCCACGGCAGGCCGGACAGGGATCGACGGGGACGGCGCGGACCGCGTCGCGGCGTTGACCATCCTCGGCGGTCCCGAAGCGGTGAGCCCGTCGGCAGTGGCCACAATGACCGGCGACCTGTGACCGGCGACCTGTGACCGGCGACCTGTGACCGGCAGCTGAGCGGAGGGTTCAGCGCTGCTGCACGAGGACCTCTCGTAGGCGGATGCGGTGCCCGGTGCGAAGGACGGCCCTCTCGTAGACGATCGCAGCGAAGCGCGCGACTGCGACGGTGCTCCCGATGCTCAGGGTCACGGCGACGAGGAACTCCCACCACGTGACCTCGCCCTTCGCGACGAGGAGCGGCATCCCGAAAGGCGCGGTCGGGGGGAGGTACGCGAGCACTTTCATGAAGAGCGACGCAGGCCCGGGACCGGCGTTCACGAGCGCGAGGACGTAACCGAGGATGATCGGCACGCTGAGCGGGAGGCTCATGCTCTGCGCCTGGTCCTGCCGTTCCGCCATGGAACCAGCGGCTGCGAAGACCCACGCGTAGAACGCGTAGGCCAGGACGAGCCAGAGCAGGGATGCGGCCACCACGGTGGGCGCGGTGCCCTTCAGCAGGTCCGAGCCGACGGCATCCGCCAGCACGAGCGCGAACGCGACCACCAGCCCAGCCTGGAGGAGCGCGACCAGCCCAATCCCGAGCACCTTGCCCCCGAGGAGCTGGACGGGGCGGACGGTCGCGAGCAGGACTTCGACCACTCTGCTGGTCTTCTCCTCCATGACGCCCACGAGCGTCCAGGTGAGGTACTGGGTGAGCAAGATGAAGATGAAGACCAGTCCGATGACCGACGTGCCGCGAGCGGCGCCGCTCGGCCGTGCTGCCGCGCTGCGGATGGGAAGAGGCCTGGCACGTGCGATGGCGGCCGCCTGCGACGTGCTCACGCCCGCGGCGCGAAAGGCGTTCTGCAGACCGAGC
Organism: Actinomycetes bacterium; assembly: GCA_021810205.1. Lineage (GTDB taxonomy): Bacteria > Actinomycetota > Acidimicrobiia > Acidimicrobiales > RAAP-2 > JAJYVT01. Next base: position 5,722 of record JAJZJC010000060.1, read on the forward strand.
GCCGTGGCGATCGCGCGCGCGGCGGCCATCGCCGTTGTGGAGCCGCTCGCGGATGCGGCTGTCTCGACGAGAAGCGTCCGGCCCTCTTCGATCACGACTGTCACCCTGTGGGAGTGCAGGGCGGCCCGGGCGTCGGCGGTGTCTTGCTCCGCGGTCACCAGCCCGCCGATCCGGGCATGAGCGAGTGCCGCGGCGACCGTGGCGCGCTGGGAGGTGCTCAGCGTGCCGACTACTCCGACCCTCACCACCGGGCGCGACGAGCTGTGCAAGGTGGGGATGACGATCGCCGCAGCGACGACGGCGAGCAGGATCAACGTGATCACCCTGAAGAAGCGCCCGCGCAGGCGCTCGTGGACCTCTCGGGCGGCGACGAGGCCGGTGTCCCCGAGCAAGCGGCGGCCCCCGAGGGTGCGTGCGACCGCACCGAGCAGGCTGGGCGGGTGGGGCTGGCGTCGCGCGCGGACACGCCGGAAGAGCGCGAGCACGACCACCACCGCGACGAGCGCGTAGACGAGGCCCTTCACCCGCGCACGGCCTCTCTGAAGACCTCGGAGAGCCTGCGCCGAGCGAAGGCGAACTCGAGCACGCGCCCTGCCCTCCGGGCAGCGTCGAGCACCGCGTCGCTGTCTGCGCCCGGGTGGAGGACGAGGCGCACTGCACCCCCCTTCACCTCCGAGACCTCGACGCCGGGGAGCTCCCGTGCCCACGTCCCGTCGCGGTCTCCCTCCACGCGGACCGCGAGCCGCGGAGCGCCGCCCCTCTCGAGCTCGCCGACCTCCCCTGAGGCCACCACGCGGCCGTGGTCGATGATCACGACGACCTCACAGAGGTCTTCGACGAGATCGAGCTGATGGCTGGAGAACAGGACGCACCGGCCGGCGCGCGCCTGTGCGGTCAGCACCTCGCCGATCGCGTCGACGCCTGTAGGGTCGAGGCCGGCCATCGGCTCGTCGAGCACGAGCAGCTCCGGGTCGTGGACGAGGGCTGCGGCGAGCTGCACGCGCTGCTGGTTGCCGTGGGAGAGCGACTCGACCTTGCTCGAGAGGCGGTCGGCCACGTCGAGGCGCTCCAGCCAGTGCGCTGCCGCCGCGCTGGCATCATGATCGCTCAGCCCGTGCAGCCGCCCGAGGTACCGGACCTGGTCGCCGACGAGCATTCCCGGATAGAGGCCGCGCTCTTCGGGCATGTAGCCGAAACGCCTGCGGTCAGCCGGCCCGACCGCGGCGCCGTTCCAGCGCACGCATCCGCCGTCGAGCTCGGTCAGTCCGAAGATCGCCCGCATCGCGGTGGTCTTGCCTGCGCCGTTGGGACCAAGGAACCCCGTGACCCGTCCGCGGGCCACCGTGAAGGAGAGCTCGTCGAGCGCGACGAGGCTGCCGAACCGCCGTGAGAGGCCTGTGAGCTCGAGAGAGCCTTCCACCAGCCCGAGGCTATGGCGCGCGCTGTCAGATGGGAGCGAACGGGACACCGTGGCCGGGGACGATCAGAGCCGGGTCCAGCGCCAGGAGCTTCGCCCGCGACGCTTCCAGCATCCCCTGGTCCGACGCGAGGGGATCGACCTGCGGCCCGTCGGCGGACCACCACAGATGGGTGCAGGCGACCAGCCCGTCCGAGGTGTCCACGAGGGTCGTGATGTCCTGGGCGGTGTGCCCGGGCGTCGCGAGAAAGCGGACCGAGGGCGAGAGCGCCCAGCCGTCAGCCGCGCGCTCCTCCCAGATGTCGTCCTTGTAGATCGCCCAGTGGTCGTGGAAACGGGCGTTCTCGAACAGCGCCGCATTGAGCGTGTGATCGGGATGGTGGTGGCTGAACACGACGTCGGTCACGTGCTCGGCCCGGGTGCCGAGGTCCTCCAGCCGCCGCAGGAGCGTCCGGCGGTCGGCGATCATCCCCGGGTCCACGACGACCGTCGCGCCCTCGTCGCGGACGAGCACGATCGTGCTCGCGACCCGGTCGCTCGCGTAACCGGCTGACAGCACGTCGAGCCGAGCGGTCACCTGCTGGGCTCCTTCTCCTTCGAGAGCCCGTCCCTCGGATCGCTCCGGGGGCGGTACACCCGCTCCTCGGCGACCGTGTTGCCGCCGTCGACGACGATGACCTGGCCGGTCACGTAGCTCGCCCCCGGGGTGCACAGCCAGGCGACGACCGAGGCCACCTCCTGTGGTGACCCGGAACGTCCCACAGGGGTCCCGTCGCCGAGCTCGAGCTCGTAGCCGAGAGCGGAGCCGCTCGCGATCCATCCCGGTGCCACCGCGTTGACCGTGACGCCGTCTCGGGCCACGTCGAGCGCCGTGCCTTTCGTCAGCCCGACCATCGCGGCCTTGCCCGACGCGTAGGCGACGTCGCGGGCGACGGCTGCCACTGGCCCCGTCACCGACGTCATGTTGACGATCCGGCCCCACCCCCGTGCGATCATCGCGGGCAGCGCGCCCTTGGACACGAGGAAGGCGGTCGTCACTTCACGGTCCAGCTCGCTCCTCCAGGCTTCGACGGTCAAGTCGATCACGCTGCCCGAGCTGAACGGCTCGTTGACCGAGACCATCCCTGCGTTGTTCACGACGATGTCGACTGGAGCCGCCGCGCAGGCGTCCCGCACGACTCGCGCGGCCTCCTCTGCGTCGGTCAGGTCGCCGACCGCCGAGTCCGCGTCGATGCCGAGCGCGCGCAGCTCCTCTCGTCGTTCGTGCGCGCGCTCCGACGTCGCCGCGACGACGACGGAGGCCCCCAGCTCTCCGAGCGTCCGCGCGCAGGCGAAGCCGATGCCCGTAGCGCTCCCTGCGCCGGTGACGAGGGCTCGCCGGCCGCGCAGGGAGAATGCGTCGGGAAGTGGCGGCGGGGCGGTCCGGGAGTCCTCCATCACGCCATTCTGTCGTGCGACCGGCCCCGAGCCCGCGACCGTCCCGATACCCACGAGTAGGGTGGCCCCATCCGCATCCTCTACGTCGACGTGGACACGCTGAGAGCGGACCACACCGGTCCGTACGGCTACCGACGAGCCATCACGCCGAACCTCGACGCGCTCGCACGCGAGTCGGTCGTGCTCGACCGCTGCTACGCCTCGGACACGCCGTGTGCGCCGTCGAGGGCCGCTCTCACGAGCGGGCAGTTCGGGATCACGACCGGAGCGATCGCGAACTTCGGTCCGGCGGCGGAGATCCGGATGTTCGAACGGACCCGGTACGCCCCCTTCTTCGGCGGCCACCTCTACCGCAACGGGATCCACACGGCGTCGATCTCCTGCTTCCCCGAACGCCACATGGCGTACTGGTTCCTCGGGAACTTCCGGGAGTGGTTGAAGCCGTCACTGTCGAACGGAGACGACGAAGATGCCGCCACGGTCACCGCCGCCGCCCGGCGGTGGCTGCAGAGGAGCGGCCGCGACGACAACTGGTTCCTCCAGGTGCACTTCTGGGATCCGCACATCCCGTATCTCGAGCCCGGGGACTGGGCGCGCCGGGCGTCGGAGTCGGGCCCTCCGCCGGCGTGGCCGGACGAAGACGCGATCGCGGCGCACGCCGAGATCTACGGCCCCCATACTGCGCTCGACCTCTACGAGGGCGACGGCACGTGGTCAGTTCCGCCGCCTTCGTCGCCGAACCCCGAGACCATGCCCGACGCCATCAGGTCGCGACGTGACTTCGAGCTGTTCGTCGACGGCTACGACGGGGCCGTCGCCTACTGGGACCACCACCTCGGCATCCTCATGGAGGAGCTGGCGGAGCTCGGGATCGCCGAGGAGACCGCGGTGATCGTGGCCTCCGACCACGGCGAGTGCCTCGGCGAGAACGGCTGTTACGGCGACCACCCGATGGCCAACGAGGCCTCCCACCACGTCCCGATGGTCATACGGTGGCCAGGTGTCACGACCGCGCTTCCCGAAAGCCGCCGTCACGTCCCCGGGCTCGCCTACCAGCTCGACCTCTGCCCCACGGTCTGCGAGCTTCTCGGGATCGACGTGCCGGCGGGCTGGGAGGGCGAATCGTTCGCGCCAGCGGTGCGTGGGGCGCCGTTCGCCGGACGCGAGCGGCTCGTATTGAGCCACGGCGCGTACACCTACCAGCGCGCCGTGCGAACGGCGGAGCACCTCTACATCGAGACGCTGCATCCTGGTTGCTGGCGGCTCGACCACGAGCAGCTCTACGAGATCGAGCGGGACTCGCAGATGACCGTGAACCTTCTCGCGGCTCCTGCGGGCGCGGCCGGCGCACTCGGCGCACTCGGGACACTCGGGACACGACGCGTCACCTCGGATCCGGAGGGCGTCGCGGCCGGGCTCGCCGGCGTCCTGGAGGGCTGGCGGGAGGAGCACCTGACGCTGCGCGACCCGCTCCCGGACCCGATGGAGGCGCGTCGCTACGAGAGCCCGTCCGAGGCGTTCCACGTTCCGAGCTACGAGGTGCGCCTGGCGCGCACCGGGCGCCGACACCTGGCCGAGGACCTCGATCGCCGTCTCCACTCGGACTGGGTGTCCCGGGCCCGCTGGTGAGGACTGCAGGATCAGTTCACTCGTCGCCCGGCAGCGAGGAGCCGCGTCGCCCGCGTAGGCGCTCCACGTAGCGGTCCGCGGAGCGCCGCACGGCCGCCGCTCCGTCGTCGAGGATGACCCGCCCCCACCATCCTCCGTAGACGCGGTCGAAGCGGAAGCGTCCGACGCGCCGGGCGATCTCCTCGACGGTGCGCTCGTCGAGCGGGATGAGGTTCGGGTAGCTCCACATGAAGCTCGCCCATCCGCGATCGGGGACGACCTGCACGGTGTCGCCGGTCAAGAGCGCGCCGCGGCCTTCGGACCCTGCCGGCCAGTGCAGGACAGCCGCCCCGTCGAAATGGCCCCCGATGCGCGCCACGGTGATCCCGGGGACGGGCTCCGCCTCCTCGTCGAAGAGCTCGACGCGTGGCGAGGGCCGGCGGATCCACGCGGCATCCGCCTTCGAGATGAGCACCCGAGCGTCGAAGGCGTCTGCGAGCTCGACGAAGGAGCCGTAGAAGTGGGGATGAGAGATGCAGATAGCCGAGATGCCGCCGAGCTCTCCCAGGCGTGCGCGAGCGGCGTCGTCGAGCAGGGGGATGCAGTCCCACAGCACGTTTCCGGAGGCCGTGCGCACGAGAAGGGCGCGCTGACCGATCGCGACGGGCGGCTCGATGCCGATGCCGAACAGGCCCGGCTCTTCCTCCTTCACGACCACCGCATGGGACTCCGCGAGCTCGGCCATGGTCGTCCACCGCTGGCCGCCCTCGCCGACGTACTGCCGCTCGTCTTCGCAGATGGCGCATCGCGCGGGAGCATGGATGCTGTCTGCGTGTTGGACGCCGCACGTCGCGCAGATCCAGGCAGGCACGATCGGTTCCCTCGCTTCGGCTTGGCGGGCACAGGACGCTGCCAGCATCGCAGGGGACCGGCTGGGAGACGTGGCGCCTCGCCGGATGGCGTGACCCTCGCCGACCCTCGCCGACCCTCGCCCACCGTCGGATCCGTACCCAGAGGCCTTCAGCGGAGGCCTCGGACAATGTTGCTCGACTGCGGGTGGGTGCACGGCTTCATGGGGGCGCCTGCGGCGGAAATGCTCCTCGTCCCTGCGATCGCGACGGGCGAGCCGGTCTCGTTCCTCTTCGAGGGGCGGCGCGGTGAGATCCTCCACCGCCTCGTCATGTGAGCAGCTGGTCTCGGGCGAACGCCACCGCACCGGCGACGATCGTCGCGACGACCTCGAGGTCGGGATCCAAGACGACGAGGTCTGCGGGAGCGCCGGGCTCGAGGGCTCCGGCACGAGAGGCTCCGTGCCCGCGCGCGGGCGCGCCGGCGATGAGCATGGGGGTCGCACTCGCCGCGCGCAGTGCGTCGGCGAGGGGCATCCCCGTGGCGTCGACCATGTGGCGGACCGCGTGCTCCATCGTGAGGACGCTCCCTGCGAGGGTCGAGCGGTCCGTCGCGAGGACCACGCGTGTCTCGACGAGCTCGACGTCGACGTCCCCCAGACGTCGGCGTCCCGGCGGCATGCCGGCGAGTGGCGTCGCGTCGGTCACGAGCACAATCCGCCCAGATGCCGCCTGGGCGGCCAGAGCGATCGCACCAGGGTGCACGTGGTGGAGGTCGCAGATGAGCTCGAGCGTGACGCGTCCCTCGAGCAGCGCAGCCCCGGCGAGCCCCGGGTGGCGGTGGTGGAACGGGGCCATCGCATTGAAGAGGTGGGTGACGTGCGACGCGCCCGCGTCGAAGGCGGCTCGGGCGGTGTCGAAATCGGCGTCGGAGTGGCCGAGCGCGACCGCGACGCCGGCGTCGAGGCACGGGGCGACGAGCGCCATCGCCCCGTCGACCTCGGGCGCGATCGTGACGACGCGCACCGTTCCCTCGCCGAGCTCGAGCAGCCGGGACAGCTCTGCGAGGTCAGGGGCGCGAATGGCCTCGGGCTCGTGCGCCCCGGCGCGCCGGGCCGAGATGAAGGGGCCTTCGAGGTTGCAGCCGAGCACGCGGGCGGCGCGGCGGGGAGGCTGGCGTGCGACCCGTGCCACGCCCGAGACCGAGGCGGCGAGCCGGGCGGGGGAGTCGGAGACGGTCGTTGCCAGCAGCGACGTGGTCCCGTGCCGTGCGTGGAGCTCGGCCAACGAGACGAGTGCCTCGGCCACCTGTGTCGGGGAGTCGCCGTTCACCTGGTGGCCCGCGCCTCCGTGGACGTGGATGTCCACGAAGCCCGGGGAGATCGTGCAGTCGCCGAGGTCGACGAGCCGGACGGCGATGTCCTCGGGGCGGGTCCCGGCTGGGCCGTGGCCCGCGCGGACGACGTCGGCGATGGTGCCCGTGGCAGGGTCGATCCAGACCACGCCGGGCTCGAGCTGGCCACCGGGCCACAAGAGGCGCTGCGCCGAGAGTCCGAAGAGCGGAGGACGCGCGTCGTGGCCCGTCATGGCTGGACGTTGCCGATCTCGGCCAGGGCGACGTCGCCCCTGAACCACAGGACGCCGGGCTCCACCCGCTCGACGGTGAGGCGGCGCTCGAGGCGGTCCACGTCGCGGGTCTTCGCCGCTACCGCCACGATCCTGCGGGTCGTGGAGCGGCCGCACCTGGAAAGGCCACGAAGCCTCACGATCCGAATCGACGCGTCGTCGGGCACCCTCCGAGTATGGGTCGCCGATGACCTTGATGCCGGGCGGAGGGGCGCGCAGAGAACGTCAGGCTCGGACGTCCCCGCCCGCCCAGTTGTCCTCGAGCAACGGGGCAGGATGGCCCGGAAGCGTGAAGCCGCTGTCGAACTCCGCCGTGCAGGCGGCGACGACCTCGGGGTCGTAGAGGATGCCGGCATTGTCGGTGACGATCTCGAGGGCCGTCTCGAGCGACCGGGAGAGCCGGTAGGGGCGGTGGGAGGCGACGGACTCGACGGTGTCCGCGACGGCGATCACCCGGGCTTCGAGACAGAGGGCGTCGCCGGTGAGCCCGTCAGGGTACCCGGACCCATCGAGGCGCTCGTGGTGCTCACGGACCGCACGGGCGACGGGCCACGGGAACGGGATCTCCTGCAGGATGCCGCTGCCGATCTCTCGACTTTCTCACCTACGCCGCCACGCCCTCCCAGGCCAGGCGAACGATGGAGATTTCCTGTGACGTGAGCGGCGCAGGGTCTACCCGTCGAAATTGCGCGGCGATGATCACGTGACGGAGCTTGGCGAACATGTCGAGGACCGACGGCTGAACCTTCTGCCGATACCACGGGGCGAGCGCTCGGGCCGCTTCGACGTCGCCGGGGTGATGACCGGCCGTCGCGTACCAGCAGATCGCCAGGGTGTTCACGACGAGCCCGAAGGGGACCGTGCGCTGCACTGCTCGCTCGAGCCGGTTGCGGGCTTGGCCGACGCCGCCGAGTTGTTTGGCGTCTTCGATCGCGACTTCGATCGACCAGCGCGCGGCGTAGCGTTCGATGACCTGGGCGGAGGTGGCGTCGAGGTCGGTGGTGACGAGAGCGATGTCGTAGCCGTTCTTCGACTTGTCCCGGACGAACACCACCTGGACCTGTTGTGGGCCGAACACGCGATACCAGAGGCAGCGAAGCACTGCGGTTGAGACGGTCGTGGTCGCCCCGTAGCGGGTGACCGTGCTCGAAGCGAACGTCATGGTGGTAGCGAGAGCGGCGAGCGAGGAGAGCTTGGTGCCCTTCAGGCGGGGACGGCCACGGCGACCGGTGCGTGGGGGTGCGAGCTCGTAGAGCGAGGCGTTGGACCGCAATCGAGTCGTCCAGGTCACCGACCCGGACAGGCCACGCAGCGCCTTGCCCGCGTAGGCAGAGTCGGCGACCACGTGGATGCACCGACCGGGCAGGGCTGCACTGAGCGCTTCCACGAGCCGACGGGCAAGGACAAGGCGGGATGAGTCGCCGCTGTTCTTCTTGACGAGCGCGAACCCGACCGGCAAAGCGAGCGGCCGGTCGAGGAACCCGAGGCGCACCACGATCGCCAAGATGACCCAATTGTTCCCATACCCGACCCCGGCTTTGCCGATCGCGGAGCCGTCGTGGAACCAGCTGGCGGCGTGGACCTTGGGCCCTCGGCGGTGGAACAGCGTGTCGTCGATGGCGATGGTGACCGCCGCATCGTCCGCCAGAAGAAGCCGCACGACGAGACGGGTGAGGACCGCAGACACGTGCTCGATCGACCAGCGGGCGTCGGAGAAGAACCGGTGCGCCCGGTGGTGGCTCCACGTCTGTGACAGCCCGGCCCCGACGAGCATTCCGCACACCGTGCGGCCGGCGGTCTGGGAGACGAGCCCACAGGCGAGCGCACAGAACACCGGGAAGGTCCATGCAGAGAAGCATCCCCGGAACTCGCCCAAGAGCGCGGCCAGTGACCCGGGCGGGCTGACCCCGTGCCGCTCAGCCGTCTTCGACTGCGGACTCGAACTGCCCATCTCTCGGGTCATGTCCTAGAGTGTGACCACTCTAGGACACGGGAGGTGGGATACTCGCCCCCGGGGAGAAGATCGCGATGGTGAACAAGAGGACCGCTGCCCGGCTCGATGCCTACGAGCGTCGCTACCGCGAGCTCGCCCGCCAGCTCGCCGGCATCGGCTACATCGCAGCAGGCAGCATCGCCTCGAGGTCCGGTCGCTGCGGCAAGGCCAACTGTGCCTGTCACGCCGATCCGCCTCGACTACACGGTCCCTACTGGCACGTCACCCAAACGATCGACGGCAGGACGGTCAACCGCCGGCTCACCCCAGAACAGGCAGGGCTCTACAGCGAATGGATCAGCAACGAC